>JAJZSN010000095.1 GCA_021849745.1 Bacillota bacterium | reverse complement strand
CCCGCCGGGACGGTAATTCCGGTCCACCATTTGGCGGTAACCCCTTTAATCCCTTGTTCCTCAAGGGTTGGCACGTCAGGCAGGTAGGGACTTCTTTCCGCTGCCTGCACACCGAGGATGCGGATCTTCCCAGCCTGGGCCATGGCATAGGTTTCGGCTACCGTATGAACCGCCAGCACAGCATGGCCGCCGGCAACTTTAGGGATGGAATCGGACGCTCCCTTGGTGGCTATCATGGGGGTTTTGCTGTAATCAACCCCGATGGAGTCAAGCCATTCGGCCACAGCAAAGGATGAGATGCCCGCCGAACCCACACTGGTCCAAGTGAGTTTTTCGGGATTTGCTTTCACCCATTGGGATAATTCCTGCAGATCTTTCCAAGGGGCGTCGGTCTTAACGGCAAAAACCAGGGGATCTTGCACAATCCGGGAAACGAAAATCCGGTCGGCAATCTTCACAGGGGGGTTTTTCAGGCCACTTTCCAACAGGGAGGTACTGGATCCGTTATCCGCAAGGACAGTATACCCGTCTTTGGGGGTCTGTTTTAAGGCGTATTCGGCGCCGACTGCCCCGCCTCCGCCGGGTTTGTTGATGACATTAACCGGCTGTCCCCAATCCTTGCTTACATACTCGGCTACGGCCCGGGCCACCAAATCAACCCCTCCACCAGGGGAAAAGGGTACTATGTACTCAATAGGTTTTACCGGGTAATCCACTTTGACCTCCTGGGTGGAAGTCCCGGTAGAGCAGCCTGTAATCACTAGGCCCAAAATTAGGAATATAACCATCCCCACTTTTAATTTCTTCATCTTTCGTCTCCTTTCTCCTTCTCACACTTCAACCGGTGCATTTGGCTATGTCAACAGCCTCACCCACTTCCTGGATTACCCTCTTCTTGGTACGCCGCTTGAGCTTTATAGATAGCGCCAGAAGCGCTAAGGATAAGATTAAAATTGCCGCCGAAATAGGCCGTTCCAATAAAATCAAGGGATTTCCCCCGGACATGGCCATGGACTGGATTAAGGACTGCTCAAAGAGGGGACCTAGGATAAAACATAACACCAGAGGAACCACCGGCCAGTGATGCTTGTGAAAAAAGTAACCAAGGACGCCGAAAACAATGGCCACAGAAACGTCAAAAAGACTATTGCGGACGCTGTAAGCGCCGATAACACTAAGCATAAGAATAACCGGCCCCATGATTCCATAGGGTATTCGGGTAACATTGGCCCATAATCCCACCAAAGGTAGATTGAGTACCAGCAGCATCAGGTTCCCGATAAACATACTGGCAATTACCGTCCAGACAAAATCGGGGTTTTGCTGGAATAGGATCGGCCCGGGGGTAAGACCGTAAATCATCAGCCCCCCAAGGAGAATAGCCAGGGGCGGTGACGCCGGTATACCAAGGGTTAACAGGGGTATGAAACCGGCAGAACTGGTGGAGTTATTAGCCGCCTCCGGCGCAGCCACCCCTTCTATGGCTCCCCTGCCAAACCGCTCCGGATTTTTAGCTATCTTCTTCTCTAGATCGTAGGCTAAAAAGGTAGTAACCGCCGGGGAGCAACCGGGCAACAAACCCATGAAAAAACCAAGAACTCCGCCCCGTAACATGGCTTTGGAACTCTGCCGCAAATCGGCTGAACTTGGGTAAACATTACCTATTTGGCGTGGGGAAATTGCCACCCGTTTCTCTTCAATTCCTTTGATTACTTCCGTAATGGCAAACAACCCAATGATGATACTGATTAACTCAAGACCACCCCAAAGGGTACTGCTGCCAAAATCCAGCCGGGGCACCCCAGTAGATGGCCCTAGCCCAACCATGGAAAGCAAAAAACCTAACAATCCCATAAATAAAGCCTTGATAATGGAATTGCCTGCCAAGTTGACCACCATGGTAAGGGACATGACCATCAAGGCCAGATACTCCGGAGGGCCAAACTTTAAGGCCTGTTCAGCTAAAACAGGGGCAAAAAAGACCAGGCCAACCACACTTAATGAGCCGGCCACAAAGGAACCTATAGCAGCTACCCCCAGGGCCGGGCCGCCCCTCCCTTGCTGAGCCAAGGGATAACCGTCCAAACAGGTTGGGACTGAGGATACCTCTCCGGGAATGTTAAGCAGGATGGAGGTGGTGGAACCGCCGTACATAGCGCCGTAATAGATTCCGGCCAGCATGATGATGGCTTGAGTAGGGGGCAGCACCCCCGTCAGGGGGAGTAAAATAGCGATGGCCGAAGTTGGGCCAAGGCCGGGCAGCACCCCGACCAATGTTCCGATTAAAGCCCCCAAGGCCACCATCAGGAGGTTTACAGGGGTCACTGCCTGAGCAAAACCGGCAAGTAAGAAATCCAGGGATTCCACGGTGATTGCCTCCTCATTAGATACCGATGATTCCGGCGGGAAATGAGTAACCTAACCATAAAACAAAAATCAGGTAAACTACAAAAGTAAAAATTGCGCCTCCTAACAAGGAATGTAACCAATGAAATTGCCCCATTATTTTTAGCAATATAAATAGGGTGATAAAAGTGCTAATCAAATAACCCAAGACCGGAATCAGGTACCGGTACATGAAAAGGGCTCCAACTACGGCCAGTATAAGGTAGCGTAATTTGCCACTAGGGTAATCCACCTTGAACCGGGGTGTTTGCGAACTCAAGATAAAGAATAAACCAATTACCAACAATCCCAACCCAGTAAAGCCAATCATTGTGTGGTCTCCCGCAAGAGGACTGGGACTCAACGGATATAACCTAACAGCTTCAGAAATTGCACCCAGTCCGATAATAACGGCGACAGTTCCCCCCACCCGGTTTGCAAGAATGGATTCCTGTGACAAAACAACCACTTCCTTTAGGTAACAGACTTCTGGTCTATTATAATTGTCTTGGGTAAAAAGTGTGCTTCATGGCTAAAAAAAGATGGCTCCTGTAGAATTCAGAACCATCTGTTGGCGATATTACTGTATGGTAGACGGGATTGGGTTAATTTGATTTAAACATGCTTAAATAGAAAAAATAGTATCCCAAGAAGGGGATACTATTTTCATTACTACCTACCGCAAGCGCCGATAAGAAACCCACGAATAAATTATCGGCCCAATTACCGCAATACCTAAAGCACTAAAGAAAACATACGCAGCATAATAATCCGACAGCAGAACCGAGAACAAGGCCACAAAACCTGCGACAACCCAGAGATACCCTGCAAGCCTGTGGTTTTCCGCCAAACATTCTCATTAGCAAGGGTCCAAGGAGTTCTGATACCAAAGAAATAGTTATACCCCAAGTTTGGCGTAAAATTTTTCCAGCATCAGGCGTACCAAGGCTTTGAGTCATGTGCAAATGTAAGTTTTGTCCCTACAACGCTTTTTTCAATGCATCGGTAAGCTGATGGATCATTTTTGGTTTCAAGTAAATGTTCGCATTGAAGCAGTTTGTTATAATTTTTACCCTGACCCCTGACCGAGAGAAATACCAACAAGTTCCAAGGGGGAAAGCCCATGAGCCTCTGGTCCAAAATCAAAAGTCTTTTTATCATCGATGATTATTATATGGACGAGACCTTTTCCCTTGGGAACAGGCAGGTTAGAGATACAGACGGCAAGCAGCAAGAAGAGAATTCACCACCGGCCAAAGAAGAAAAACAAGCTAACTCCCCCCAAAAGGGAGAAAATGAAGCTAAACAAAAGAAACAACTGCAGCCTGCAGAACCTCAAGCAAAAGAGCAAGGGGGCTTTGTCAAACCCAAAAAACCCCTGAAGGTCAATCAACTGCCCGAAGAGAACGGGCAACCCGTACTGGATATCCACAGCCCGGAAATCTATACCGACCTGGAGTTAAACCTTACTAAACTCAAGGCCCGATTTCATATTCCGCCCAATACCGATATCATCATCAGGGAATTTATCATCCCCCTGGAGCCGCCCATCAAAGGGGCAGCAGCCTTCATGGAAGGCCTGGCCTCCAGGGATACCATCAATAGTCATGTCCTGCTGCCCCTGATGCTCCTGACCAACCTGGATGAACAGGGCCACAACCAAAACCCCATAACCCTGGTCATGGAAAGACTCCTCCCCGGCAACCAGGTAGAGGAAAAGGACGCCTTTGACGACCTGGTCCAGGGGATTATGGCCGGGACTACCATGGTTCTCCTGGACGGCTATCATAAAGGTCTGCTGGTGGACACCAAGGGCTGGGAACACCGGACAGTAGGCCGCCCCAATGCAGAGAATGTGGTACGGGGCCCCCAAGAGGCTTTTGTAGAACACATCAGGGTCAATACCGCCTTGGTACGCAAACGCCTCCGGTGTGACACTCTGGTCACTGAGATGTTTAAAGTGGGGCGCTTATCCAATGTAGACTGTGCCATATTGTACCTGGAAGGCCTCACCAACCCCAAACTGGTGGAAGAGATTCGCCGGATTAAGAGCATAGATACCGACTACATAACCGATACCGGCACCCTGGAGCAACTTATTGAAGATAACCCGGCTTCCTTGATTCCCGGTTAGGGGATTCCCAGCCTAATCGGCCCCACCTTAGGTATCGTGGGCGCCATTATTCTGGGCCAGGCGGCTGTCCAGGCCAATATCATCAGCCCCCTGCTGGTCATCATTGTGGCCCTGACCGGGCTAGGTTCCTTTGCCATCCCTAATTTCAGTCTATCCCTGGCTATGCGGGTACTAAGGTTCGTTTTTCTGTTCCTCGCTTCTTCTTTTGGTTTTTACGGTCTGGCCATCGGGGTTTTTATAACCATTATCCACATCTGCAGCCAGAAATCCTTCGGGGTGCCCATATTATCGCCGGTATCCCCTTTCAGGCCCCCCAGCGGGGATGTTATCTTGCATCGGCCTGTCTGGCAGCAGGAGCAGCGGCCTGTATTCATGCGTCCTTTACTTCTTCGTCGCCAGCCCAAGATAACCAGACCCTGGGACCCGGCCAGCGACCAAATCAAGGAAAATCAAGTCAACCAGAACCAGGAATCCAATGGAGGTAAGCCCAATGGCAACCCTTAGAGACGGCCAGATCGGTTACCGTGAGGCTATTGCTATGCTGGCCACGGTACTGACCATGCATATCTTTCTCTCCTTACCCCAGCAATATATCGCTGAAGGAAAAACCGCCGGGTGGATGCTGCCCCTGGTGGATTTTCTCTTCACTCTGGGCGCCCTCTTCCTCTGGCTGCCCTTTGTGAAAGCCAATCCTCGCAGGACCCTTATCGAAGTGGCTGAAGAATCCGGCGGCCCGGTAATGGGTACCCTTATCGGGCCGCTGATTTTTATCTATTTTGTCTTTGTAACCGTAATCATCATGCGTCAGTTTACCGAAACAGTCATCGTGGCCTTGCTCCCCACCACTCCCATAAGTGTCATCTCTATTCTCTTTCTAATGGCCATGATCTACTCCGCTTACCAGGGTATCGAATCCCTGTCCAGGGGTGCCTGGCTTCTCATACCTTTTATCACCATCGGCCTGTTAGGGGTGTTGGCCCTGGTTCTGCCCAGAGCTAACCCGGACACATTGTTCCCGTTTTGGGGCAGTGGAATCACCGAAATTCTTAAATTTGGTATCATCAAAAGTTTTCTTCCCGTGCAAATTATTCTCATTTCCATGATTTATCCATATCTCCGGGACAAAACCAGGTTAACCACAGTGGCCGTGAGCATTCTGACTATTTCTGCAGTTTTAATTGCCCTCACCGTACTGGTTTATCTCATGGTCTTTCCTGTACCTAGTGCCATTTATGCTGGGCCTTATCCCCTGGAAAACTTAGCTAGACTTATCTATTACGGCCGGTTTGTTCAGCGAGTGGAATCCATCTTTATTTTCATCTGGGTCTTTGGAATGCTGGTCAAGGCTTCCGCCCTCTTTTACCTGGCTGCCGTAAGCCTGGCCCGGGGCCTGAAACTGCCCGAGTACCGCCCTTTGCTTTTTCCCCTGGCAGTTCTGGTCTATGGCCTGGATTTCATGATACCAAACTTCCCGGCGGCGGTCTGGCTGGACAACCATGTTTTTCGCTCCTTCGGGTGGGTCTTAGCCATTACTATACCTACTTTGGTCTGGTTTCTATTCAAATTAAAAGGTAAAGGAGAAGACAGCCATGGGCGGCCCCAGAATTCTGGCTAGTTTACTGATTCTACTGCTCTTAACCTCCTTTCTCTCAGGCTGCTGGGACCGGCGGGAACTGGAGGAACAGGCCTTTGTCCTGACCATTGGGATCGATAAAGGACCTATTCCCAGCAGTTTTCTCTGGACTTTTCAGATTGCCGTCCCCCGCCAACTGGCCGGCGGACAGACCGCAGGAGGAGGCGGTGGAGGCGCCCAACAACCAAGTACCATTATTTCTATTGAGTCCACTACCATTTTTGGCGCCCTTAATCTAATTAACTCCTTTTTACTAGTGGCTGAAGGGAAAGCCAAGGATACCATTGCTGCCTATAAACCGATACTGGAACAAAACCCGGCCAAGTTCATCGAAACCCTGGTCTTGAATTCATCTTATACCGACTTAATGCCCAAGACCCAGCTCCATGATTACTTAACCCATGCGGAATCTAAGGCCATTGAAGCTACGGCCATCCTGGTGGGAAAATAAGGCGGCCTTGCTCAACCCAAAGAGTTAAAGCCTAAACCAACCGCCCCTTTTCTGCCCGGTGAAATCCCCCGGGAAGGGGGTGAGCCCCATAGAAATTATCGGGGTGGCTGTTTTTAAGGGACGGAAAATGGTAGGCAAGTTAAACGGTATTGAAAACCGGATTATGGCTATGGTCACCGGAAATTTTGGGAGAGGCTTTTTTGCTTTCCCCGACCCCATGTCCCCCCAAAAAAATGTGGCTTTGGATATTCGCTCAGAAGTTTAGAGGCCGAAATTATGGTTATCCAAAGTGACACTGATTACACCAGGCCAGAGATGTTAAAAGAATTAGAGGATTATGTCGAGAAGTATACAGTTGATTTTGCCAAGGAAGTAATCAAAAAGACCCAAGGTATGGGTACAGACATCTTCGGTTTCGGCAATCAGGCCCGTTATGCGGTGGATACCTGGCCCCAGTGGGAAAAATTAAACTGGGGGGAATTATATCCAAAGGCCGAGATTGAGATAACGGTGGCTATGTCCATCCGGCGCATCGGACTCCAATTTCAGCCCGCTAAATCTACTTATTAGGGAGGGATGCGAGGTGAAATTCTTCATCGTTGCCATGGCGGTAGGCGTTACCATTGGAGTGTTTATCTATACCTTAAACTTTGTCCTTTGGTTGTTCCGCCGCAAGGACTACCGTGGGGCCATTGGTGTTTTTCTCATGGGGGTGGCCGCTGTGGTGGTTCCCATGTACGCTTTGTTTTTCCTGCATTAAGAAATCCCCGGTAGTTTACCCTACCGGGGATTTCACCTTAACCGTGATTATGGGGGTTGTTTTGCTGGTTATTGTTACCTGGGTTTACAGGCTGGGTAACTACCTTTTGATCATGCTTAGGGGCCGCTGCTTTTTGCTGCCCTTGAGCAGTCCCCTGATTCATACCGGCCATGTCCTTCATTTTCTGATCCATCATGGCCTGGTGTTCAGCCATTTTATTCTGCATATCTTCAACCATCTTCAACTGCTCAGGAGTCAGTTTCCCGTCCTTCTTAAACTGCTCCAGCAGGGCCTTCATATCCGCCATCATGGCTTTATTCTTCTCCATCATGGCTCCCATTTCGGCTTTCTTAGCTTCCATCATGGCCTTCTTATCTTCGGTCATAGTCTACCCCGTCAATATGTCATACCCATGACTAAATTGTTACGGTTTTTTAACAATTGTATTTATAGCGAAAACATGTTGTAATACTACTTAAGATAGCATTTGGTTCTAGCAACGATTTTCGTAGACGTAAAATCTAATCTGATTGCATAAGTTTTATTACAGATTGAATACAAGCAAAAATCTAAAGAGAAGGAGTGAAGCGAAAATGCAGTCAACCTCAGCAGCCGCCCTCTCTCTTCCTAATAGGCATTATTCTATCGTTGCTATCCAAATTCCCATTGTTATTAATAAATTCGGTGACCATGACCCTAATGGTATGATGTATGTTTTAGCTGAGAATGAACAAAGGGTTCTCGATCAGGTAGCCGCCAACCCCTTAACACCCATTGCTTTAGTTGAACCCCTAGTGATTAGAGCTAATGCCGGTGAAGTAATTCAGATTACTTTTACCAATAAGTTATCCTTCCCAGCGGGAATCCATTGCCAAGGAGTTGAATATAACCCCAATACCTCCGACGGAGCCTTCATCGGAAATAACCTGTATACCTTAGCTAATCCCGGCGAAACTGCTAACTACATCTGGAAACCGGTCCAGGAAGGTATTTTCGGGTTTAGTGACCTGGGTAACCCCCTGGCTTTTGAATGCGGCAGCAATATCCATGGCCTATTCGGTGCATTGGTGGTGGAAGCTGAAGGCTCCACCTGGACTGATTCAATAACCGGAGGTCCCATCAACAGCGGTAAATTCGCTGATATTCACAACCCAAATTTCCCCAGCTACCGCGAATTTGTGATTATCTTTCAAGACGAACAACCCATCCTGGACAAAAACGGTAACCCTCCTATCGAACCCCTGACCGGCAAACCTTCCCACACTTTCACTATTAGCTATCGCTCAGAACCCTCCCGTAACCGGCTGAAATTCCCATGTCCTAATTGTGTAGGTGAAGAATCAGCGCTAAGTTCCTGGCCTTATGGTGATCCGGCTACCCCGATTCCCAGAGCCTATAAAGGCGACCAGGCCAAATTTAAGATTCTCCATGCCGGTGTCAAGGAAACCCATGGGTTCCATCTCCATACTCACCAGTGGCGAATAGAGCCTAATGACCCTAACAGTAGTATCATCGATGCCATTGCCGTCGGGCCCCAACAGTCCTTCATCTTGGATATCCTCCATGGAGCGGGCAGTTTACAAGGTTCCATCGGTGATTCTATCTGGCACTGCCACTTATATCCCCACTTTGACATGGGGATGTGGGGCTTATGGCGGGTAATTGATAAATTGGAGGACGGTTTTTATGCCGATGGGGTGACCCCAAGGAAATATCCCGATGGCACACCTATCCCTTCCCTGAGACCTCTGCCCGGCCGTCCAGTGCCGCCAAAACCCACCTTCCAGCATCCGGGGTACCCCCTCTTTATCCCGGGTACCTTTGGCCGGAAAGCGCCTAAACCGCCGGCCCCGGAAAATGGTGGCGCCGGTCGGGTACCGGCACAAATTGAGTTAGATAACCTGCCCTTTATCGGTGAAGGTACTGCTTATGTCGATCCCATCCCGCCAGGGACACCGGTAAGATTCTATGATATCGTAGCTATTGAAGTCCCCCTCAAACTTAACCGGGCCGGTTGGCATGACCCCCAGGGGCGGATTCTTTGCTTAGCCGAAGACGAGGACGCCATCAAGTTTGGGCATAAAGACCCTGAACCCCTTGTCATTAGGGCTAACGCCGGTGAAGGTATCCACATTCGTTTTACCAACAAACTACCGGTCTTCTTAGGCGGCAATGCCTTCCAGGAATTAACTGTCACCAACGAATGCGGTTGTCATGTTCATTTGGTTAAATTTGATGTCCTGGTATCAGACGGTGGCGCTAATGGTTGGAACTATGATAGTGGTTCCGATGCCCAGTTTAAACTTGATGAGTTCGGGAAGCCCATCCTGGATACTAATGAAAACCCCATTCTGGACACTCCCAAACCCATTCACTATAAATGGTATGCTGATCGGGAATTAAGGGCCTGTTTCTTCCATGACCACTTCTTTCCAAATTCCCATCAGCAGCACGGGTATTTTGCTTGCTGTGTCATTGAACCCGCAGAATCAGAATATTTAGATGTCAAGACCGGCCTACCTATTGCCAGCGGAACTAAGGCCATTATCAAAACCCCGTACAGTCCTG
The DNA here is from genome assembly GCA_021849745.1 of Bacillota bacterium. Classification (GTDB taxonomy): domain Bacteria; phylum Bacillota; order Carboxydocellales; family JAJZSN01; genus JAJZSN01. The sequence continues at coordinate 2,117 of JAJZSN010000095.1, read as the reverse complement.
ATTTCAGGGAATTTGTCCTTTTTGAACATGATTTTATTATCACCTTTGATGCCAACGGCAATCCGGTTAATCCGCCGCCTTTCCCTAGCGCACCTGATGACTTTGGCACCATGGCCTTTAACTACCGGAATGAACCCTTCCAATTCCGCAACGGCGCCGACCCCGCTTATGTCTTCTGTTCCTATGTTCACGGCGACCCATATACTCCGCTCTTGGAAGCCTATCACAAAGACCCCATTTCTGTTCGCCTTCTCCATGGGGCTCATGAAGAACAACATACTTTTAATGTCAACTGCTTACACTGGAAATTTGATCCTGACGACCCCCACTCCGGCCACATTCAAGGTCAAACCCTCACCCTGTCCGAGCAATTTGATGTCCGCCTTGATCCCAGCATGGAGGGCTGCCTGGACACTACCTCTGATCTGCGGGACTACCTCTATTGGAGCGGGGGCATGGATGACCTCTGGCTGGGGATGTGGGGAATTATCAGGATTCACAACAAAAAAGTCCCACATTTATTCCCTTTAAGTGATAACCCCTCTACACCTACCGAATCCGGTAACCCGCTACCCGTACCCAATAAGAATATCCAGCCACCCAAAGCTACAGATCCGGGAATGCCCTGGCCCGTTGGCACAAAAATCAATAAGTATAAGGTAGTTGCCCTGCAAAAAGACATCGTTTATAACCAATACGAAGACCATGACCCCCACGGGATGATTTTCGTGCTGGCTGAACAGGAAGCCGGGGTCAGGGCCGGGAGGATACCTGTTCGACCATTAGTCCTCAGGGTTAATGAAGGCGAAAGCCTAGAAGTAACCTTAATTAACAAACTTAACCCAAACATCGTCAATGTACCTCAGCCCCATCCCGGTGACCCACCCCTGCCTGTACCCGCCTTTTGGCCCATGGGTGCAAGGGTTTCCATGTGTCCCCAACTCCTCCACTACTGGGTCCGAGGGTCTGACGGTTCTGCTGTCGGTTTTAACCCAGACAGCACTGTTGGCCCGGGTGAAGCCATTACTTACCGCTGGTGGGCGCCCCATGAACACGGCATAGGTAATCTTTGGAGCTTTGGCGACCTGGTCAACCATCGCCACCACGGCCTCTGGGGAGCCATCATCACTGAGTCCAAAGGTTCAAAATATTTGCATCCAAGAACCCTTAAACAAATTAGAACAGGTACCGAAGTGGTAATTAGTAATCGCTATATCCCCGATTTTAGAGAATTTGTAGTCTTTATGCATAACGGCCTGAACCTGTACGATAAAAATCATGTGCCAATTAACGATGATATCCGCTTAGACGACCCTGAAGATAGGGGCGAAAAAGGCTTCAATTACCGATCAGAGGCTTTACGCAACAGAGTACCCAGCCTGCAAACCCAAGTTGACGAAAATATTCCGGTACCTTGTCCAGACATGGACGAAGTCAGTAAGGCTTTCAGTTCTTCCGTCCATGAGGACCCCGCTACCCCGGTATTTGATGCCTATCTTAGTGATCCGGTCAGGTTCAGAGTGGTAATGCCGGCAGATAAGCCTAGAAACCAGTCCTTCCTGATTCATGGTCATCTTTGGCCCCTTGACCCCATGAGCCCAACTACCAATATCATTAGTTGTCAAGGTTCCATTTCCGTAGGCAAACCCCACTATCAGTCCCGCAACTTTATACCAACTAATTCGGTCATTGCGGTAGAAAAAACGGGCCAGGATGACAGCGAAAAATGATCCGGTACCCCCCATCACCGAAGCCTTAACCCCGGTGGTATGAGCCAACCCTACATAAAAGAAAAAATACTGCAAACTGGTCTGCAGTAATCCCAGCCATACCAAGGGGCCGATGAACTTCTTACCTGGTAATAAAATAGCTTCCCGGCGCAGCAGCAAAAAACCAAATAACAGAAATATAGTAACTTTTTTATTCTATCCCAAGTTTAGTGTAAAATTTTTCCAGCATCAGGCGTAGCAGGCTTTGAGTCACGTACAAATGTAAGTTTTGTCCCTACAACCTAAGTTCCCGATATTTTATATCTAGGAAAATGATAAAAATCGTATAAACAGTAGACTTAAAAACATTGACAAATCGTTTCCATAGATATAAATTATATCTATGGA
>JAJZSN010000094.1 GCA_021849745.1 Bacillota bacterium | reverse complement strand
CCCGTGGGTAGAGGCCAGCAACCCGTCATGCCAGGATATGCCCAACCTGGCACAAGCCAGCTGCATTGAACTAATCCCGGGTATCACCTGTAAATCCCCGGTGGCAAAATGCTTCCTGAGGTAGTTAATAATACCGAACATGCCCGGATCCCCTGAAGCCAGCACAGCCACATTTTTTTCCACCCGGTGTTCTTGAATAAACCCTATCATTTCAGCCAAGTTGTTTTTGATGGGGAAAGTTAGTTTATCTAAACCGAGAAATTGGTTTAAAGTTCGTTCTCCCGCTACCAACACATCCGCTTCCCGGATTATCTCCATAGCGGCTGGTGTTATATATTCTAAGGCTCCAGGGCCGATTCCCACTACATAGACGGGGCGTGCCATCCCATTTCCCCTCCAATCTCCCGGGCCTTATCATCTAGGCCCAGAATAATACCGTCCATGGCCACCAGAACAGTGCCAACCTCCAATTGATCATGGATATATTCCCTGGCTCGTTGGCTGGCCCTTGAGGCCACTATACTGAATACTTCCTGCAGCCCGTTGATAATTAAAATATCGGCGGCCTGGTCAGCGGTATTGGCGCTAAGGATAGCCTTTACTACTCCCCGGTCCGCCCCTGCCGCAGCAGCATAAGCGGCTAAAACCTCCAGCCTGCCGTCCCCAACCCGGTTATGGGTGTGGAAGGTTCCCCCCGCTACCTTGGCCAGTTTACTGTGGTGCCCCCAAAGGAGAACCTTTTTAATTCCCCTGGCGGCGCAAGCTTCCAGCATAAAACCCACGAAGTTGCTCATCTGAACCACAGCGTCGGCGGGCAGGCCATGCTTTTCCACGGCTATATTCTCCCCTATGCGGCCAGGGGTCAAGACCAGGCCGGTAAACCCATGGGCCAGGGCCATATCTATCTGGGGCGCCAGGGAGTTCTTGAAGGCCTCTTCCGACATGGGCCTCACAATCCCCGAAGTACCCAGGATGGATATGCCTCCCACTATCCCAAGTTTGGGATTCAGGGTTCGCCGGGCTGTCTCATGCCCGCCAGGTACCTGGATAATCACCTCTGCCCCCTGTCCCGGAGGTAATACAGAAGTTACGGCATCCTCAATCATCTTGCGAGGTATGGGGTTTATAGCCGCCTGGCCCACCGGAATCTGCAGGCCGGGTTTGGTAACCCGGCCTACCCCAGAACCACCGTCAATCTTGATTCCTTCCGGGGTCAGTCTAACTTCAGCCACTATTTCCAGCCCGTGGGTGATATCCGGGTCATCACCACCGTCTTTAATCACAGCGGCCCTGCTTAACCCATTGTCCACCTTTATCCAGGCTATTTCCACGGTTAAAACTTCACCTAAAGGTAGTGGAACCTCAACAAACCGGCATGATTGTTCACCCAGCAGGGCCAGGGCCGCCCCCTTGGCGGCGGCGGCCGCACATGTCCCGGTAGTTATCCCGTTACGTAATTCCTTCACTAAACCTGCCCCCGTTCCGTAACCTTCCCTTCAACGGCGTCCAGTACCGCCTCCCTGGCCTGACCGATGGTTAAAGGCAGCCGGTTGATGGCCAGCCCGTCCTTGACCAGTATTTCCCCCAGGTGGGCCAGCCTGGGTAAACGCAAACCCGCCTCCCGGATGACCTTTTTATCGCTGAAAACCTCTTGGGGAGTGCCGGACAGTACGATGCGGCCCTGGTTCATCACATACACCCGTTGACAGAAGATGGGCACCAAGTCCACATGATGGGTGGAAATCACCACTGTGCAACCCGTCTGCTGCTGAATATTCAACAGCAGCTTCATTAGGTTACTTACCCCCCGGGGATCCATTCCAGCTGTTGGCTCATCCATCACCATCACCTCCGGCCCCAGGGACAGGATACCGGCTATGGCCACCTTTTTCTTCTGACCGTAACTAAGATGGTGGATGGACTTATCCCGGTGCTGCCACATTTCCACCATTTTCAGGGCCTTTTCCACCCTCTGGGTGATTTCATCCTTCGATAAACCCAGGTTGGTTGGTCCATATGATACATCTTCGTAAACGGTGGCAGCAAAAAGCTGGTCATTAGGGTCCTGAAAGACCAAGCCCACCGTTCTGAAAACCTCTTCACCGGCCATCTCCCCTAAGGGTACCTCTTTAAGCAAAACCTTGCCTTGTGAAGGTTTAAAAAGACCATTAAAGTGCTGGAACAAGGTGGTTTTACCACAGCCGTTGGCCCCCAGTAAAGCCACTATCTCCCCCTGACTCACCCGGAAGTTAATTCCATGCAGGGCTTTATATCCATCAGGATAACTAAAATCCAAATTATCAGTTTCCAGTATGTACACCGGTTTCGTCTCCTCTCTCATTACCTTCCTTAAAAGCCTATGGAGAACACACCCAGTAACACAATCCCTGTCACTATAGTTGGCGCCAGGTCCCTTTTGGCAAGGGCTTTGTCATAACTGACCTGGATCTGCCCCCGGTAACCGCGAGAACACATGGATTTATATAACCGCTCACTTTTTTCAAAGGCCCGCAGGATGACCATACCCCCCAATGTACCGGCGGACTTCCAGCCTACCCGCCAGTTGCGATAGCCCAAACGCATCCGCTGGGCTTTTCTCACCCGGTCAATTTCCTCCCCGAAGACAAAAAGGTACCGGTGGGCAATGGTTAGTATCTCTATTAAGCCATGGGGTACCTTAAACCACGCCAGGGCAAAGATTAACTGGGCAAAAGAAGTGGTTTCCATGAGAAAAACCACCAGGGCCGCCCCGGCCAGCATATGACCGGCCATCAGTAATCCCCGGGCAACTCCTTCATGATAGCCTGTCATCTGCCAAAAACCCAGTTCCACCGAAAACCAGGGGGTACCTCCTACCAGAAAAACCTGGGTAACAAATACCACTAGGGCTAACACCCCCACCGGCATCAGTTTCATCAATACCTTAGACAGGTTTCTACCGGAAAGGATTAACGTCCCCAAGGCCAATAGCAACAGGATAGCCGACACCGACATTCTGGTACTGGTTACTCCCATCAACAAGGCGGCAAGCACCAAAACCAGCTTTAACCTGGGATCCCAACCTGCCAATAGGTCTTCCTTTTTATTGGTGTCAAAAACAAACGCTGAACTCATAACTTCTCCCCCGTTTTACCAAAGATCCTCCGCCACTGGTAACCAAGGTAAAAACCTACCACCAGACCGGACAACAGAAACAAGAACAACAATAAATCCCCTTGGTCAGTGTTAATGAAAGGCGCCCTTTCCCCAGCCCCGGCGGCGATTGCTAACTCATTGATTTTACTGTTAACTTTCTCATCCATTCCGGAAAAACTCTGCCCCATGGCCAGGCCGACGATAATCGCCCCTGCAAAGAGCACAATTAAACAAAGGGTTAACCACTTTTTACCGCCCATATTCACCGACCTCCTTGGCCTTGACAGGCAGGGTATCCCCTTTAATTACCCCCAGGGATCGCAGGATATCCGGCCTATGAGCAGCCACGTACTTAAGGGCCAAACCGGTGAATGCCCCCTCCAGGATAGCCAAAGGAAACTGGGTTGGCATAAAAGCCAGCAGAGTCCCGACGAAAACCTTAAAGATACCGGCATCTCCGTGAATAGCTAAAGCCAACTGGATAGAAGTACCCATATAAATAGCCAAGTCTCCCAGGAAACCGGCCAGGGCACCGGCCATAAATAAAGATAACCCCGACCGTTGACTGAGCCTAAAAACCAAATAACCAACCATTCCCCCAAATAAAGCCAGGGTTAGGGTATTGGCCCCTAAGGTGGTTAAACCGCCATGGGCCAGAAATAAAGCCTGAAATAACAAGGCTACCACACTCATAGGCGCCGTCACCGTCGGTCCCATCAAGATGGCGGCCAGGGGAGTCCCCCCTGGGTGAGAGCTTGAACCTGCCACAGGTACCGGAATTGGCATTAAGGAAATAATAAAAACCCCGGCTGTCATTACACCAGTTAACTGTTTGAACATTGGCCATTTTTCAGATTTTTTCTGATAATCAATTAATCCTTTGGCCACCAGCACCGCTGCGGCTCCAGAATAACCAAGCCACCATTGAGTTGGCAACATTCCTTCGGCAATATGCATACTAAATCCCTCCTGATTTAAATAAAAATCTCCTCAATTACGAGAATTGAGGAGAAATCAGGTATCAGGCCATAGTTCATGCCACCATCGTACCATCACGGGCACCTCCCTTTCTCTCGAAGGTTCAGCAGTGTCCAAAGTCATGGCAGGTCTCCTGGCTCGAATTCATCGGTTCCTTGCGCCTTCCCAGGCTTGCCCAGTGGCTTTTGCATTGCAAGGTTCCTCCCTCTTACAGTGGCGGGACCGCGTTGGCATTAAACCAAACTTCCCTATTATCCCCTCTTTAGGGGCACCATAACTTTCCAAATATTAAATTCACTTAATTATATTCGTTATTGAACAAATAATTCCTGCTTTATTTTAGAAATTTGTCAGAATTTTTTAGAAATAAAAATTCGTTCTAAGGTGAATTTGGGGAAGACTCCGGGTCGACTCCGGGTGAGGCAGTAACCCTCCGGGCACGTACTCCACTTCCGAGCCACTCATCTTCTCGGTCCCTGCTTTGGCCAAACTCTTATACTGTTTTCCCTGTGGTCACAGTGGCCTCCGCGACGGGCCCTTCGAAGTGATTGGCTACGGAAGTTCCGTAAAGTGCCTCTCCAGGTTACTGCCTCACCCTGCGTTGCTCACGGGTCATATTCGAAGGTCTTCCTCTATGTCCGTGCCCCTGTGTTCATTTTTCTTTCTCTAGTGAATTTACATAATACTGGCATGATATTCTGTGTTTTACGGTAAATCAATCAACTTTCGCACATCTTGCTCCAATTCAATCAGGTCCTCCGGACTTAAAGCCTCCAGGTAGACCCTCATCAAGGGCTCGGTGCCTGACGGGCGGAACAACACCCAGCTGCCGTCAGCCAACAAAAATTTAACCCCATCGATGGTTAACCGCTCCATAACCTCCCGCTTGCCCACAGTTGTCGGGGGGTTCTCCTTTAATCCGGCAATAAGATTGGTTTTCTTATCTTCGGCGATCTTGATATCCAACCGCTTATTGGCATATACCCCGAATTCTGCGGCAACTTCCTTCAACACTTCAGACAAGGTCTTTTTCTCTTTGGCCACCACCTCAACCATAAGTAAGTTGGCCAGGATTCCGTCTTTCTCAGGAATGTGACCTTTAATACTCAAACCGCCGCTTTCTTCGCCACCGATAAGAATATCCCTGGTAAGCATTTTTTCTCCGATGTATTTAAAGCCCACCGGTGTTTCGTCAACCTCAACCCCAAGCTTTTTAGCCATGGCATCAAGAAGATGGGTTGTGGCCACGGAACGGGCGATTCCTCCATTGAAACCCCTGTTTTTATTCAAATGCAAAAACAACAAGGCAATTACCTGATTGGGAGTTATATAAGTACCATCAGCGTCAATAACCCCGAACCTATCGGCGTCACCGTCATTAGCCAAGCCTAGATTGGCCTGGTGTTGACCCACCAGTTTGATTAACTCAGTTAGTTCATGGGCAGTGGGTTCAGGTAAAGAACCGCCAAAAAGGGGATCCCTGTGTTCATGGATAGCAATAACTTCACAACCGCATTCCCTCAACATATTGCTGACATAACCTATTCCGGCCCCGTACATGGGGTCCACTACAACTTTCAGTTTGCTTTGACCGATTAAATCAAAGTCAACCAGATTTTTCAGGTGCTCCTGATAAGGTGGACGAGGGTCAATAACATTGACTAAGCCTTGTTCCTGGGCTTGGGCCGCCTCCAGTCCCTGAATGGCCCTGCCGTCCAGCACAGCACTGATATTCTTCTCCAACTGGCCCGTTATCACCGGGGTTGCCGGTCCAGCGTATTCGGGGATGAACTTTATCCCATTATATTCAGGAGGGTTGTGGCTGGCAGTGAACATTACAGCACCGCCGGTTTGCCAGTGTTTGATGGCAAAAGCAGTCACCGGAGTTGGGGCCGCTTCTTTGACCAGCAGCACCTTAATCCCGTTACCGGCCAGAACCTCTACTGCTTGCTCAGCAAACTTTTCAGCCAAGAACCTGGTATCATAACCCACAACGATACCCCTGTCCTGCAGCCCCTCACCATTAACAAAATCAGCAATTCCCTGGACAACCGCCCTTACATTGGCGAAGGTGAACTCATCACACATAACCGCCCGCCATCCGTCGGTACCGAACTTCAGCTTGGTCATAACTAAATCTAATCCCCTTTCCCCAAAATAAATAATCAATTACAATTATACTATTAACAGGGTATAATATCCATATGTTTCCTGTTTGTAAAAAGAATTATTACCTTAGCGCTGAATTAAGTTTAGTATTTCCTTTTCATGACGTTTAACAATCCGGATATCACGGTCAACTATCAAACGGTAAACCCTGCACATCTGAATTATCCTGGAAGTTGTCCGTTCCCCCAGATACTCTTTTAATTCCTTCAAGGAAAGATTGGAGGTTATTATAGTAGGAAGTTGGTTGTTTAAACGGTAGTTAATAATAGAAAAAATCTTGTTGCGGGTCCAATCGGTATAATTATGCGCCCCCAAGTCATCCAGAATCAACACGTCCACCTGACGGGCAGAATCCAAAAGCTGCTGTTCCGAATAATCGCTGCCGGAGCGGCCCTGATCGTAAGTGGCCTTGATTTCATCCAGCAAATCAGGAACCACCACCATCAAAACACTAACCCCTTTATCCATCAAAGCATTGGCAATACAACAAGCCAGATAGGTTTTACCCGATCCCACCTGCCCCGTCAACAACAGCCCGTCAGTATGGGCATCCTTCAAAAAATCAGTCACAAAATTCCGGGCCGCATTATAAGCAATCATTGCCGAATCATAGTAAGATATATTTTTTACCCGATCCATACTGTTACGGTCATAATAATCAAAATTGAATTTCTCAAAACTACTTTTTAACATTTCCCGGGTAAAATGGGCGTTTTTAAACCTGTTGAGAAAAGACTTTTGTTTCATACAGGGGCAAGGCTTAGCCCCATCATTCTCAATGATTATGCCCCGGTCTTGGCATAACGAACATTTTTGCAACTTTTCCTGCACATTAAGCTGCCTTTCCTGACTAGACTGCTTATTTTCCCCTCTATGTTTTTGGCTTTTCAGCCCATTCATACCCTTTTTAACTAAGTTATTAATTTTATTCATATGACCACCTAACTAACTCAAGTAAAGCAAGGTAAATTCATCATCATCCTCACCTGTTCCACTCTCAGCTTTACCTTGTTTTGCCTTTAGTTTACCGTTTCCTTTTGTTTTATCCCAACCGCTTTGATTCTCTTCTTGGGCCAACAAATCTTTCAGCGTATCTAATTTACGTTTCTGCCAGTCCAAAAGAATCTTATCAATATACCGGAAATTTAAAACCCCTCGCAACCCGGCTCGGCGCAAAGCCTCCAAAACCAATTCTGGGTTAATCTTATGTTCTTCCACCCAGATTGTTATCTGTTGAGCCTCAGTAGGGCTTAATAAACGGCCAAACTCTTTTTCGAAGGCATTATAAATCTTTTTTAGACTTTTGGAATATTTATTTTCAACCATCCTTTGGGTTTTTAACAATAACTGTTGTTTTTCCATAGCCCAAATCCCAGACAATTCTCCAAATAACACATCAAAACAATAATACTCGGTCAGATTTCCTTCTTCTTCATGAAAATAATGTTTAATGACTAAAAACTTCTTATCAATTAAACGACTGATACAATCCTGAATCTGGCCTTGGTCGGCATTCATATATTTGCTTAAGGTAAGGGCGGTAGGCGCTGATTGAACCCCTTTCTGGCGCAAACCCATAATCTGAATCAAAACCAAGACCTCAAAATCAGTCAACCCTAACTGGGGATAATGAGTCAGCAACAGGTTTGGTATACTGGTAAACCCCGATAAACACAAATCAGCCCCAAAACTGGCTACAATATTCCCGTCGCTACTCTTTCTACTCATCTTAAATTCAGTCCTTTCCCAAACCAACTAAAGCAACTACCGGTAAGTGATCAGAAGCCTGGGATTCAACTACCCAGACCTTTTCTACCTGAAAATGTTCCGTACATAAAATATAATCAATCCGCAAAGTGGGGTTATTGGCAGGAAAAGTATTACCGTTGTCCATTTCAGCAATCGTATATGTATCCAATAATCCCAAAACCCCAACCTCTGAACCAAGAGTACGATTAAAATCTCCCGTTACCAAGGTAGGGAATACCGATTTACCCACTATTAAAGCTACTTTAGTCAGTTGTTCTTCCTGTTCTCCCTGCCCCAGACCCAAATGCAAGGTGATAACCCTAATTAATCCCTGGGGATGTTGAATCTTGGCCTCAATACACCCTCTCGGTTCTTTGGTGCCCGGCAGGCGGTGGAGTTTATAATCAACGATAGGCCACCTACTAAACAAACCGTTACCATACAGTGCCCAACCCAGTTTTAATATTGGATGAAAAACAAACTCATAGCCTAGAGTATCAGCTAATAACCTTGGTTGATTTTCTAATTTACTCCGGGGATTATAACAATCCAGTTCATTAATCCCAAGGATATCAGGCCTGGTATTCCGTACCAAATCGGTAATCCGCAAGAACTGTTGACGGTTATCAAGCCCTTTGCCATGGCGAATATTATAAGTCATAATTTTAATACTCATGGCAGCATAACTCTCTATTACCAAAGAACTTCTTTGATAAAAACGGTTTTCTCCACCGAAAGGTCAATTTGTTTAGGATAGGGTAATTTTTGATTTTCCTTATCATAACAGATTTTAATAATAGGCCGGGGAGAAACATTTTTTTCAACATTAACCACCACTCCTACTTCCCCGGTACTTAACCTTACCACACTACCCAAAGGATAGATAGGTACATTTTGAATAAAGGCTTTAACTAATCTGGCATCAAATAGATAGTCTCCAGCCCCGTAAAGATATTCGATAGCTTCATGGGGTAAATACCTCTCTTTGGCAATGATACCGGTGAAACTATCATAAACGTCCGCTACTCCAACTATCCGAGATAAAAGATCTGCTTTTTCGCCCACGAGCTTAGTGGGATAACCACTACCATCCCATTTCTCGTGATGGTATAAAGCTATTCTTGCTACCTCTGTAGAGAACCCCTTCTCCCGCAAATATTTATACCCCAGTTTAGTGTGTTCTTCAAGATTTTTTAGTTCCTGAGGTGTTAAATCCTTTTGATTAACTAAGTTCTTTGGCAAGTTTAAGTAGCCAATATCATGGAGTATTGCTCCAATAGCCAATTGATCCAACATCTCATCAGATAACCCAATACTTACACCCACTAATAAAGCAAACACAGAAACATTCAGAGAATGTTCCAAAAAATGGGGAGCAACTGTCCGTAAATCCAAATAAAACTCCGCCACCCTGGGATCAGACGTAGTTCCCTCCAGAATTCTGTTTACCCGGTCATGCTTTTCTAGGGCCTGAGTATTATTATGTTTATAGAGGTTCATGGGTAAATGGTTATCCAAAACCCTTTGACAATAATCAAATACACGGTTGATTAAAATAGCCCCAGGATCAGCCTCAATAGTTTGTTCATGATAAATATATATATGCTGTCGGGGCATTTGTGTCAATCTATCAATAAGGGTTTTGGTAAGTTTTGTTCCTTCAATAATTAATGGTTTACCATGTTCACCCAAGATAGTTTCAGCTATTAACATACCGTCCTTTAAATCATCTATAGCTACCTTATCCACTTCTTTGTCACTCCGTTCTTCATAATTAACTAAATAATTGTTTTTAGATGACAATATTCTACATGGAACCTGTCTAATCCTCCCGATAATCATTATCCAAAAAGATTTATTAAAAATTTTCACCAGTTCCCATAAACACCTATATATTCGTTCCTCTAAACTGGATATCCTGCCAAGAATTTTAGGACATAAACATGAATGTCAATAAAAAAGCCGACACTTAAAGTGTCAGCTTAATTAATTACTCGAATAGCCTTAATTAACTGTGTTTCTATTGAATTAACATCATCCATACACTTTTCCGTTATGACCGGATTTTCTATAGTGAGCAAAATTTCTTTGGTTTCTTCTAAATAATGATTAAGTATCTTTACTAAAAGCTCATTAATTTCTCTAGATTCGCAATCAATCAAAAATTGGTTACTACTAATTGGGTTTTTAACTGCATAATTAATCTTCTCTTTTATAATCTTTTGTTCAAACATTAATTTTCCGACAAGTTCAGAATCACGGGTTGTATTAAGGATCTTTTCAATGGATTGTAGATAATGCCAGACAGCGCTGGCCAATATATAAGGCAAATGTTCTTGGGTGGAACTGGACAACACCTTCAAAATCCTCACCTCATTCCAAAAAAATATTATTGTTTTTTCTGAAAATTTTATTATTTTATAAATTCGACGAAAACTTTACATATCCTTTTATTAAGAGATTTATTACCCAAGGTAATTAAATCCAATCTATAACGTATAAACAAAGAACCGCAAGCTAAGCCTACGGTTCTTAAAAATTCTCAATCTAAAAATTTATCTTTGTCTAAATAACTTCACATAGGAATCACAGTAGATTGACTGGTTAAGCAGTACTGCCGCAGTAGCAGCGGTATCTACCAGAGGGTCATCGTTAGCATCCATGATGGCAGAATCCAAACCGGCGGCCATAGCCATAGCCAGGAAGGTTCTGTTGATCAAAGGACGGTCAGGACTCTTCTGAGAAACGTTGCTCAAACCGATGGTAGTACGGGGAGCGGGGTTAGCTAGAAGTTTAACCTGACGCAGAGCTTCCAGTACTTCGGGAACATGATCCTGGGCCACGTTTACAGGCAGAATTAGGGGATCGATATAAAGGTCTTGCATAGGAACACCGTAAGCATCAGCATTGGCAACCAGCTCCATGGCCAGGGCCACCCGGCTTTCACAGTCCTTAGGTACACCTTTTTCATTCATAGCCAAAGCAACGATGGCGGCATTGTACTTGGCAGCTAGAGGGAATAAAACATCCATCTTAGATTGCTCAGCAGTGGTGGAGTTAATCATTGCTTTACCTTTAGCAGCTTGCAGACCGGCTTCGATAGCCAGAACACTGGTGGAGTCAATGGCTACTGGAAGATCAACGACTTCCTGAGCAGTTTTAACTAACCAGGTCATGATTTCAGCTTGCTCTTCCTGGTTGGGGATAGGTCCGGTGTTAATATCCAACCAGGCTGCTCCGCCTTCAGCTTGTTTTATAGCCCATTCCTGAATTACTTTGGGATCTCTGTCTTTAATAGCTTCACGGATATCTTTGAAAAGTCCGTTTATTCTCTCACCGATAACTTCGAACATTAAATGAAACCTCCCTTTATTCGGCTTTACATTTTTAAGTAACGGTGCGGCTAAGCCGCACCGTTTTTAATGCTTAGTAGCTAGAACCCTTGCTAATTTCTGCTACGTGGGCTCTGAACTGCTTCATGGACTCAGGATGCTTTAAGATGAAGATGCTGCCGCCAGCTTGGAGTAGAGTAGTTGAAGTAATAACTTCCCACAGAATACCACGGGTTTCCACAGCCCCCCACTCTTGACCTTCTGGAGCGTCAACATCTTTAGCTTCTTTAGCTTTCCATACATCTGCACCAATCAAGCAAATAACAGGCATAGCCAGCATTTTATCGCCGGTCAGTGACCCGATGCGGGCACGTTCCATGATGGAATAGGCGTATTCGATACCATAACCGAGACCGGTAACCGAAGGTTCGATAACGATGCGATTAGTAGGCAGGTTCATTTCAGTAATCAGGATGTTCAACTGCTTGGCTAGGTTAATGTCCAAAGGTGATGAAGCAATTACACTATGACCATTAGCAAGAGCAGCAGCAACAAACTGCTTGTAGTTATCAGGGGTAGCACAACCGATGAGGGCATTCTTACCTGCGATGGCTTCAGCCACTATAGGTATAATTTCTGCATCCTTCTCGTCTACACCACAACCTAAAATGATGAGGGGCAAATCAGTAGCATCAGCTACAGCTTTAGCGGTAGCAGCTACTTCTTGAGCAGAACGGTTACCTTTGTCGGGATGAGCGCTATCAAGTCTTAAGGTAACAGCGTCAGCACCGTATTCAGCAACCTTTTTAGCCCAAGCTACGGGATCATTAATTACACCAGCCCATG
>JAJZSN010000006.1 GCA_021849745.1 Bacillota bacterium | reverse complement strand
GGCATGCTCAAAGCCGAAGTAGCTGCTGCGGCTTTGGAGGAAGCGGCCCGGGACGAAGACTGGCTGGTGCGGGATACCGCAGCAGAAGCCTTGATGATGATCAAAAAAGAGGACAGTTAAATGGAGTGACGATAAGTGATTAATGAGATTCTTAAACTAGTTAATGCTGAATTTAGCCCGGAAAAAATTAGTACGTACCTGGCTAACGCCGTGGAGGTAGTGACTCAGTTAGCAGCAATTATAATCATTGCTGTCATTATAAATAAGGTGGGTACTATTTTACTTGATAAAATGCTGCAGCCCAGGGTAGGGAGCAAGTATTATTTTGATGAAAAAAGGGCTGTCACTTTAAACAGCTTAGCCAAAAGCACCTTGCGTTACGGCCTGTACTTTTTCGTGGGCATAGCCTTTTTGGAAACTCTTTTCCCCAAAGCCACCGGGCCGGTATTGGCCAGTGCCGGGGTGGTGGGATTAGCTGTGGGTTTTGGCGCCCAGAACCTGGTGCGGGATGTGATTACTGGTTTCTTCATTATCCTTGAGAATCAATTTGCTGTAGGCGAATACATCACCACTGCGGGTTTATCGGGAGTGGTAGAGGAAATGGGTTTACGGGTGACCAAGCTCAGGGATTTCGGTGGTGAGCTGCATATCATTCCTAATGGGCAAATTCAGCAGGTAACCAACTTCAACCGGGGCAGTATGAGAGCCCTAGTGGATATAGGGGTGGCCTATGAAGAGGATTTGGACCGGGTGGTGGAGGCCCTCAATCAGGTGGTGGGAAAGGTTAAAGCCGACCTGTCGGAAATCATTCATGAAGGGCCGGAAGTCCTGGGCGTGGTTAATTTTGGGCCTTCTGAAGTGGTCATTAGGATTATTGCCAAGGCTAAACCTATGGAACAATGGCGGGTGGAAAGGGAACTGCGTAAACAAATTAAAGAAATATTTGCCCGTGAGGATATTGAGATTCCGTATCCCCGCAGGGTTATGCTGGGATACGAGAGCCAGAAAACAGGCCCCGGTAACCTTAAGGAAAGCGGATTAGGAGGTTAAAGCATGGCAGATTACCGTTTAGGCGACGTGGTAAAAATGAAAAAACCTCACCCCTGTGGCAGCGACCAGTGGGAAGTAACCCGGACGGGGATGGATTTTCGCATCAAATGCTTGGGCTGCGGCCGCCAGGTGATGTTGCCGAGACCCAAGTTTGAAAAGGGTGTTAAAGCTTTGTTAGCGAGAAAAGAGGGGTAGGATCCTCTTTGTGATAACGTAAAGATTTGTGGCAAAACCTTTGGAATTGCAAACATATTACTAGTCAGGTTATAATGTCACATAGTAACATAAGGAGGAAACTGGTCATGCAACTAGGAATCGTCGGATTGCCAAATGTAGGTAAATCAACACTTTTTAATGCCATCACCCAGGCAGGCGCTGAAGCCGCTAATTATCCCTTTTGTACCATTGACCCAAATGTAGGCGTGGTGGAGGTTCCTGATCCCCGGCTGGATAAGCTGGTAGAGATGGTCAAACCCCAGCGGGTGGTGCCCACTGCCACTGAATTCGTAGATATTGCCGGCCTAGTCAAAGGAGCCAGCAAGGGCGAGGGTTTAGGTAATAAATTTCTTTCCCATATCCGGGAAGTGGACGCCATAGTCCATGTGGTCAGGTGTTTTGAAGATGAGAACATTACCCATGTGGAAGGCAACATCGGCCCTGTCCGGGACATCGAAACCATCAACACCGAATTGGTGCTGGCCGACCTGGAAACCCTGGAACGCCATATCCAGCGTACCCAGAAGATGCTCAAGAGCCAGGATAAGAAATACAAGGTGGAACTGGAAATTCTGGAAAAGATAAAACCCGTCCTTGATGAAGGGCAAACCGCCCGCACCATTGAGTTCTCTCCCGAAGAAATAGAGTATGTCAAAACCCTGAGCTTGTTAACCACTAAACCGGTACTTTACGCCGCCAATGTCAGCGAAGAGGATCTGGCCAAGGGAGAAAACCACCCCATGGTGCTCCAGGTCAAAGAACTGGCGGCTCAGGAAGGCGCCGAAGTGGTTGTGGTCTGTGCTAAGATCGAAGCAGAAATCGCCGAACTGGACGATGAAGATAAAGAAGTATTTCTAGCCGACCTGGGCCTGAATGAATCCGGCTTGGACCGCCTAATCAGGGCCGGCTACCGACTCCTCGGCCTCATCACCTTCTTTACCGCCGGAGTCCAGGAAGTCCGCGCCTGGACCATCAAAAAAGGCACCAAAGCCCCCCAAGCCGCCGGCAAAATCCACACCGACATGGAACGCGGCTTCATCCGCGCCGAAGTAACCGGCTACCATGACCTCATCACCTCCGGTTCCCAAAACGCCGCCAAAGAAAAAGGACTCATGCGTCTTGAGGGTAAAGAGTACGTCATGCAGGACGGCGATGTGGTGTACTTCAGGTTCAATGTGTAGCTTCCCTGGGGCATTTGGGTCGACTCCGGGGGAGGCAGTAACCCTCCGGGCACCATACTCCACTTCCGACCAATCATCTTCTCGGCCCCTGCTGCGGCCAAACTCTCATACTGTTTTCCCTGTGGTCACAGTGGCCTTCGCGACGGGCCCTTCGAAGTGATTGGTGTCCCGAAAGTTCCGTAACGTGCCCTCCGGGTTACTGCCTCCCCCTTCGTTGCTCATAGGTCATTTAGAAGCTGACCCTTGGGAATGCCTGCAAGTTTTGCAAGCTTGACATGCATAGGTTGGGGGTATTTGTGCCGCGATACCCAAGGTGCATACTTATAGGCGAACAAATACCCCCAACCTTCCCGCCACAAGCTCCCCCAAAAACCCCAAAAACACCCCCAACAAACACTTGCCTATGAGCAACTTCTCTGATATAATATTTTATTGAGACTTCCATGTCTCACCATCCCTGCTCTATCCTGGAGATAGGGCCGTTCAGTCCGTAGGGAGGAGGTGATTAGGTCGTGAGAGCATACGAATTGATTTACATCATTAAGCCCTTGGAAGAAGAAGCAACTACCGCAGTTGTGGACAAGTTCAAAGGCCTCATTGAGAACAACGGTGGCGAGATTGTCAAGTTGGATAAATGGGGTAAGCGCAAAATGGCTTACGAGATTAATGATTTTAAAGAAGGCTTCTATATTCTTTGTAATTTCAAAGGTGAAGCCGCTGTTGCTCAGGAACTCGACCGGGTGTTAAAGATTACTGATGAGGTAATCAAACACCTAATCGTCAAAGAAGAAGAGTAAACGGCAAACAGTTAGTCGTTAGAGAAATTTTATGGGAAGAAACCTAAGGTGGTGTTCATATGCTTAACCGTATTATTTTAATCGGTCGGCTGACCAAAGACCCTGAACTTCGCTATACAACTACCGGTAAGGCAGTGGCCAGTTTCACCCTAGCTGTCGACAGACCCTTTAAGAACCAACAGGGCGAACGGGAGGCTGACTTCATTCCTGTAGTGGTATGGGGCGTTCAGGCCGAAAGCTGTGCTAATTACCTCAACAAAGGTAAACTTGCGGCGGTGGATGGCCGCATTCAAGTACGTACCTACGACGGCCAGGACGGTCAGAAGCGTTGGGTTACCGAAGTGGTAGCCGAAAATGTCCGTTTCTTAAGCCCTAAAGAGGGCGGCGCTGCAGTTGGCGGCAATTTTGGCAATGACACCAATTTCTCTGACGACGATCTTCCGTTTTAATACCCACAGATAGGAGGGATTATTTTGAAACGCGATCGCGGTAGAAGACCCAGAAAACGGGTTTGCAGCTTCTGTGTTGATAAAGTAGAGGCTATTGATTATAAAGAAACCGGTAAGGTGAAGAAGTATATTACCGAACGGGGCAAGATTCTTCCCCGTAGAATTTCCGGTAACTGCGCTAAACATCAACGGCAATTAACTATTGCCATCAAAAGGGCCAGAGCTATTGCTCTGCTGCCTTTCACTGCTGAGTAGAACTAACAAGGGAGCGGAATGCTCCCTTGCCTATTTTTGGCCATCTTTAAATAGCAGGAAATTAATATAAACTTGTGGAAATAGTAATGAAAAATCCTACCTTAATATAGATGATTTCTTTAGAGAGGTGAAGGTGGTGTCTCTAAGTATAAAAAAGCCGGGCATTCCGGCTATTATATGGTGTGCTGGGTTAACCGCTGTTATTGGTATGATAGCCGCCAACGTTCCCCTGTTCAATATACTGGCTTATATGATATGGCTGATACCGGCAATTATTTTTATCCGTCAGGAAGGCTTGAAAAAAGGGCTGGTGGCCCTGACTATTGCCGGTATCCTCATGATTATAGGATTGCAAAGCTTTAAGGAGGGTTTGTTTTATATAATACAATTTCTCCCGGCTAGCATTATTGTGGGTTTGTTGTTAAAGAATCATGTCTCGACTAATCGTAGTTTATTTATCATTATAGGTACTGCGACGGGTATCGGAGGATTTCTCCTTGGTTATAGCTGGTTAGCAGGATTCCTAGATATTACAGAATTACGCAGGCATCTATTGTCAACGATTGATCCATATATGGAGATTCTTAAACAGACTAATGCTTTGGAGGTTCAACAGGCCAGGGGTTATACCGAAGCAATGGTTCGCGAGATGCTCAAGGAAACGGTGGAGCTTTCGATACAATTAATTCCAGCCAGCACCATCCTCGGAGTTTTAGTTTCCGTGGTCTTTAATTACTTTCTGGCCGGGAAAATTTTGACCAGAATAAATTCCTATCAAACACCTCTCAATCCCTTTAGCCAGTGGCAGTTACCTTGGTATATAATTTGGCTGATGATTGCAGGCTTGGCTTTATATCTTGCCGGTCCTGCCGAAAGTATTTGGGCTATCATAGGCAAAAACCTAATTCTCGTAGATGTAGTTATTAGCATCATAATAGGGTTGGCGGTGACTGTTTATTACTTCGCTCGGCTATCTTTTGGCTGGTTTTTCAAGATTATCCTTATCTTTATTTTAGTCTTAAATCTGCCTGTAACTCTCATAATGCTTTTGATCATAGGGTTATTTGACCCGGCTGTTAATTTTCGGCGGTTGGGTATAAACAAAGAAACCGAATAGGAGGTAGTAAGATGAAAGTTGTTCTCAAACAAGAAGTTAAGAAGCTTGGCAAAAAAGGTGCCATTGTTGAGGTAGCAGAAGGATATGCACGAAACTTTCTTTTCCCTAAAGGGTTGGCCGTGGAAGCTACCTCCGGCACTATGAAAGAAATGTCTCAAATAAAAGCTGCCGAAGATCGCAAGAGCCAGCAGATAGAAGAAGAAGCCAGGGAGTTAGCTGCTAAGCTCAAGGACAAAACATTTAAAATAGTTACCAAGGCCGGCGAAGGTGGTCGCCTCTTTGGTTCTATTACCGCCAAAGATATTGTTGAAGTGGTGGAGAATCAGTCCAAGATCAGTATTGACAAGCGAAAACTGGAACTGAACGAACCAATCAAGGCCATGGGTACCTATAATGTTTCTGCCAAGTTGCACCCCAAGGTTCAAGCTACCTTTAAAATCCAGGTTTCTGAACAGTAGAAAGGGGTAGTAAAAGGTGAAAAACATATTGGAAAAACTTAAAGGGGTTAGTAAATCTGATTTGGCGCACAAAATTACCGAGGAAGAGCAGTTAAGAAGGCAGGTAACGGCCCTCTTTGGTTTGCTATCCAATATTTACGGTTCTGACAAGCTGATTTTAAAGGCCGGCAAGTTGGAAGCCTTGAATCTTATGCGCTCCGAAATCCTAGGGGAGAGGGTTTTAGCTTTACAAAAAATAGTTTTTGAAGACCCTACCATAGATATTATTCCTTCGTATCAGGATATACCTTTGATTATTGAGGATATTGAAGATGAAATTGCCGATATCATCGCACGGAAGTCGGTAGAGGATAAACTGGAAAAAAAGATTGCTGAGCGTATGCAGCAAAGGCATGAAGAGTATATGCAGGAAATCAAAATGCAAATTCTCAAAGAAAATGCCGGGCCGGAAAACGCCCAAACCTTAAAACAGCTCAATCATCTGGAGGAACTGGACAAGAAAAAACTGGCCCGGACGGCCATGGATGTTTTAAGGCCTTCATCCTTGGATGAGGTGGTGGGCCAGGAACGGGCTGTCCAGGCGTTGCTGTCCAAGCTGGCTTCACCGTACCCCCAACACATTATTCTTTATGGACCTCCCGGGGTGGGGAAAACCACTACTGCCAGATTGGCCCTGGAAGCAGTTAAAGACAATGCCCACAGCCCCTTTGAGGAAAATGCCCCTTTTGTAGAGGTGGACGGAACCACCTTGCGATGGGATCCCAGGGAAGTAACCAACCCCCTGTTGGGCTCGGTCCATGATCCCATCTACCAGGGGGCCCGCAAGGACCTGGCGGAGAGCGGTATCCCTGAGCCCAAGTTGGGCCTGGTGACTGATGCCCATGGAGGCATTCTTTTCATAGATGAAATCGGGGAACTCGATCCTATCTTGCAGAATAAACTGCTTAAAGTGCTGGAAGATAAGAAAGTATACTTCGATTCGGCCTATTACGACCCTGAAGATGCCAACATTCCAAAGTATATTAAGAAACTTTTTGAGGAAGGGGCCCCTGCAGATTTTATTTTAATCGGGGCCACCACCCGGGACCCTGAGAGCATCAATCCCGCCATCCGCTCCCGTTGTGCCGAGGTCTATTTCGAACCGTTAAATCCCCAGGATATTCAGGAGATAGTCCGCAATGCCGCCGAAAAGCTCAATGTGGCCCTGGAACCCGGTATACCGGCCATTATTAGTGAATACACCATTGAAGGAAGAAAAGCCATTAACATTATGGCCGATGCTTATGGGATGGTGCTTTACAGATATTCTGCCGCAGGAAATTCCCAGGACCGGCCGGTAATCACCGAGCAGGATGTATACCAAGTGGTTCAGACCAGCAGGCTTCACCCCTATGTAACCGTTAAGGGATCAGATACCGGTGAAATAGGGCGAATCTTCGGCCTGGGCGTACTGGGTTTTGTAGGTTCGGTACTGGAGATAGAAGCGGTTGCTTTTCCCGTTAAAAAGAAAGGTACCGGTTCCATCCGTTTTAATGACACGGCCGGTTCTATGGCTAAGGACTCGGTGTTCAACGCCGCCTCGGTGATTCGGCAGGTCACGGGAGAAGATTTGAACAACTATGATGTCCATGTCAATATTGTAGGCGGCGGCCAGATAGACGGTCCCTCAGCCGGATGCGCCATTACCTTGACCATTATCAGCGCCCTCCAGGGCAAACCCATCAGACAAAATGTGGCAGTAACAGGGGAAATCTCTATCCAAGGTAAGGTCAAAGCGGTGGGCGGTGTCCTGGAAAAAATCTACGGAGCTAAACAGGCGGGAATCACCACCATCCTGATTCCCGAAGAAAATGCCAAAGATGTGCCCTTTGACATGAAAAACATTAAGGTTATACCTGTCCAAACCATTCAGAAGGCTATGGAATACGTTTTTGCGGCGGAGGAATAGGCCATGAGTGTATTAGCGGATCGGGTTCCGCCTCAGAACCTGGATGCCGAGCAGTCGGTTTTGGGATCCATGATGATCGATCAGGAAGCGGTAATGAAGGCCATGGAGAGTTTGCGGCCTGATGACTTTTACCGAGATGCCCACAAGGTTATATTTGAAGCCATTCTGGACTTGAGTGACCGTAATGAACCCATTGATATCATCACCGTCAGTGAAGAATTAAGGCAAAAAAACGCCCTGGAGAAGGTTGGCGGGGTGGCTTATGTGGCCTCCCTGGCCAACATCGTTCCCACTGCGGCCAATATTGAATATTATGCCCGGATTGTTGAAGAAAAATCCTTACTGCGCAACCTTATCAGCGCTTCTTCCCGGATTGCGGCCATGGGCTACGATGGGGAAGAAGAGGTGGAGGAACTCATCGACCAGGCCGAGCGGATGATCTTCCAGGTGGCCCAGCGCAAATCCAACAAGGCTTTTGCCACCATGCACGAGATTCTTATGGAAACCTTTGATAAGATAGAGTATCTCTATACCCATAAAGGGGATGTCACCGGGGTTCCTACAGGGTTTATGGATCTTGACCGGATGACCTCCGGGTTCCAGCCCTCGGACTTAATTATAGTGGCAGCCAGACCGGCCATGGGTAAGACCAGTTTGGTGTTGAACATTGCCCAGAATACCGCCATCAAATATAAAACTCCGGTGGCTCTCTTCAGCTTGGAGATGTCCAAGGAGCAGTTAGTTCAGCGGATGCTCTGCTCCGAGGCCATGATTGACCAGCACCGGCTGCGGACCGGGAAACTCCAGGAAGGCGACTGGCAGAAGCTTTCTAATGCGGTAGGGCCGCTATCCAAGGCCCCTATTTTCATTGATGATAGCGTCGGTATCACCATTATGGAGCTGCGGGCCAAGTGCCGAAGACTGAAGTCGGAACACGGTTTGGGTATGATTGTCATCGACTATCTCCAGTTGATGCAGTCCGGCCGCCGATCGGAAAGCCGTCAGCAGGAGATTTCGGAGATCTCCCGGTCTTTGAAGGCCTTGGCCAGGGAATTAAGCGTTCCTGTGATTGCCCTTTCCCAGCTGAGCCGGGCCGCCGAACAGAGTACGGATAAAAAGCCTAACTTAAGCCATTTGCGGGAATCAGGGGCCATTGAGCAGGATGCTGATATAGTATCTTTTATCTACCGGGACGAATACTATAATCCTGAATCAGAGGAAAAGGGCATCGCCGAGATTATCATCGCCAAACACCGTAACGGCCCGGTGGGTTCGGTGAAATTAGGTTTCTTAAGTGAATTTACCAAATTCGTCAATCTGGTGCAGGACCACGCCTAGGTTAAGGAACTGGGTTTGGGGTATAATATCCGTCAGGTAAAGAAGGATAACCGGAATTTATGGCGAATATTAATTATTTGTGCGTAAATACTTCCAAAAAGAGTAAAGACCAGCGGTTTGTTTGGAATAACAGTGGAGGTGCAGTCCATGTCAACAGTTGTTTTAATAGGGGCCCAGTGGGGTGATGAAGGAAAGGGGAAAATAACTGACTTCCTCGCCGAGAATGCTGATTTGGTAGTGCGTTATCAGGGAGGTAACAACGCCGGTCATACCGTGGTAGTAGGGGAAGAAGAGTTCAAGCTCCACCTGATTCCTTCCGGTATCCTCTATCCCGAAAAAACCTGCATCATCGGGAACGGAGTGGTTATCGACCCCGAGGTTCTTCTTAAAGAACTGGATTACCTCGCCAAACGGGGTATTAAAACCGACAACCTGCGGATTAGCGGCAGAGCCCATGTGATTATGCCTTATCATAAAGTTTTGGATGAGGTGGAAGAAGAACGTAAAGGCGCTAATAAGATTGGTACCACCAAACGGGGTATCGGTCCTGCCTATATGGATAAAGCGGCCCGGGTGGGCATCAGAATGGTGGATCTATTGGATAAAGAAGAATTCGCCGCCAAGCTGGAAGCCAATCTGGAAGCTAAGAATCATCTACTGGAAAAGGTTTATAATGCCGATGGGTTTGACTTTGACGAGGTTTTCAAAACCTATCAGGGTTATGCCGAGGCTTTACGTAAATATGTTGCTGATACTTCACTACTTATTCATCAGGCTATTACTGCCGGTAAGAATGTCTTGTTCGAAGGAGCACAGGGAACCTTGCTGGATCTCGACCACGGGACCTATCCCTATGTAACTTCCTCCCATCCCATTTCCGGGGCCGCCTGCATCGGCGCCGGAATCGGTCCCACCAAAATCTCCAAGGTCATCGGTATCGTCAAAGCCTATACCACCCGGGTTGGGGAAGGACCTTTCCCCACCGAACTCAATGATGAACTGGGCGAATACATCCGCAAAGCCGGTAACGAATTTGGCACCACCACCGGACGGGCCCGTCGCTGCGGCTGGTTTGACGCAGTAATTGCCCGCTATGCCGTCCGGGTCAGCGGCCTGGATGTGTTGGCTGTGACCAAATTGGACGTTTTGAGTGGTTTGGACAAATTAAAGATTTGCACCGGGTATAAACATGAGGACGGCACTATAATCAGCGAGTTCCCAGACAGCCTGAAGGTGCTGGCCAAGTGTCAGCCTATTTATGAAGAGATGGACGGCTGGAAAGAGGATATTTCCAAGGCCACCAGCCTCAATGAGCTTCCTGTTAACGCCAGAAAATATCTGGAGCGTATCGGTGAACTCAGCGGGGTGGAGATTGGCATTGTGGGCGTAGGAACCAGGAGAGCCCAGACCATCGTTAACAAGAGCATCTACTAGGAGGCGGCTTCCGTGGCAGACATAGTCTTTCTGGACGGGCAGTTGGTTCCTGCCCGGGAAGCTAAGGTCTCGGTTTATGACCATGGATTTTTATACGGTGACGGTATCTTTGATACCATCAGAGCATATGGCGGCAGGTTTCTCCGTTTAGGGGAGCACCTGGACCGCCTTTTTGCCCATGGTGAAGCCATTGGGTTAAATATTCCGTGGACCAGGGAATACCTGGCCGATGCTCTGGGCGAGACCTTGGCCGCCAATGGGATGACCGATGCTTATCTTAGATTGAGTATATCCAGGGGGCCAGGCCCCATCGGTATTGATCCCGGTCTTTGTCCCCAGCCCACCCTAGTGATCATGGCCAAGGCCCTGGCCATAGATAATGAAACCTATGAAAAAGGTATTGAAGTCATTTCTTTGCAAACTAGGCGCAATCCTATTGAATGCACAGATCCAAGGATTAAATCCTTTAATTTTCTAAACAATATCATGGCAAAGCTGGAATTAATTAAGGCTGGCGCTAAAGAAGGCATTATGCTAAACTATCAACATTGGGTCGCTGAAGCAACGGTGAGCAATATTTTTTTCATTAAAAACGGAGTTTTAAAAACTCCTGCCGTTGAAGTTGGTATATTGCCCGGCATCACCCGCCAGGTGGTGTTGGAATTGGCCGCTAAGCAAGGAATACCTGTTGAAGAGGGGTTTTTTCCGTTAGATGAAGTTCACGGCGCCCAGGAGGTGTTTCTGACCAATTCTATTAGTGAATTGGTCCCGGTGGTTAAAGTTGACCGGTGCACCATTGGCAGCGGGCGGCCTGGCGAGGTTACCCTGCGGTTGTTGCAGAGCTATCGAGCTTTAATCAACAGCTAAAAATACCCAGAATAAATTTTGAAATAACCGTTGACAAGCAATTAGCTTTATAGTAAGATAAATACCTGTGAGACACATTTTCAAACCACAAACGAGCCATTAGCTCAGTCGGTAGAGCACCTGACTTTTAATCAGGGTGTCGCTGGTTCGAGTCCAGCATGGCTCACCATTTTTTTGGCCCCTTGGTCAAGTGGTCTAAGACACCGCCCTTTCACGGCGGGAACACGGGTTCGAACCCCGTAGGGGTCACCACTATTAAGATTGTGCTTCGCCTTGGCGAAGCTTTTCTAGGGCGATTAGCTCAGCTGGGAGAGCGCCTGCCTTACAAGCAGGATGTCGGCAGTTCGATCCTGTCATCGCCCACCAGATAAAGCATGGAGCTGTGGTGTAGAGGCCTAACATGCCTGCCTGTCACGCAGGAGACCGCGGGTTCGAATCCCGTCAGCTCCGCCATTTTTTTTATATAAAGGAATTCTGCCACGGTAGCTCAGTCGGTAGAGCAGAGGACTGAAAATCCTCGTGTCGGCGGTTCGATTCCGTCCCGTGGCACCATTGAATTTATGACCGGCGAGGGTCTTTTTTATTGCTTTTTTTTCCTAACATATGTATACTGGAAATAGAATAAGGTTATAAATAAAACCGATGTGTTGGTAGCACCCCGGTATAGTACAACTACCGCCGGTAGGCGGTCATAACAGGCTGTCAAAAGCCGCTAGAAGAAGTAGCGTTCCTCTGGAGGGGGGTGGGCTACTTTTTTCTTGCTCCGACAGCTAGCTTGATAAGTGATACTATAAGTGTCAGTAACGCAATAACGAAGGTTCCGATTAATACTGCCGTTAAAAATAAAGAACTAATTTTATCAGAAAATGCAGTAGGAGACTATCAGTATAAATATGTATGGCAAAGTCAATGGTATACATATTAAATGTAAAAAAGGTAATCCTTGGGGTTACCTTTTTTACATTTTTAATATATAATTTTCATAAAGGAGTGGAATTATGAAATACAAGTTAGGGGTTGTAATATCGTTTATTCTAACATTATGGATGGTTATTCAATTTTGGCCTAATTATGTTGACAATATGTTCCCGTTATTTACCGACATGACTACCATTTTTCTGTTTCTGCCTGCTTATTTTATTTTGTCTATAGGGATAGTAGGTCATACTTTTCATGTTTTGATACGAAATAAAATAATCAAAAAAATACTAACTGCACTGGTCTTTGTTGCTTCGTTATTATATTCTTTAAGTCTTATAGATTTTTCAATAGCTGTGAAACTTTTTGTATATTCGGTTAGCATTGGTTTGGGCTTTACATATCTAGCTCTGACAAATGTTTTTGCCAAGAACTCAAAAACTTTTGACTAATAAAACCTAAAGATTTATAATATATTACATCATAGAATCTCGTCTTCCGCTCCATTATCATCGAAATTACATAAGGAGGCCCAATGATATGAAACACATCAAAACCTTAAATACCAAGTCCCTCAAGGACAGCATCAAGACCGGCGGTTGCGGCGAGTGCCAGACTTCCTGCCAGTCTGCCTGCAAGACTTCCTGTACCGTAGGCAACCAGGTTTGCGCCAAGTAAAACATACATAGGAAAAACTATTGAGTACAGACCCTTTCTTTGTTATTATGGAAAGGGTCTTATTTCATGTTCTGGAGGAAATCAAATGATTCATAAGTTTAGTTTTGACGGAACCAAGATAGTGTTGGATGTCCACAGTGGCTCTGTTCATGTGGTGGACGATCTGGTCTGGGCCATCCTGGAGTACTACGGCCAAAAGGAGCCTGATGAAATTATCGAGAGACTCAAAGGGCGTTTTTCCCCTGAAGAAATCCGGGAAGGGTTGGAGGAACTTGACAGCCTCAGAGAGGCGGGTCAACTGCTGGCCCCCGACACTCATCTGGAGGAATATTGCGTACCCGCCGAACCAATCCTCAAATCCCTCTGTTTACATATTGCCCATGACTGCAACCTACGCTGCCGCTATTGCTTTGCCGGCACCGGCCACTTTGGGGGGGATCGTTCTCTGATGTCCCTAGAGGTGGGGCGCAAGGCAATAGATTTGCTTATTGAGCGGTCCGGGCCGCGCCGTCACTGCGAAATCGACTTTTTCGGCGGCGAACCCCTGCTCAACTTCAAAGTGGTGCAGGACTTGGTGGCTTACGGTCGCCAACGGGCCGCCGAAGCTGGGAAGGAATTTAAGTTTACCCTGACCACCAACGCCGTCCTCCTCACCCCGGAGGTGGAAAAATGGCTTAACGATAACGGTATTAGTGTTGTCCTTAGTCTGGATGGGCGGCCTGAAGTCAATGACGCCATGCGCACCTATGTGGATGGCTCCGGTTGCTATGATGAGATTTTACCTAATATCAAAAGGTTTGTGGAATCCCGAAATAACGAAAACTACTATGTCCGGGGTACTTTCACTCATCATAACCTGGATTTCTCCCGGGACGTCTTACACGTAGTGGAACAGGGGTTCAACCTTGTTTCCGTAGAGCCGGTGGTGGCCCCGCCGGAAGAAGATTACGCCTTCAAACCCGAAGACCTGCCCCTGCTTGAACAGGAATACGAGAATCTCACCAGGGCCTATCTGGCCAAAGCCGAACAAGGACAGCCCTTCAACTTCTTCCATTTCAACCTGGATCTCTCGGGCGGCCCTTGTTTGCCCAAACGCCTATCCGGCTGCGGAGCCGGCCACGTATACCTGGCCGTAGCCCCTGACGGCAGACTTTACCCCTGTCACCAGTTCGTAGGCCGGGAGGAGTTTCTGGTGGGCGATGTCTTCACCGGGCAGCTCAAGAGGGACTTAATAAAAACCTTCCAAAAGGCTCATGTTTATAACAAAGACAAATGCCAGACCTGTTGGGCCAAGTTCTACTGCAGCGGAGGCTGCCATGCCAATGCCTATGGAGCCAACCATGACATCTACCAACCTTACGAAACAGGCTGCCGCTTGGAGAAGAAACGCCTGGAATGCGCTATCTATATTCAGGCTAGAAAGACTTTGTTTGATACGTAAGTGTCAAACTTAGCTCTTCTTATGCCCGCAATACCCAATGTGCAGTTGCAATTCATTTTCATTTGCCTCAAAAGTCGAAGATTGTCTGAAAATAGCCATTACCCCCCGAAAACCACTCTTTTCCGCCAGTATTCTACTAAAAGCAGAGGTTTACCACCTTGGAAATCTTATGTTATAATAGTAGCACCTTGGCGTTGCTTTCTTAGAGAGGGGGAAATTTCCAAATTCGATTAGCCGAAAAAATAAAAATAACTGTTTATAGGTGTGTTCCTGGAAAGGAGAGGATTATGAATTTAACCAAAATTAACGAGTTTTTAACTAACAAATTAAAGAATGTCAATACCAAATCGATACGGGAGTTTAAAAATCGCTATATAAAAAGTAAAAATCCCCGCCAAACTTTATATGCCGGTATTGCCGGTGCGGCCCTTATTATCACCTTGGGGGTTGCCATCTTTGGTATCAGCGATAAAGCCATTGCTGTTACTGTCAACGGTAAACAAGTCGCAGTTGTTAAAGACAAAGTAGTAGCTGAGAAACTAATCAAAGATCTTATCGAAGAAAAAAACAGGCAATCCGGACTCAAAGTAGGGGTTGCTGATAATATTACATATGAGAAAATAGCAGCCAATAATTCCAATATAGATAATCTTCCTTCTCTCAAGAAGAAGCTTAATGAGGGGCTTAATTTTATAACCACCGGAGTGGCGATTAAAATTAATGGTCGCCCGGAAATTATTCTAGCCAACAAAACAGATGCCAAAAAACTAATTGAAACTTTAAAGAAAGAAAATATGGGTCAATTAACCGATGTGCAAGTTGAGTCGGTTAGTTTTGCAGAAAAGGTTGAATTAGCTGAAACCAAGGTAGATATTAGTGATATCATAAAAGCCGAGGATGCCTTAGAATTGCTTAGAAACGGGCGCAATAAGAAAGTCATCCATGTAGTCAAACAGGGCGATAATTTGTGGACTATTGCCCGGGCCAACGACTTGAGGGTTAAAGAAATTTTGGCCGCCAACCCCCAGATAAAATCAGACAAGCTGGATTTGGGACAGGAGCTTAACCTGGTTAAAGTTGAGCCTTTGGTTAATGTTGTCTCGGTAATTAAGGCTTCCACCACTGAAGAAATTCCTTATCAAATTAAAGTAAAACAAGATAAAAAACTTACTAAAGGTCAGGAAAAGGTTCTCCAGGAAGGTATCATCGGTAGTAAAGATGTGACCTATAAACTTGTCTTGCGTAATGGACAGGAAGTGGAGCGTAAGGTTCTGGCTTCAAAAGTAACTAAGCAACCTAAAGAAAAGATCGTAGCTAGGGGCGCCCGTCGTTATGCCAACACCATGGTGGCCTCTCGGGGTGGTTTAGGAAGATTTATCTGGCCTTTGCAAGGGATGGTTACATCCAAGTATGGCTGGCGTTGGGGCCGCCCCCATAAAGGGATAGATATTGACGGTCGAACCGGTGATCCTGTGGGAGCGTCGGCCGCCGGGCGGGTTATCCGGTCTGGCTGGTATGCCGCTTATGGTAAAACGGTAGACATTGACCACGGTAACGGTTATGTTACCAGGTACGCCCATTTTTCCACCGTTAACGTGAAAGCAGGGGAACAGGTGGATAAGGGAGAATTAGTCGGTAGAGTTGGAACAACTGGTAATGCTACCGGTTCCAGCTTGCATTTTGAAGTAATCTCCCGGGGTGCATCTCTTAACCCATTGGGGTACCTACGCTAATAATGGAAACAAAACCCTGCGAAGCATATCGCAGGGTTTTATTTTTGGCGTAAATCAGTTATAATTAAATAGATTATGGATATCATTAACGGGGGGGGGATATAAATTGTTTTATGACTTAATCATTATCGGAGGGGGACCGGCGGGTTTGGCTGCCGCCCTGTATGCGGCCCGGGCCAATCTTACTACTTTACTGGTTGAAAAGACCATGCCCGGCGGACAGGTAGCCACCACAGAACACATCGAAAATTACCCCGGTTTTCCCGAGGGCATTAACGGTTTTGACATGGCTATGAAGTTTAATGAACAGGCTCGGCGCTTCGGGACCAAGATTATCACCGAAGAAGTAACTGAATTGAACCTTCAGGGAGCCGTTAAAAAAGTAACCACCGCCAAAAACCAATATACTGCCAAGAGCCTGATTCTGGCTACCGGCGCCCAGTCCACCAAGCTTCAGGTTCCGGGTGAAGCCGCCTTTACCGGACGAGGCGTGTCCTATTGCGCTACTTGTGATGGAGCATTTTTCCGGGAAAAGGTAGTTGCGGTAGTTGGGGGCGGGGACGCTGCTGTGGAAGAAGCCATTTGTCTTACAAAATTTGCTTCCCAGGTCTACTTGATTCACCGCCGGGATGCCTTGAAAGCAACTAAGGTCATTCAAGAAAGAGCCAAAAGCAACCCTAAGATTACTTTTGTCTGGAATACTGTGGTGGAAGAAATTAAGGGCAACGATAAGGTTGATGAGTTAATTAACAAAAACCTTGTCTCAGGGGAAGTTTCTTCTTTGGCTGCCGACGGTATCTTTATTTATGTGGGGATGAAGCCCAACACCCTTTTTTTACCTCCTGAAATAAAGGTTACCCCGGAAGGTTATATTATTACTAATGAGGAGATGGAGACCAGTATTCCCGGAGTTTTTGCCGCCGGCGACCTGCGCAAGAAGCTATTGCGTCAGGTGGTAACAGCTGTTGCTGACGGCGCTATTGCTGCAGTAGCCGCCGAAAAACATATAGAAAATTTTCAGGAGGGTTAAACCATGGCAAAAAGATACTACTTTCTGATTTCAAAAAACAATAACCACAACAATAAAAAAACCTAGCTAAACCGGGAGAAAAAATCTCCCGGTTATTTTTTTACTACAATTACCACTAGGTACAGGCATATATAAATAGTATAATTTATTTAACTTTAAACACGGATTAGAAAGGGGGGAGAAAGTCATGCCAATGCTAGGTTTTAATATTAATCCCGGTCTGGGGCCGGAAACCGGAGGGGCATTTAGGAACCGGATGTTGGCGGGGTTGGCGGCCTTGTTTTTATTTCTAGGCGGTTTAGCCATGTGGAACTATCAGGTATCCAGGTCTTATATCTACAGTGCCGTGCGGGAAGTCATCAAGACCGGAACATTGCTGAAGGTTCGCAATATGGAAAAGTTGGAGGGCCGCCACTTTACTGTCTATTATCAAGCTGAAGATAAAAAAATGGCACCGTTGGTTTTGGACACTGCGGAAAAGTTTTACCAGCCGGTAGTGGGCCGGCTAGCCTTTACGCCAAAAGCCAAGGTTCCCGTCATTATCTACCCCACCAGGGAGGACTTGGGCCGCACCTTTGGCTGGGAGGCCGATGAAAGCGCCATGGGGGTCTACTGGGCCGGGGTGATTAGGGTGCTTTCTCCTCAACAGTGGGTAGATGCCGACGACCCCGAAGAAATGGGCCACATCTTTGAGACCACAGGCCCCATGGCCCATGAGTTTACCCACTTGGTGATAGATTACCGGACCCGGGGCAATTACCCCCGCTGGTTTACCGAAGGGGTGGCCCAGTATGAGGAGTACCTGCTAACCAAGTTCCTTTTCCAGGAACCGGGCAGCAGCCTGGACCAACCTTTATATCCCTTCGCCGAAATGGATGCCAACTTCGATTACCTGCCTAATCAAGGCCTCGCCTATCGTCAATCCTTGGTAGCTATTCAATATCTGGTGGAAAAATACGGGCAGCCCAAGTTGGATGAAATCTTAACCAACTTGGGCCGGGGTATGTCCTTGAACCGAAGCTTTAAAGAGGTTATCGGAGTAAATATTAAGGGATTTGAGAAAGAATATTACCTTTGGCTTCAGGAAAATATGGATCGGGTAAACCATCAGGCATCTTAATGCAAAGCCACAGTGATTGCATTATGAACACCGGTAAGACCGTCCACTTTGTGCACGGTTTCACCGGCTTTGTGTTTTTGGTCTATCGACTGGACGATACCCCCCAGGAAGGCAGTCCCGTTTACCACGAACACTTTAACCACACCCAGGCCTGCTTTACTTAATACCCGCCGGGCTTCGTTGGTTAAAGCCACATCGCCCTCGGTGACTTCTCCGCTGGCCCTAAGATGATTGTGAACTTTCTTAACCCCCGTAACAGAATTGGCCAGGGCCACCGCCGCATCAATTTGCTGCTGGCTGTCTACCCAACCGCTTAAATAAACTGTACCGTTTTTGGTCTCGGTCATCACATCCCGCACATCAACTTCATCTGAACGGGACAAGGCTGTTTCCACAGCGTTGGTGATGGTGGCATCATCACGGGTGGATTCTTCGGCCAGTTTAAGGGCCGAGAGGACTTCTTTTACCCCCCTCACCTTTTCGGCGGCTCGAAGGGCGGCAAGGCTTTCGGCGGCGGCAGCAACGTTGCCTACCAATTTGACCATGCCATGGGAGGCTTCCACTCCGATATGACGGGGGTCAATACCCAGTTCCTCAAACTTGGCCAGGACCTCCTGGGCTATTTGCTTATCCTCGATCCCTTTTTCCATGGCGATGGTCAGGTTGTTATCCACTTTCTTAACCCAAGGCAGACGGCTAACCATTTCGCCGGCCTGGTTTTTTTCCGCCAGGACGTCTACAACCCCACTTAAAGATACTCGCCCGTCTTCTATTTCAATATTGATGTCATAAGCGCTAAGGTTCATTCTGTTTTTAAGGAGACTGCGTATTTCTTCCTGCAACTTAAAATCATTGGCCACCAAACTCCCACCTTTCTCGTTTCTCTTTTAATATTTTTCCCCCCATTAGCAATATCATACGGTAAAATACCTTGACCTTGCCTTGACAATTTTTGCAGGAGATTTTCATTATTGGGCGAATAATTATTAGTATGTATAAAAAAGGAGGATTTACTCCGTGTCAAAAATTGTCATAGCAGGGGGACAGCCCTTGGTGGGCAGGGTCAGGGTCGGCGGGGCCAAAAACGCTGCTCTCACCGCCATCAGCGCCGCTTTGTTGGCCCGGGGCGATGTGTACCTGGAAAATGTCCCAAACATCAGCGATGTTGAGATAATGTTAGAAATTATAAAAGAACTTGGTTCCCAATACCAGTGGGTTAGCCAGGATTGTGTGAAGATAAATTCACCGGATAACTTATCTTATACCACCCCTTATCAACAAGTGAAGAAATTAAGGGCCTCCAACTTGCTGTTGGGTTCTCTTTTGGCCAGGGTGGGCAAGGCCAATATAGCTCTGCCCGGAGGGTGCAATATCGGTTCCCGGCCTATGGATCTCCACATTAAGGGTCTGGTTAACTTGGGGGCCAAGGTGGAGCTGGATCACGGTTATATTAAAGCCACCACCACCGGCTTAAAAGGTGGTCGCGTTTATTTGGATTTTCCCAGTGTCGGGGCTACTGAGAATATCATGATGGCCGCTGTGCTGGCCAAAGGACAAACCGTTATTGAGAATGTGGCCAAGGAACCGGAAATTGTTGATTTGGCCAACTTCTTAAACGCCATGGGGGCTAAGGTGCGGGGCGCCGGGACCGATGTGATTAAAATCCAGGGGGTACCCGAACTTAAAGGGGTGCGTTACTCCATTATTCCCGACCGGATAGAGGCGGGGACTTTTATGGTGGCAGCTGCAGCTACCCGGGGCGATGTGCTGGTGGAAAACGTTATTCCTACTCACTTAGAGCCATTGACCGCCAAACTGCGGGAAGCCAATATCATAGTGGAAGAAAAAGATGATGTCATTCATGTCAAAGGTGAGGCTGAATTTAAACCCATTGATCTCAAGACCATGCCGTATCCGGGGTTTCCTACCGATATGCAGTCCCAGGTGATGGCCTTTTTAACCATTACTCCGGGGATTAGCATCATTGTGGAAAATGTTTTCGAAAACCGCCTCCAGTTGGCTGAGGAGTTAAAGCGGATGGGGGCCAAGATTAAGGTGGAGGGAAGAACTGCGGTGGTAGAAGGGGTGCCTCAACTTCAGGGAACCCAGGTTAAGGCTTCCGACTTAAGGGCCGGGGCCGCCCTTATCATTGCCGGCCTAATTGCACAGGGGGAAACAGAGATTTGTAATATTCATTACATTGACCGGGGGTATGAAAACCTGGAAGACAAATTAACCGGGCTTGGAGCCCGGATTACCAGGGTTGGTTAACTATGGTCGGCGTTTACGCCGACCTATATTTGTATTGGGGAAAATTTTTGTAGCCCCCCAGCCTATTAAATAAAAAAATCCTTAACAACTAGCAGGAAAAGTTAAACAGGGAACGAAATAATCTATAACGAATATTGTCAAAGGAAGTGATATAATGTCTAACGGTGGTTTTTTTCGCTACAAACCCTTTTATAGGCTGGCATTTGTGTTTATTCTCATCACCGGTGGAGGAACTTTAATCTGGACTTCCTTTTTGACCCAGTATCTGCACGCCTCCAAAGAAGAGATTACCACTTTGTTTTTGGCGGTAATCCCCGTAGGATTTATTTCCGGTCTGCTGATTTTACTTTATGTCAACCATTTGCTGAATAACCTTATCAAAACTTTTCTGGAGGCCAATAATAAAGTTGCCGAGGGGGATTTGACCCAGGCCATCTATTTCCCTAGCACGGATATCTTTGGTCGAATGGCCGAGGCCTTTAATAAAATGGCGAGGGATATCCGGGAGATGGTAACCCAGAGTTCCGAGATTGCTATGGGGGTAGCCAGTGAAGCGGCCCAAGTATCTTCAGCGGTTGAGCATGCCACTGCATCCATTGAGCAAATTTCTGCTGCGGTGGAGCAAATTGCCGGTGGTAATACCCGCCAGGCCGATCAGATGATGTCCACCCTCCATACCATTCAGGAGCTTTCCGGTGGGGTTCAGCAGATAGCCGCCAATTCCCAGTTGGCTTTCTCTAACTCTCAGCGGGCTGCCACTTCGGCGGAAAAGGGAGCCGTGGAGGTAGAGCGGGCTGTGACCAAGATGCACGTAATCGCTGATACCGTCACTAATTCAACCCGGGCAGTACATAAGTTTAACGAAAGGTCGGAGCATATTGGGGAAATTGTCAATGTGATTACCGGTCTGGCCGACCAGACCAACCTGGTGGCCCTCAACGCCGCCATTGAAGCGGCCCGGGCCGGGGAATACGGCCGCGGCTTTGCGGTGGTAGCTGACGAGGTTAAGAAACTGGCCGAGGGTTCAGGGGCGGCGGCCCAACAGATTGGTGAATTGATTAATGAAATTCGCCGCGAAACCACTAATGCCGCCGAAGCCATGGCCGTGGGTAGCCGGGAAGTAACCGAAGGAGTTTCGGTGGCCAATGAAGCCAAAAAGGCTTTGGAGGAAATCGTTCAGGCGGTTAAAGAAACCGAGATTATGGTTCAACAAATATCGGTAGCCACCCACGAACAATCCCAGGGGATTAACCAGGTGGTGGCCGCCGTGGATAACGTCACCGCCATCGCCCAGCAATCTTCAGTGGCAATGCAGCAGGTTTCCGCTTCCGTTCAGCAGCAGATGAGCAACAATGAGAAAATCAGTATCATTGCGGCAAATTTGGCCAGTTTAGCGGAAAACTTGCGTACTAAGATTAATAGGTTTAAAATTAGATAAGATAAATTTTCATGACACCATGGATAAGCCATGGTGTTATTTTCTGCTGGGGTTATTACCCGGTCATTAAAACCGAGGTGAAATCGTGAACTTAAAAACAAAAATAATTTCTATCCCCCTGGGCAGCCGCCACGTCAAACTTAAGGTGGTCAGCAATCTGGATGAACTCTTAGTGGACGTGGCTGACGCTGATGCCATCCCTTTTTGGGCCGAACTGTGGCCGGCTTCTTTGGCTTTAGCCCGTTGGTTAACCCGGACCAGGAACTTGCAGGGCTTGAAGGTCTTGGAGTTGGGGGCAGGTTTGGGGTTAGCAGGGATAGCTGCCGCCCTTCAGGGGGCCAGGGTAACTCAGACCGATTATGTGGATAAGGCAATGGAAATGGCCGGTGAAAACGCCCGTCTAAACGGGTTAGAGGAAGTTATTCAAATTGTTGATGATTGGCGAGAGTTTCAAATGGAGGAGGAGTTTGAGATTATACTAGGGTCGGATATCCTGTATGAACCCAATCTCCATCCTTATCTAACGGAGATCTTTAACCGCAACCTACGGCCCGGAGGGCAGATTATCCTTGCCGATCCTGGACGGCTTTATGGCCGCCAATTGATAGGGGAGCTAACTAACCTGGGCTGGCGGTTAGAAACCGGAGAAGAGAAGGTAGTCTATGATAATAAAAATTACCTGATTGATATTTATACTTTGACCCGTGGGGAGAAAAATGAAATATAGGCAGGAATTACACGGCCGGGTAGCCAATTAAATAATAAAAAGTTTATCCGGAGGCAATAGTTAATGAAAGTTACAACCCTGGCCAGCGGCAGTTCAGGCAATGCCATCTACATAGAAGACCAAGAAGAAGCCATCCTCATTGATGTCGGTTTAAGTGGACGGGCCATCGTGGAAAGGCTGGCGGCCATCGACCGGGATCTCTCCCGGATTAAGGCCATTCTGGTCACCCATGAACACGTGGATCATGTTAAAGGGGTAGGGGTTCTTTCCCGTAAGCTGGACAAACCGGTTTATGCTACAGAAAAAACTTGGGCCGCCATGGCCAAAACCGTAGGGCCGGTGGCGGATGAAAACCGGCGTTACATAGAAGCAGGCAAGGGTATTGAAGTAGGTGAATTTCAACTGGAGGTTTTCGCTACCAGCCATGACGCTGTGGATTCGGTGGGATATACTATCCATACCCGTCATGAGAAACTGGGGGTGCTTACAGATACCGGCTGTATTAACCTTTCCATCAAGGACCAACTGGCCGGGTCAGATATGCTGATTTGCGAGTCCAATCATGACCTGGACATGCTTAAAAAGGGGCCTTATCCCTGGAATCTCAAGAAGCGAATCCTGAGCCAGAAGGGTCACCTTTCCAATATTTCCGCCGGGCATATCCTAGCCGACCTATGCTCCGGTACCACCCAACAGGTGGTGCTAGCCCATCTGAGCCAAGAGAATAATGAGCCCGACCTGGCGTACACCACAGTGGCCGAAATTATGGAGAAAAAAGGCTGCGCT
The DNA here is from genome assembly GCA_021849745.1 of Bacillota bacterium. Classification (GTDB taxonomy): domain Bacteria; phylum Bacillota; order Carboxydocellales; family JAJZSN01; genus JAJZSN01. The sequence continues at coordinate 30,890 of JAJZSN010000006.1, read as the reverse complement.
ATAGGACGGCAGGTGGATATGGCCGTGGCCCCGCGGGGCGGCCCGGGCCCTGTTTATGATCTGGGTTCCGGGGAATAATACTATGTGTTGAAAGGAGGTCATCCAATGGCATATTACGATAATGATTTTAACCCCAGGCCCCCTGGATTTATTTCATACCTGGCTATTTCCTTGATTAGCGCCATTATCGGCGGGCTAATTATCGCATTCTTCGTTCCCGGCTTGCTGGACAGGGAAACCATGCCCAGAGAGCAAAAACTGGTCAAGATAGCCCCCAGTGCCACCCCCCAGGCCAAAACTCCTGTCATCGAGATTGCCGAGAAGCTAGGGCCGGCCATTGTGGGTATCAGCAACCGGAGTTCGGTTAATCCCCACCCCCAGATTACCCCCGGTGAGGAAGATGACAGATTTGAACAGGGCAGCGGCTCCGGGATTATTATTGACCCGAAGGGCTATATCATTACCAATAATCATGTTGTTCAGGGAGCGGAAGAAATCATGGTCAGTCTGGCCAACGGCCGGGAAGTTCCTGGAAAAATCGTGGGTCGCGATCCCAGAACCGACCTGGCGGTGGTGAAAATCGATCCAACCAAAGCGGGGGAAATAACAATAGCCCCTCTGGGTGATTCTAACCAGGTCGTGGTTGGGGAATTGGCTGTGGCTATTGGTAACCCCTTGGGCAAAGAATTTGCCCGGACGGTCACCGCTGGGATTATCAGCGCTTTGAACCGTACCATCAGCGTGGGTGAGCAGAAGTTCACCTTGATTCAGACCGATGCCGCCATTAACCCTGGCAATAGCGGCGGTGCTTTGGTTAACGGTAAAGGCGAGGTAATAGGCATCAATAGTGTCAAGATTCTTAATGAACGGGTGGAGGGTTTGAATTTTGCCATTCCTATAAATATTGCCAAGCCTATCATTAAGGATCTGATAGAAAAAGGCAAGGTGGTACGGCCCTGGTTAGGTATCTATTACCGCGGGGGTCAGGTTAATTCTAAAATGGCCGGGGAAAACAAATTGCCTGTAGATTATGGGATTGTGGTGGACAAAGTGGTAACCGATGGCCCGGCCGCCATGGCGGGCATGAAGAACGGAGATATTATCTTCGCCCTAGAGATGAAGCCTATTAAAGAATTTAGCGATCTTCAGCAAGGCCTGGAGAAGTATAAGATAGGTGAAAAAGTCCGCCTCAAGGTGGTCAGGGATAAGAAGATTACGGAGATATCGGTGGTTCTTGGGGAAATGCCGGCGCAACCGTAGCTTATAAGGAATGCTTGAGGGTCGGCTATCAGCTGTCAGCTATCAGCAAAACAGAATGATAGGCTGAATGAAAGCTTAAAAAGGAGAGGGTGGCCCTCTCCTTTCTTGTAGGGGGAATTGGTATGATGTTTGCTTGTGAGGGGCATTTGGAGCAGGTTATTGATAGGTTTGTGTATGAGACTGAACAGCCGCCGGAGATGTATTTGGTGGAGAGGGCAGATTTGATTAGGGAGGCGGTTGGCGGGTGTCTGGTTTGTGCCGGGGAACCTAAGTATGTGCTGGCCAGGTTCGGCGAAGTGGGGGAAAAGGATTGAATATCAGGGTTATAGCGGTAGGGAAACTGAAGGAGAAGTATCTCACCGAGGCTGTGAAGGAGTATCTTAAGCGCCTGGGTGGTTATGCCCAAGTGGAAGTAGTTGAGGTACCCGATGAGAAGGCCCCGGAGAAGGCTTCCCCTGCCGAGGAGGACCAGGTACGGCGCAAGGAGGCAGAGGGTATCGGCAGGCACTTGCGGCCGGGGGCTTTTGTAGTGGCTTTGGCCATCGAGGGCAAAATGCTGTCATCCGAGGAATTGGCCGGGTTTGTAGAGGATCTGGGGGTTAAGGGGCGGAGTAATGTTGTTTTCATTATCGGCGGGTCGCTGGGTCTGCATGAGAGTATTTTGCAGAAGGCGGATTTGAAGCTTTCTTTTTCCAGGATGACTTTCCCTCATCAGTTGATGAGGGTGATATTGCTGGAGCAGTTATATAGGGCTTTTAAGATTAATAGGGGAGAACCTTATCATAAGTAAATCAAACACTTTTCTTATCTGTCTTAGAAGTTTCAGCAATATCCCTTTGTGAAAACTGAAGGACTATATCTTTAGCCTTTCTTTGATTAATGTCTTTATGATTATTAATCGTAATCTCTTTTACAAGAGAACGAATAAGCCCCTTTTTAGTATCATGGTCGGCACTATCAAAATGCGTATCGAAGTTTTTGAGGGCACTGAAAAAGTCCCCTTAAAATAAAATAGGTATAATGCCTCATAATCTGAGGGAATTATACCTTTTAAGTTGATTGTAGGTTTTGCCAAAACACTCTATCCTAACCGTTGAGCGGGATTCTTTTTCGGGACATGCTCTGTCAGATTCCCGTTGGTAACGAGTTGTGTTTGTACTTTTTCATCTGGGAATGCCAGTATTGGTCACAATGAATATAATTTCATGTAAGCCGGTATTTTCTCCTTACTGCAAAAAATCTATGTTCCGAGAGAACAAAGAAAATGGCAGTAAATGAAATACCATTTTGAACAGATGTATATAGATGGAAAGTGAGCATAATTAACTTCATTTATGCTCACTTTATTTTTCTTTCGTTTTTTAGAGCCAAGCGGGCTTTTGGATATGTCCGAAAACCCGATTATGGTTATTATTTGGGGATGTAAGAGGGTTAACAGAAGAAGAATCGGGAATGTACAGTGAGTTATTAACGAAGCTTTCAGAGCCAACGGAGTTCAATTATTTTAGCTTATGATGAATGATTTTATTGATTTTGTTCATCAAATGTTCCCTCAAATAAGCCCTTGCGTCAGAGATAAAGTAAAAGAATCAATTAAGCAATTTGATTTATCAGGGAAAAAACTAAACCATTTTCTTTATGAACCGCTAGAAGTATTATCTCAAGGAGATGTTATTGACCAGCTAAATTTCATATGGTTTGACAATAACGGGAAAATGTCTGTTTTAAAGACGAAAGGGATGTTATTATCAAATACTTGTGATGCACAACGGGACAAGTTCTTACTATTTGCACCATTTGTTCAATTGACTGAAGCAGATGAAAAGCTAAAAAGCAGTATAGTTAAAAACCAAGTAAGTAATTTGTTGTATTTTCCTGATAAAAATGAATTTGATTATGCAATTGACTTTAGTATGACTCAAACGCCTGGTAAACCCCAGGCATTATGTTTTGGGCTTAACATTCCAATTTTATTTCTATATAGAATTCGTTTGGTTGAAAAGTGATACGGTAAACCGTATCATAAATAACGGATATTTTCGGCATAGTTTAATCCTGTAAGGTGGGTAACCCTACAGGATTTTTGTCTGCTAGTAAGCGTCTTGAACAATTTTCAGCTAATGTCGGAAAAATTTAAAAAAATCGACGAGTTGACAATAGTGATAAAATCATGGTATTATGTTCCAAGAAAGGCAAAACGGTGGCTAAGCAGCAATTAAGGGTAAAAACAGACTCGTCCTGCTTTTACCCTTATCCCGGATATGGAAGGTGAATGGAATGCCTAATAATTTAGTACCGTACAATGAACTAAAACTACTTAAAGATATTGGCAACGTTGAAACCATTTATCTGGTAAAGTTAGCGGCTGATGCTCAGGAAGCCATTGCGGTCTTAAATCACGAACTTAAAAAATTGCCCAATCCCTATGTTTTACTGGATAGTTTACTTCTCCAGGAGTCTAAGGCCAGCAGCCGGATTGAAAACATTGTTACTACAAACGACGAATTGTTTAAGGGTATTGTTTTGGACGATGAAAAGGGTATTAAGGAAGTCCTAAACTATAAAAATGCCTTGTTTGAGGGCTTTAAAGTAATCAAAGAAAAAGGCGTATTTTCCATTGGAGATCTAATTCGCATAAATACTAAGCTCACAGGATCGGCCGTGGGTCTTAGGAAAAACGACTCTTCTACGCCGGTCAGATACACAACTATTTCAAAAATTGACTCCGCCGGTAACAAAGAAGTGCTCTACACACCGCCTCACGGAGAAGAATTGCTATACAAATTATTGGTGGATATGCTAGAGTATGTTTACTTTGATGACTTGCACCCGTATCATCCGCTGATAAAAATTGCCTTGGCCCATTATCAGTTTGAATGCATTCATCCCTTTTATGACGGCAATGGCCGGACCGGCCGCATTCTGAACATTTTATTTATGTGCCAGAAGGGAATGCTGCTCCACCCGGTGCTGTATGTCAGTTCATACCTGCTGCAATACAGGGTCAAATATTATGAACTATTGCAAAGCACCCGGATTAACGACGACTACGAAGACGTGGTTGCGTTTATGTTGCGGGGGTTCATGGAAACCGCTCAAAAAACTTTGGCAATGATCGAAAAAATTGAGAACAGCATCAACCAATTTAAGGAGTATGTAAGGGAAAATACTGTACAGCTTTCACACAAAACGAGTCAAAAGGTTCCTGAAGAAGTAATAGCTCTGGTTTATGAAAAAGTCTACTGTCGTGTATCCGACCTGACAGATGAAAGAAAAAAGCGGTTGGGTGATATAGAACGCCCGGCCAAGGAACCTGACAAAAATGCCGGTAAGCGAAAACGAGCCGCCAAGTTGCCTGCTCACCGGGAAACAGCATCCTTATATCTGCGGGCTTTAGAAAAGATTGGCTTGCTACAAAGTGAAAAAGTAAACAATACGGTTATTTACAAGAATACGGAGTTGATAAAGCTCTTTGAAACGGAGGAAAAATTGAGTGGCAATTAACATGGCTGACATCAATGAAAAGGTCAGGTTGGTCTTCAAGACTGCTGATCTTTTGCGCGGCCCTTACACGCCTGATAAGTATGGCAATGTCATCATACCTATGGCTATTATTCGCCGCTTTGACTGTATACTTGAGGAAAAGCATGAGGAAATCCAGCGGGTACTGGAGGCCCTTAAAGGAAAAGATGAAGAAGTTATCGAGAAGGCGGTTTACCGTGCTACCGGCATCCCCTTTTACAACAAAAGCGGCTTTACCCTGGCCAGGGTGGTTAGTGAACCTCAGAATATCGACCTTAACTTTAACGCTTATGTTAACGGTTTTTCAAAGAACGTCCTGGACATCCTGCAAAACCTTGAATTCAAAAAAGAAGTTAACAACATGGTGAAAAATGACCTGCTTTTTCAGGTGGTAAAAGGCTTTATGGATGTAGACTTTCATTCAGATACCATAGATGAAATGAGTATGGGTTATATTTTCGAGGAAATAATCCGGAAGTTTAAGGAAAATGCCGAGGCCGGGGATCATTACACACCCCGTGAAGTCATTGAGCTGTGTGTGGAGCTTCTTCTGGCAGAGAATGCAGAGGAAGTGGAAAAGACGGGTAAAATTATCCGAATTTACGATGGCTGCTGCGGTACTGGCGGTATGCTTACCATAGCCAGGCGGAAGCTCATTGAAAGGCTGGGAGAGCGTGTTAAAGGCAATATCCAGCTTTGCGGACAGGATGTCAATCCTGAATCCTATTCGATTTGTAAAGCCGAGGCTTTGATGCTGGGCCTTGACCCGAATAACATCGTACTGGGCAATACTTTAACAAAGGATGGTTTTAACGGTAAAAAGTTTGATTTGCTGATCACTAATCCTCCCTTCGGTATAGACTGGAAAACTTCAAAGCGGGAGGTCGAGGGCGAGTTTGATAGCGGCGGCGGTCGCTTTAAAGGGGGGCTCCCCCGTACCTCGGACGGACAATTATTATTTTTGCAAAACATGATTTCCAAGCTTGACGAAAACGGCCGACTGGCCATCATCATGAACGGTTCCCCCCTTTTTACGGGAGGAGCCAACTCCGGTGAGTCCAATATTCGCAAATGGATTATCCGGCACGACCTTTTGGAGGCGATTATCGCCTTACCTGATTCTATGTTTTATAATACTGGAATTAATACCTATGTGTGGGTGCTGTCCGCTAGGAAAAGTGCCAAACGCCAGGGCAGGGTACAGCTTATTGACGCCCGGGAATGCTATGGCAAGATGAAAAAGTCATTGGGTAACAAACGTAAAGAATTAAGATCTGATGAAAACGGCGGGGAAAATGATATTGCCCATATGGTGGAGCTTTATAAAAAGTTCGAACCCGGCGAGTTTTCAAAGACCTTTGACAATAGCGATTTTGGCTACTATTCAGTAACAGTAGAACGGCCTTTACGCCTGCGTTTTGAGGTTACTGATGCAAAAGCAGCTGAGTTTAGAGATAGCACAGCATATAACGGCATGAATCAGAATGAAAAAGCAGCACTTGATGCCCGTTCTACAGAACTTTACGGCAAAACATTTATGGCCTATGATATCTTCTTTAAAGCCTTAAACATGAAGCTGAAAAACGCTGTAGTTAAACAGGTCGTAAAAACTTTTGGTGTGCGTGACCAAGAGGCAGAGCCCGTAAAAAGCTCCAATGGCGGCTATGAACCTGATGCTGAGCTGCGGGATAACGAGACTGTACCTCTTAAAGAAGATGTCTGTGAGTATTTTGAAAGTGAAGTCAGGCCCCATGTACCTGATGCATGGTATGTGGAGCCGAAGGAAGAGAATATCGGCTTTGAAATACCTTTTACCCGGCATTTCTATAAATATGTACCGCCCCGCCCCTCGGTGGAGATAAAGCAGGAAATCCTGGCCCTGGAAGCAGAAATACAGGAGAAGCTGAAGGCGGTGTTGGGGGGATGAGGTATGAGAGGTATAAACAGACTGGCATAGATTGGCTTGGTGAAGTTCCTGAACATTGGCACCGTAGTAAACTTAAGCATGAGATTAATTTGGTTACTGATAAAGCCCGCCAAGATGAAGAGATAAGAAAATATGTTGGATTAGAGAATGTTGAACCTTTTACAGGGCGATTTAAATTTGAAAATGGTGAGGAGCCAAAAATTGAAGGTGAAGCTTTGCTTTTTGAAAAAAACGATGTGCTTTTCGGTAAATTACGACCTTATCTAGCAAAGTGCGTCATTGCAGACTTTTCTGGTCGCTGTACCTTTGAATTACTTGTGATGCGGCCTAAAACTATTTCTAATCGCTATCTCTTTTACCTCATGCTTTCCGATGGTTTTCTAAAAGCAATCGATTCATCAACATACGGAGCAAAAATGCCCCGTGCCAGTTGGGGCTTTATTGGTAATCAATTGTTGTACTTACCGCCTGTTTCGGAACAGTATGCAATCGCAAAATATTTGGATTGCAGAGTGGAAAAGATTGACTCGATTATCAACGCCAAACAAAAACAACTAGACCTTCTCCAACAGCAGCGCCAAGCGGTAATAAGTGAAGCTGTAACAAAAGGACTTGACAAAAATGTTCCGATGAAGGACAGTGGAATTGAGTGGATTGGTGAAGTGCCCAAAAAATGGAGAGTAATAAAGATTAAGCATCTCACTAAGGAAATTATTACTGGCACTACCCCTACTACGCAACGTGAAGATTATTTTGATGGAAATATAAACTGGTTGACTCCTGCTGATTTGACAGAAGGACTTAAAATTAAAGAATCAAAACGAAAGCTAGATATTAAAGCTATTTTGGATGGGCAAGCGAGGCTGTTTCCAACTGATACCGTTGTTATTGTTGGTATAGGAGCAACTTTAGGAAAAGTTGCATTAATTACAAAAGGAAGTTCTTTTAATCAACAACTAACTGGGCTTATATGTAAGAAAGAAAAGATACTTCCAGAGTTTTTGTTGTACTGGCTTTTTGTAAAATCAGAAGCAATTAAAAATATGGCTAGTTTTACAACGCTGCCTATCTTAAACAACCAGACCTTAAGAGAAATAGCTATAGTGCTACCGAGTATTTCCGAACAGCAAAAGTTAATTGACTATATTTCTAATATCAATATCAATACCGATGCATCTATAAAAAGTTTGTTTGAACAGATAACCAAACTCAAAGAGTACCGCCAATCCCTTATTTACGAAGCGGTAACAGGAAAAATAAAGATTTCATAAAATCGGTTTCATTTTTGCGGAGGTGATTCCCATGTCTGAAAACCCCTTACACGAAAGGCCATTTCAGAAGCATATTCTGGAGTATCTGCTTAGCAAAGAAGACGGCGGCTATCAAAAAGGTCGTATGTCTGATTACAACTACAAATATGCCTTTGATACAGCAAAGCTTGTTGCCTTCCTTGACGCAACCCAGCCCAAGCAGCTTGAAAAGTTTCGCAAAACTTACGGAAATGCCTGGGAGGAAGAGCTCAGCGCCCGTCTCCATAAACGCATAGAACAGAGAGGGCTCATGGAAACCCTGCGCAAAGGTTATGACGACTATATCAGCGGGGCCACTTTCAGGCTGGTTTACTTTAAGCCTAACCAGTTTGGGTACAACGAACACTGGGACAACTACCGCAAAAATGTTTTTTCCGTAACCGAAGAGTTTGCCTATGAAGAAAAGGAGGACAGCCACCGGGTGGACCTGGCCGTCTTCCTTAATGGCATACCTATCATCATGATCGAACTCAAGAAAAAGACTGCCGGACAAAGGGCTGTTTATGAAGGGACAGAGCAGTTCAGGAACAGGCGGAATCCTGAGGAACTGGTATTTAAGTTTAATAAGCGCACCCTGGTCTTTTTCTCCATGGATGAAGACGAAGTATATATGACCACCAAACTCAACAGTAAAAACACAATTTTTCTTCCCTTTAACAAGGGTTACAAAAACGGTGCCGGCAATCCGCTGCCGGAATATGGTGATTACAGTACCTGTTACCTGTGGGAGGAAGTGCTGGCCAAAGATACCCTGCTGCGGATCCTCAGGGATTTTATGTTTGTTGAACTCACCAAAGATGAGGATACAGGGGCCGTTTTGGACAAAACAGTGATATTCCCCCGTTATCACCAATTTGACTGTGTCAATAAGGTGGAAGAGCATTACGATAAAAACGGTATTGGCCACCGTTACCTGATACAGCACAGTGCGGGGTCGGGAAAGACAAAAACCATTGGTTGGCTGGCTTTTCGTCTGCTTAACAAACCTGATATTAATTCTGTTGTAGTAATTAGTGACAGGAATGTTATTGATAAACAACTTCAGGAAGCTGTGGCTCAGCTGGAAACTCAAAAAGGCACAGTGGCCAGAATAGATGAAAACTCACAGCAGCTTCTAAAGGAACTGGAATCTGGAGACAAGATTGTTGTTACCACCCTGCAGAAGTTCCCCTTTGTCCTGGAGCAGTTCTCTAAAAAGCCTGACAAGAAATACGCAGTAATTATAGATGAGGCCCATTCTTCTACTTCAGGGAAGACCATGGCGGCAGTAGGGAGGACCCTGGCCAGTACTACCCTGGAGGGAGCAATAGCAGAGGATACGGCTTTGGAGGAAAGTGATGACGGCCAGGATAGGGTAAACCGTACTCTCGAACGGCTAACCACCAATAATATCAGCTTTTTTGCCTTTACGGCCACACCCAAACAAAAAACCCTGGAGATGTTTGGCAAGCCCAGGGAGAATGAACCGGGAAAGGAACCTTTTCATCTTTATTCTATGAAACAGGCTATTGAAGAAGGTTTTATTCTCAATGTCCTCAAGAGCTACACCAGCTATAAGCAGTATTTCAAAATCAGCAAGCTGGTAGAAGATTCCCCTGAGCTTGATGCAGGCAGGGCCGCAGGAAAAATAATGAACTATGTGAGCCTGGATGATACTGTAATTGAAGCTAAAAGTGATATAATCATAGAGGATTTTTGGAGATACCGCCGTCACTGGATGAAGGGTTTGGCTAAAGCCATGGTGGTTTCGCCTTCCCGACGCCATGCCGTAAGGTACTATAAGAAAATAAGGGAGATCATTGAGAAGAAGGGCTACAGTCTGGGGGTTCTTGTTGCCTTTACAGGGGAAATTGACGGGCATACGGAGAGTGAATTGAACGGTTTCAGTGAGGCTAAAACCCGCAAGGAATTTAAGAAAGATGACAACAGGATAATGATTGTTGCAGATAAGTTTCAGACCGGTTTTGACGAACCGAAACTCTGTGTAATGTACGTTGACAAAACCTTAAAGGATGTAAAGGCGGTACAAACCTTGTCCCGTTTAAACCGGGCGGCAAAGGGCAAGAGAAACACCTTCGTACTGGACTTTGTCAATCCGCCGGAAGTAATTCAGGAGGCTTTTGCCAGGTTTTACGAAGATACCTACATACAGGAAGTCCTTGACCCTGATGAAATTTTCGTTAAAAAAGCGGAGCTTGACAGTTACAATGTCTATACACAGAAGGACGTTGACGAGGTCTGCCAGCTTCTGAATTATGGTGATAAAAAGGCCGGACCCCGGATAACCTTTATCCTTCGCCGGGTGGCTGACAAAGTCAAAACCCTGGAAGGCAATGAGGAAATTAAACTATTTAAATCCCGCGCCAAAAAATTCAGTGAGATGTACATCTTCTTGTTTAATGCCTACGGCCGGGGAATTTTAGAATGTGAAAAAACAGCCGAATTCCTGAATGCTCTGGTTAAATATATTGGAGATGATGAGACCCCTGAAGATTTTGATCCTGCCGAATTCGTCAGACTTGATGTATATAATGTTGAGAAAAGCTTTGACCAGAAGGACATCTCGCTCAGGGAAAGTAGAGGAGAACTTGAAGGTCTGGGGTTTAACGCCGGGGTAAAAACAAAAGTGAAAAACCCGTTGGATGAAATTATAGAAAGACTTAATGAAAAATATGCGGCTGTTTTCCTGCCTGAGGCTCTAAGTGCAGCCAAGGAAAGTGTTGAAGAAATTATCAATGACATTGCTTCATCCGAAGATACCTTAATGATGGCGGAAAATAACAGTCGTGACGTTTTTCGTGATGGAATCAGAGAAAAAGTATACGGGTCAATTCTTGACAGAATGTTGTTTGGCGAACCTGAAGCAAAAAGTGTTTGCGAAAAACTTATTGATGATGAGGAAATAAAAAATCTTGTCGCCAATGCAATAGTTAACCGGGTTTTTGAAATGTTGCATGTAAGCTAGATATAATATTATCTGTTTGACCCGCTACATCGATAATGATGAATACGATTATGCACTATGACAATTATCATATGACATAGGTAATAGTAAAAGTGGCTTTTTTCGGTTTATTTCGACATCTTGTTACCCCTATTTGTATTTGCTACAATATTCACAAGGGCATCTTTTCAGTCCCTAAGCTGACTGCGCAGAAAAGAAAGGTGAAAATTAATGCCTGGACATTACTAGTTGCAAGGAGGGGGAATGCGCTTTCGGGTGAACCAAAGGTTGAAAAGGTAACTGTTAGTTTTCGGGCTTTAAGGCAATATGCTGAGAATTTGGGTGCAAAGGTAGGTTGGAATCCAACTAATAAAACGGTCGAGATCCAGACTTGATGAAAGAGTTTGGGAAGGTTCTTGCATAGGCTGCCACGTAACTGGCTTTGATCCTACAGGTTTAGACACTGCTTATAAGGGTGGCAGTTATAAAAACTCTCCAACCCCCTTTGATTTAAACCCCTATATGGGTGACTTGAGAATCGGCTGTGAAGCCTGCCATGGGCCCAGTGGATCCGGTGGTCATAAATCGGGGGGAACAACCATAAATCCTGCTAAGCTGACCCAGGATCAACAAATTGATATTTGCGGCAGATGTCATGGTCTATGGTACTCAATCGTACCAGGAACTTTTGCCAGACATGATATTCCTGATTTTGTACCTGGGCAGTCCCTTGTAGAATTAGTAAAGCCGGAGAATAACCAAGGTGTTGATCGTCTTAAGAGACCAACTTGGGGTACCGATCAACCACTGTCTAAAAACACTCATTTCTATGGTAATGGGGCTATAAATGATCCTTTCGGCCGTATGAATTGGTACGAATTCAAAATCAGTGCTCACTATACGAAAACTGATTCTATAATTTGTTCTACCTGTCATGACCTGCATGATAACAAACCGGGCAGACCTTTCGGGAGGATGTTAAAAGGCGAATTTAACACTACTACTGGTGTTGCTACAGTTTGTAATGATTGTCACAAAAATGCTAATTTCGTGACAAAAAAAGGCAAACCGGGAGCCATCAATCCTCATACCGCTAAACCTTACGGCCAAGGTGTCCCTAAGGAAGAATGGCGTGCTGATGGAAAATGGCCGTGGGAGAAATAAGGGCTAATCTTTTGTACTATAATCAATAGTGCTTTGTCAAATGTTGGGGTGGCAGGTATTTACGATACCTGTCGCCTCATTTATCGGTAAAATCGCGTAATTTACCATCTTTTAAATAGTATATAACTATCGTATAATAGTAAAGAATGAATACTTTAATCTATTAATAGTGAAATTATAGGGTATAAGGATGGTAAAAATGAGCCACAGACAAATTAAAACAGACGTTGTCTTAATTGGTGCCGGAATCATGAGTGCTACTCTGGGTGCACTGCTGAAAGAATTAGTACCGGACTGGGAAATTACTGTGTTTGAGAGGTGCGAAAAGGCAGGAGAGGAAAGCTCTAACGAATGGAATAATGCGGGAACAGGGCATGCTTCACTGTGCGAGCTTAACTACACCGTCCAACAACCTGACGGATCCATCGATGTTAGCAAAGCTATAAAAGTTAATGAAGAGTATCGGGTTTCAATGCAGTTTTGGTCTTATCTTGTAAATAGCAATCTGATACGTAATCCGCAGGACTTTATCGTGCCGGTGCCTCATATGAGTTTTGTACAAGGGGAACAAAATGTAACCTTCTTAAAAAAACGTTTTGAAGCGCTGTCTAACAATCCCCTGTTTCAAGGGATGGATTTTTCCGATAATCCGGGAAAACTGATAGAATGGATTCCCCTGATGATGAGAGACCGGAAATTGAATAAACCTATAGCGGCTACAAGAATTGAATCTGGAACTGATGTCAACTTTGGCGCTTTAACCCGTATATTGTTTGATCACTTAAAGAGTAAAAACGTCGATATAAAATTCAAACATAATGTTGATGATCTTAAACGTACTAGAGACGGCGCGTGGGAATTGAAAGTGCGGAATCTCGATAGCGGTGTCGTCCAACGCCATACTGCAAAGTTCGTCTTTATTGGCAGCGGGGGAGGAAGTCTGCCTTTGCTACAAAAATCAGGTATTCCTGAAGGAAAAGGTTATGGCGGATTTCCGGTAAGTGGGATGTTTTTGGTTTGTGAGAAACCCGATATTGTAGCGCAGCATAATGCAAAAGTATACGGCCAAGCTCCGGTTGGTGCTCCTCCAATGTCTGTTCCCCATCTTGACACAAGGTCTATCGATAACAAAGAATCGTTGTTCTTTGGACCCTTTGCCGGCTTCTCACCAAAATTTCTAAAATCCGGTTCAGTGTTCGATTTATTAACTTCAGTAAAAACCCACAACCTTGCAACCTTGTCGGCGTCAGGGGTGAAAAACTTTTCATTGACAAAATACCTGATTAATCAAGTTATGTTATCGAAAGAAGAGCGTATGGAAGCTTTACGGGATTTTATCCCGAAGGCTAAAAGCGAGGATTGGGATCTGGTGGTAGCCGGCCAGCGTGTGCAAATTATCAAAAATACTGCTGCCAGCAAAGGAATGCTCCAATTTGGTACCGAAGTTATTAGTGCCGCTGATGGCTCCATAGCCGCATTAATGGGCGCTTCTCCCGGTGCGTCTACCGCCGTTTCCATCATGCTTGAGGTAATGAAAAAATGCTTCCCGCAACATATAAAAGCATGGGAGCCGAAATTAAAAGAAATGATTCCATCTTATGGCGTTTCGTTGTTGAAAAACCCAGAGCTTATCCGCGAAATTCATACTTCAACAGAGCAGACCCTTGGCTTATCGGGTAAAAAACAAGCAAACTCGGCATAACCGAAAAAACCGTATGATAAAGGGAGTATAAATTGCCGGTTTGGCAAATTTATACTCCCTTTAGTTTTTTAAAGGGCCTTTTTTCCCATAACACCATATCCACATAATGTGCATATTTGCTTGAATTTTGAAGGATTTTTTGGATAATTATAGAATAATATCCTTTGAGGCTAAAAGTCAGGAAACAAAAGACAGTTTCCAAAGAGCCAAATGGAAAGGGGGATAGCTTAGGCATTGGGTGTTTAGTTATTGACATAACAAAGGAGCGTGAGCGAAAATGAAAAAGTACTGGTTGATTGGGTTAGCGTTAGTATTAACATTTGCTGTAGCTATACCGGTAGCAGCGAATCAGATCATCAAGATCTATGTCAACGGACAAGAATTAAAATCAGACGTTGCACCCCAGCTTGTAAAAGGTAGAACACTGGTTCCAATCAGGGCCATTGCCGAATACTTCGGCAAAGAAGTAAATTATGACCCAAAGAAAAATGCCGTTACTATTACCGGTAAGACCAATTTAGAGTTGACTTCTGTTATTAGCCAAGAATGGGCAACGGCTGGACATGCAAACACCAAGAATCCCCTTGCCTATGCAGGTCCTAGAGATAACTGTACACCATGTCACTCTGGTAATGGTTTAGAGCGGTATGGAACTGACAAACCGTATACTCCTGGTACAGCTATTAAGACCAATCCTATTGCTACAGATAAAGCGTATACCGATAAGGATCCTAAAAATGCAAAGTATACCTTTATGTTTGATCCCTATGAAGCCGATATGCCTAGCCCCATCGGTTGTGCAACCTGTCACTCCGGTCCCGGTGCAAACATACTGAAAACCGGTGTTGTCCCTGCGAAATTGAATATCTTCTCCGGCGGTACCGCTGAATGGAAGGTAGGCAATGGCGACGCTTTATGCTACACCTGTCATAATGGAAGAAGAGATGTAGCAAAAATATTAAAAGATTGGACAACTCCAGGTGCTACTAAAGCAAACACTTATCCCCATCATGGTTGGGGCGCATTGGTTACCGGTAAGGGCGGTATGGAGTATTCCGGAGTTAAGTATGCCCAGACTACTGCGCATCAGTCCCTTGGATGTATTGGTTGCCATATGTCCAAAACCAAAGATGGCTATGTATCCCACGATTTCAAACCGAAAATTGAAACCTGTACCAAGTGTCATGCTGGTATGACCGAATTTACCAACGGGGGCAAACTAAAGAAAGAGCTTGAAGAAAAACTAGTTACCCTCGAAAAGCTGGTTCTGGCCAAAATCCCTGGTGCAGTTAAAATTGGTCTAGATAATTCAACTGCCCCGGCAGTGGACAAAGATGGTAAGCGTATCCCTGCGGCAAATATTTCTTCTGCTGAGGCGTTGGTAGGTGCTTACAACTACGCACTGGTTATTCAAGAGTTGGAAAATGGCGGAAAAGGTGTCCACAATCCTAGCTATGCAAAGGCTTTGCTAGACGAATCCATTAAGAAGCTACAATAAAGTTTTATGTTGCTAAGGTCTGATTCCGATATTTTATCGGGGTCAGACCTTTTGGTTTTTTCTGCAATCTTCCGTAGGATTTAGTAAATATGGAACCCGATGAGTTAATCAAAGGTAACAACAAAATATTGAAAAGTTCAAAAACTGGAATTATTATCACTCTTCAGCAGGATTTTTTGGAGGTTTGTAGAAATCGAAAAAAAATCAGAAAAAAAGGTGGAAGATTAAATGTTAAAAGTCAATCAGGAAAACTGTGTAAACTGTGGAATCTGCACTAGGATATGCCCCTCCGGAATTATCAAGAACGGAGAGAATGGGCCTCAAATGTTATTACCCCAAGCATGTATTGCCTGTGGACATTGCGTTGCAATTTGTCCTCAAGCTGCCTTAGACAATGATAATACCCCCATGAATAAGCAGGTTGACCTTGAGAAATTTCCGGTAATTGATCCTCGGACTGCAGCAATTTTTATGCGCTCCCGGCGTTCAACCCGTAGCTATAGAAAAGAGCAAGTAAAGAAAGAAACCTTGCTGGAACTTTTAAATATTGCCCGTTTTGCTCCTTCTGCGGCTAATTCTCAAGGCTTATCCTATATTGTTTATGAAAATCCTGAATTGTTAAAGGGGATTACCAAAGTCACGGTAGACTGGTTGGAAGAAATGACCCAGAAAGGTTTAAGGAACTATAAAGGACTTGTCAATACTTACCGCAAAACCGGTAAGGATGTAGTTTTACGGGGCGCTCCTCAACTAATAGTAGCAACTGCTCCGGGTAATCTCCCCAATGGCCGGGATAATGGCCACTTTTCACTGACATATCTGGAGCTTTATGCCACAGCATTAGGGCTTGGAACCTGTTGGGCCGGGTTTGTAGAAGGTTGTGCTCAAGCTGGATATCAGCCTTTAATCGAACTTTTGAACCTTCCTGAAGACAGAAAGGTAGCAGGGGCGGTTATGGTGGGTTATCCAGAGTATACTTTTAAGCGACTGGTAGACAAGAACCCTTTGAATGTGACGTGGCGGTGAATCGGTGTTTGAAATAAACCAATCTTAGGAGGAAAATGTATGAACAATATCAACGATTTTCCGGTTCAGGTCAGGTTTCCGGTAGCCTGGGGAGAGATGGATATTTTCTGTCATGTCAATAACGTGAGCTATTACCGTTATTTTGAAAATGCCCGGATTAAATATTTTGACGAAATCGGGATATTTGAAATAAAAACAAAAACGGGAATAGCTCCTGTACTGGCTGAAACAAAGTGCAAATATTTACAATCGCTGACCTATCCGGATAATCTTACGGTTGGCGCTAAAGTGAGGTCTATAGGACAGACCAGTTTTATTATGGATTATCTAATATTTAGCGAAAAGCTAGGCGTTGCTGCTACCGGGGAAGGTGTTTTGGTTATGTATGACTTTAATACATCACAGAAAACAAAAGTACCGGCAGAAATAAAAAATGCAATCAAAAAGCTGGAAAAGAGATAATTAAAAGGCCCTTAATACCTGATAGGAAGTATTAAGGGCCAACGTTTATTCACTTAAATCCACATTGTGATAGACTTGTTGAACATCTTCTAAATCTTCTAAGGAATCAATCAATTTCTCAAATAGAACTTTAGCATCATCTTGCAAAGTTATTTCATTTTGCGCCAGCATGGTTATTTCAGCCACCGTAAACTCACTAATCCCAGCATCCTTAAGAGCAGTTTGAACTGCCTGGAACTGGTCGGGCTCGGCATAAACGATAACCCCAGTATCTTCTGCTACAACATCACGCACATCTACATCTGCTTCCAGAAGTATCTCAAGAACTTCATCCTCTGTTTTACCTTCGAAACCGATGATGGCGGTTGTATCGAACATAAATGATGCAGATCCACTTACACCCAAGTTACCGCCGTATTTATTAAATTTAGACCGGACATCGGCAGCAGTGCGGTTTACGTTATTGGTAAGGGTATCTACTATTACCATTGAGCCGTTTGGGCCGAAGCCTTCGTAACGAAGTTCTTCGTAGTTTTCATCCGAAGAACCTTTGGCTTTTTCTATGGCCCGGTCGATGATGGATTTTGGGACGTTGTATGTTTTGGCACGCTCGATGACGAACTTCAAAGCCTGATTTGATTCTGGATCTGGTTCGCCCCGTTTTGCTGCCACATAAACTTCCACGCCAAATTTAGCATATGTGCGGCTGGCATTTAAATCCCTTGATGCTTTTTTATCTTTTATATTATTCCACTTACGGCCCATGAATTTTCACTCTCTTTCGATGATTAATAGTTATGTTCACCATTATACTAATTTACACAAAAGGTGACAAGTCCAATATTAGATGACCAGAGCCATGGCCCCTCTTTTTTTGGAAGCAACCCAGGCCATGGATGAAATCTGTACTTTTATTAAAAACCACTTGCAATAGGGACATTCTGGAAAAGATAATTTTCTTGTGTAAACCCTTCGACAAAGTATATTTCTTATGGTGAAATTTTCTTAAGTACAATCATTTAACGGAGGGGGTTTTAGATTGAAAAAGTTTTTGGTTTCACTACTTCTTGTGGCTGGTTTTGCCTTGTTGGTTACCGGGTGCTCTAGTCAGAACAATACCCCAGCACAGCAAAACGGATCCGAACCCGCTAAAGCAAAGGTAAAGGTTGGTATGACCACCGATTCAGGTACCATTGACGACAAGTCCTTTAACCAGGGTACTTGGGATGGAACTATCAAGTATGAAAAAGATACCGGGGCCATCGAGACCAAGTATCTCCAGCCTTCCGGCGAACAGCACACTGATTATGTTAATGCCATTAACGATCTGGCCGATACAGGATACCAGATTATCGTTACTCCTGGCTTTAAGTTTGAAACATCGGTTAACGAAACCGCTGCCAAAAAGCCCGACACCACATTTGTTCTCATTGACGGACAGCCCCATAATGGAGACTTCAAGTTTGTAAAGCATAATAACGTGGTTTCTGTTTTCTTTGCTGAGCATGAAGCAGGATTCCTGGCCGGTGTGGCTGCGGCCCTTTCCTCTGAGGCCGGCAAGCTTGGTTTCGTTGGCGGTATGGAGATTCCCCCTGTGCAAAGGTTTGGCTGGGGATATCAGGCCGGGGTAAAGTATGCAAATGATAAATACGGCACCAAGGCCAATATCGTCAAGTACTTATATCAGGGAACCTTCAACGATACCGCTGCTGGGCAGACCCTGGCCGCCGGCATGTATGATCAGGGTGTGGATGTTGTTTTCCATGCCGCAGGTGCTGTAGGTGTGGGCGTATTTAATGAAGCCAAACAGCGTGCTGAAAAAGGCAAAAAAGTTTATGTAATCGGCGTAGATGTAGACCAATTTGAAACCGGTAAAATCTCTAACGGTAAATCTGTAACCTTGACCTCCGCCATGAAGCGGATTGATGTTGCCGCCTATGACTACATTGATGCCAAAGTGAAAGGTAAATTCCCAGGTGGGGAAGTAATCACCCTTTCCCTAGAAAATAACGGTGTTGGTTTACCGGAGAAAAACCCCAATCTGTCCGAGGACACTGTTAAAAAGGTGGAAGAGGTCAAAAAGGATATCTTAGACAAGAAGGTTAAAGTACCGGGGACACAGCAGGATCTGGACGCTTTTCTGAAATAATGAAGTGACGAAAGGAAAACAGGTTCGTTTATCGCGGACATGTTTTCCTTTTTTTATGGCCAGGAAAGTTAATGCAGTTATAATAACCCGGAGGATTAGATATGGAATATATTATCGAGATGCTGAATATGCGCAAAGAATTTTCAGGAATTGTTGCCAATGATGATCTTACCCTACAGGTTAAGCCGGGGGAAATCCACGCCCTCCTGGGGGAAAATGGGGCGGGGAAATCCACCCTCATGTCCATTCTTTTCGGTTTGTACCAACCTGACCGGGGGACCATTACGGTAAGGGGCAGGGAAGTAAAGGTTAACAACCCTAATGTAGCTAACGCTCTGGGAATCGGTATGGTGCACCAGCATTTTAAGCTGGTGCACAATTTTACCGTAACAGAAAACATTATTCTGGGTATGGAGCCGGTTAAGGGCGGGAGGATTGATATCCGGACATCTGCCCAACGTATAGCAGAAATTTCTAAACAGTACCATCTAAGTGTGGTTCCTGAGGCCATAATTGAAGATATCTCTGTAGGGATGCAGCAAAGGGTAGAGATACTGAAAATGCTTTACCGGGATGCGGAAATCCTCATCTTTGACGAGCCCACCGCCGTGCTGACACCCCATGAGACTCTGGAACTCATGGGGATTATGAAGAAAATGACCGCAGTAGGCAAGACCATTGTCCTCATTACCCACAAGCTTAAAGAGATTAAGGCTGTAGCTGACCGTTGTACCATCATCCGCAAGGGGAAAACCGTGGCAACCCTGGATGTGGCCTCAACAACAGAAGAAAAAATGGCTGAACTCATGGTGGGGCGGAAAGTTAACTTCAAACTGGAGAAAAAACCCGCCAATCCGGGCGGGGAAGTTCTTCGAATTGAAGACCTCAATGTCAAGGATCAAAGGGGAGTCAACCTGTTAAAAAATATCAACCTTTCGGTACGTTCAGGGGAGATAATGGGAGTGGCCGGTGTGGACGGAAATGGCCAGAGTCAACTCATTGAAGCCATTACCGGGCTTAGGAAAATTACTTCCGGAAGGATGTTGCTAAAAGACAAAGACATCAGCAATCTAACAGTGAGGCAACGTAATGAAACAGGTGTGGGCCACGTCCCTGAGGATAGGCACAAGCGCGGGCTGGTACTGGATTTTACCCTAAAGGATAATCTCATCCTGGAAACCTACTACCGTGAACCTTTTTCCTTCTTTGGCATATTGCAGAAAGATGCCATAGACAGCCATGCTGAAGTTTTAATCAGGGAGTTTGATGTGCGGTCCGGCCAGGGCGGCCAAACCTTGGCCAGGAGCATGTCCGGTGGCAACCAGCAGAAAGCCATTATTGCCCGGGAGGTTGACCGGTCCCCTGAACTGTTGGTGGTGGCCCAACCTACTAGAGGGTTAGATGTGGGAGCGGTTGAGTACATCCACAAGAGGCTTTTAGAGGAGCGGGACAAGGGTAGGACTATTCTGATGTTTTCCCTGGAACTGGACGAGATATTAAATATGTCCGACCGGATTGCAGTGATGTACGAGGGCGAAATAGTGGGCATAGTTAATGCTTCGGAAACCGATGAAAACCAACTGGGGCTTATGATGGCCGGCGCCGGGGAAAGGAGCCTCCATGGGTAATTTGCTCGCAATGATAAACAATAACAGGGTGCAAACTATAGTAGTACCCGTTATCTCTGTGGCCTTAGGGTTTCTAATCGGGGCCGTGGTCATGCTATTGACCGGTCACAACCCCCTGGAAGCATATACGGCGTTGTTAAAAGGTGCAGGACTGTTAGGTGATGTGAAGCGTTTTGGGGATACTTTGCTATCCATGACTGCCTTAATCCTCACCGGGCTATCGGTGGCCTTTGCCTTTCGGACGGGTCTATTTAATATCGGAGTCGCTGGACAGATGTTGATGGGTGGGTTCGTGGCGGTTTATATCGGAGTTAAATTTTCCTTACCCTGGGCCATCCATTTCCCGGTAGCGGTAATTGCCGCCGTTGTTGCCGGAGCCTTATGGGCACTGCTTCCCGGCTTACTAAAGGCCAAGTATCGAATCCACGAAGTTGTAACAACCATAATGATGAACTGGATTGCTTTATGGAGCGTGTATTACTTTGTCCCTACTCTCATTCCGGGCCATTTCAATACCGAGTCCAAATCCATCAATCCTACAGCTTCCTTGAGGACAGAGTGGTTAACCGATTTGTTCCAAGGTTCAAATGTTAACATCGGGTTATTTCTGGCCCTCCTTGCCGCTATAATTATTTGGCTTATCCTTGAGAAAACCACCTTCGGCTATGAGTTGAAAGCGGTAGGCTTTAACCCCCACGCTGCAGAATATGCCGGTATGAAAGTGGGCCGGAATATGGTTTTTTCCATGATGATAGCCGGAGCCCTTGCGGGTCTGGCTGGAGCGGTATTTTATCTGGGGTATTGTAGTAAGTGTTGTCCCCTTGGCTTTGGCCTATACTGCTCCTCTGTTGATAATTGCCATGGGCGGCTTATTTAGTGAACGAAGTGGTGTGGTCAATATAGGACTAGAAGGTTTGATGGGTATAGGGGCTTTCACGGCGGCCCTGGTTATTTCGCAATCCTTTGGTTCCTTAGGGGATGGGGCCATCTGGCTGGGCATCCTGGTTGCGGCAGTGGCCGGGGGAGTTTTGTCCCTGCTCCATGCCTTTGCCAGCATAACCCTGAAAGCCGACCAGGTTGTCAGCGGCACGGCCATCAATATCCTTTCCGCCGCTTTAACCATTTATTTGGCTCGGGTTATCCACGGCAGTGCCAATATTCAGATTATCAAGGGTTTTATCAAGGAGGATGTACCGGGATTGGTAAGTATACCTGTAATTGGGCCTTTGTTTTTCAAGAATGTCTATGTAACAACTCTTGTGGTTCTGGTAATTGTAATCATAAGCTGGTACGTGCTATATCACCGTCCCTTTGGCTCAGGCTAAGGGCCTGCGTGAAAATCCCCATGCGGCCGACTCTATGGGTGTCAATGTATTCAGGATGCGCATGGTGGGGGTAATTCTGTCCGGGGTATTGGCCGGTCTGGGTGGAGGTATCGTTATTACCACATATTCCGGCGAGTTTTCGCCCTTGGTCTATAATGGATTGGGCTTCCTGGCCCTGGCCGCATTGATTTTCGGCAAATGGAACCCGTGGGGTGTGGTGGGTGCATCCTTGTTCTTTGGGTTAGCCAAAACCGTGGCTGATATGTCAAAGCTTTTTGAAGGGCTGCAGAATATGCCCAATATAGTGTTTAATACTTTTCCCTATGTGGTAACCATAATCGCTTTGATTTTATTTTCCAAGAATGCCGCCGGTCCCAAAGCGGTTGGCGAGCCCTATGACGTAGGAAAAAGATAGTGGATAGTTTGAGTTGTTACCGCCTTTATTTTGATTAGTCACCTGATAGCCCTTTTTATGGCATTCCCTTTCAAGTGCTATGTTTTGGCGAACAAGACAAAATTGTGGTATGATATAATTGAAAATCTGGATACTAAAAAGTCTGTTTTGTTACTGCTATTTTAAGTGACTTAATTCAGCCAAGGAGGTACGTATGTTTCATTTCTCTCATGTTGGAATAGTGGTTCAAAGTATGGATGAATCAGTTGAGTTTTATACCAAGGTTTTAGGTTGTGAAATATACAAACAACATAAGGATGAAAATATCCAATTTACCTTATTGAAAGCAGGGAACCAGGAAATTGAACTGCTTAAGTTCACCCATGATAATAAGGAGAGAAAAGAAGGCGTAATCAGCCATATCGCCTTTAAGGTGGAGAATATTGAAAAAGAGATAACACGGTTAAAAGAATTAGGATTACACTTAACCACAGACCAGCCAAGAGAGGTTATGGGTGGGCTAAAGATTTTCTTCTTTACGGGGCCCAATGGCGAAAGCATTGAATATGTTCAGAGTTAAGGAGAAAAAATGATTCAATCTGGAAGGGGCATCCTCATTGTAACCGCTGTGGAGGTGGAGAAGGATGCTGTATTAAGAGGGCTAAAAAACAATAGTGGATTTGACGTCATAGCTGCCGGGGTTGGCCCCATAGCGGCTGCGGCCGGGACGGCCAAGGTGTTGGCAACTACGGAGTACCGGTTAGTGATAAGCGCCGGTATCGGGGGAGGGTTTCCCGGCAGAGCTGAAGTAGGTTCCCTGGTGGTGGCGGATCGGATTATTGCCGCCGACCTGGGAGTGGAGACCACTGAGGGTTTCTGCAGTTTGGATGAATTAGGTTTCGGCGAAACATCCATCCCGGTGGATGACGGTTTAGTGAACCGGGTGAATGGGGCGCTGGCAGCGGCTAAGTTGCTGGTGATGACCGGCCCTGTCCTTACGGTATCCACGGTGACAGGTACTGCTGAGAGCGCTGCCAGACTAGCCGCTCGGGTACCAGGGGCCGCCGCCGAGGCCATGGAGGGATATGGGGTGGCCCTGGCAGCCCATAATTGCGGAATACCGGTTCTGGAGCTTCGGGCCATCTCCAATGCCGTTGGCCCGCGGGACCGGGCCGCCTGGCGGATTAAAGAGGCTTTAGACGTGCTGGCAGTAGCAACTTCAGTATTACCGGAGGTTTTATCATGAAAATAGCCTTTTCTCCTTGCCCTAACGATACCTTTATTTTTTACGCATGGGTCCACGGACTCATACCCGGCGCTCCAAAGCTCGATGTTATTTATGCTGATATAGATATCACCAACACTTTGGCCGCTGGTGGAAATGGACCCGATGTGGTCAAAATCTCTTATGGTGCCCTGCCCTGGGTTTTATCAGAGTACGCCTTGCTGCCCTGCGGGGGCGCTTTGGGCAGGGGTTGTGGACCCCTGGTACTTGCTGCGGGCAGTTACAGCAGGCCGGAGGTTCTGTCCGGCCGCCGGGTGGCGGTACCCAGTGAGCGATCCACCGCCTATTTGCTCTTCCGGTTGTGGGCAGCTCAACAGGTGCCCGGAGGGGTGGGCGAGGTTGTAATTATGCCTTTCCACGAGATTATGCCGGCTGTGCGGGACGGCATGATAGATGCAGGCTTGGTCATTCACGAGGCACGGTTTACCTATCCTTCCTACGGGCTAACCCTCCTGGCCGACTTAGGCAGTTGGTGGGAGGCCGAAACCGATTTGCCTATTCCCCTGGGAGCAATTCTCGCCCGGCGGTCCTTGGATTTATCCGCTATCGCCGGTTGGATTCGGGCCTCGGTCCAATACGCCTGGGACAACCCTGAGGCGGCCCAGGATTACATACTATGTCACGCCCAAGAGATGTCCCCTGAAGTGACAAAGGCCCACATTGAGTTATATGTTAACCGGTTCAGCTATGATTTAGGGGACATAGGGTATGAGGCGGTAACTACTTTGCTTAACCGGGCGGCCCAAGAAGGGCTGGTACCCAAGGTGGATTTGGCGGAATTAAGTTAGTAATTAAATTAAAAGAGAGCTATCTTCTTTGGGAGAATCTTTTACAAACCTGATTTAATTGAAATGGTTTTTTCGTAAATGTTGTAGTTATTGTACATATGGAAATATTTAGAGGGAAGGTAACCGGAGAGCTTAGGGCTTTTTCGAGGGCTTTCCCCTTTTCTTTAGATATTACCGATATGTAAATCTGCCCTTTGAACCTGCTGCCTTTGACCTTATTTGGTCGGAAGGGGCTATCTACATCATGGGGTTTTACAAGGGGTTGTCGGAGTGGAAGCGCTTTCTAAAGCCGGGTGGTTTCGTTGCCGTAACGGAAGCAACCTGGTTAGAACCTTCTCCACCTCAAGAAATCAAGGATTTCTGGCAGAAGGAGTATCCGGGGATGGGTGACATCCAAAGCAATTTAGCCTTGAGCAAGTTTTACGCTGGGCTCATGAGGGCAATATTGTGGCCCAGGGTATTTATGACGCAGAGGCGAAGCAGATAAACATCTTCCGCCGGTATTCCCATACTTACGGATATGTTTTCTACATCATGCAGCTAGAAGAATAACTCTATCATCAAAGGCCATACCTGGAAATAGCAGGTATGGCTTTTAACTTTCGCTATTAGTGAAGAAAACCAATTGTCAGACCTTGAATATTGAAGTATAATTAATACATTGTAGGATTCACTTGTAACGGCAGGTGAATAGTAGAACAGGAGGGATTTTATTTAATGTCTGAGGTCAAATTTTATTACGGGGATAACGTTCCCCTGGAAATGCACAAGGTTCGGATTGTGCAGAAATTGAATCTTGTACCTATCGAGCGCCGTTTGGAAGCCATCAACGAGGCAGGAAATAATACTTTCCTACTGAAAAACTCCGATGTTTTCATGGATATGCTCACAGATAGCGGCGTAAACGCCATGAGCGACAAGCAATTGGCGGCCATGATGCAGGCCGATGACAGCTATGCCGGCTCTGAAACCTTTACCAAATTGGAAAATAAAATCCAGGAGATTTTCGGTACAAAATATTTCCTGCCCGCCCACCAGGGGAGAGCTTGTGAAAATATTCTCTCCCAAGTCTTGGTCAAACCAGGAACTATAGTTCCTATGAATTATCACTTTACCACCACCAAAGCCCATATTGTTTTGAATGGCGGCATTGTAGAGGAGATATTCATTGACGAGGCTTTAAGAATCAAGAGCGATAATTCTTTTAAAGGTAATCTGGATATCGAAAAACTCAAAGAACTCATTAAAACCCATGGTGCAGAGAAGATTGCTTTTGTCCGTCTGGAGGCCGGTACCAACTTAATCGGTGGACAACCCTTCTCCTTGGAGAATATGGAAGAGGTTCGCAAAGTCTGTGATGAGTTCGGGCTTTTGATTGTTTTAGATGCCAGCCTATTGGCGGATAATCTCTATTTCATCAAGCAAAGGGAAGAAAGATGTAAAAACATGAGCATCAGGGAAATTACCCGCGCTATGGCGGATCTATCCGATGTCATCTATTTTTCTGCCCGTAAACTTGGTTGTGCCCGTGGCGGCGGTATCTGTACCAATAATGAAGAAGTTTATATGAAAATTCGCGAGCTTATCCCCCTTTACGAAGGATTCCTCACCTATGGCGGCATGTCTGTTCGTGAGATGGAAGCAATCACTGTCGGTCTGGATGAGACCATGGATGAATATATGATCAATCAGGGCCCCCAATTCATTGCCTACATGGTTGACGAACTCCAGAAAAAAGGAGTACCGGTTGTGACACCGGCCGGTGGTTTAGGTTGTCACATCAATGCCATGGAATTCCTCAGTCATCTCCCCCAAACCCTGTATCCCGCAGGGGCCCTTGCTTCAGCCCTCTATCTCGTAAGTGGTATCCGTGGTATGGAAAGAGGGACTTTATCGGAACAAAGAGATGAAAACGGGAATGAACCCTTGGCCCATATGGAACTGTTACGTCTGGCCTTACCTCGGCGGGTCTTTACCCTCTCCCAGGTCAAATACGCCGTTGACCGGATTGCCTGGCTTTATGAAAACCGCGAGCTTATTGGCGGGTTGAAATTTGTGGAAGAACCCAAAATCTTGCGGTTCTTCTTTGGCAAACTGTCCACGGTTTCAGATTGGCAAACCAAGTTAGTAGCCAAGTTTAGACAGGATTTCGGAGATAGTTTATAAGGAAAGATAAAGGACGGCCCATTTGACCTAAGTCATCAGGGCCGTCCTACAATTTTGCGATACTACATTCTAGTTCTTATTCTCTCAATGGCTTTTTCGGTATTCTCCCTGCTGCCGAAGGCGGTTAAGCGGAAATATCCTTCCCCGCTGGCCCCGAATCCGGCGCCGGGGGTACCCACCACATGGGCATCCTTCATAAGCTTATCGAAGAATTCCCAGGAACCCAAGCCCTCCGGGGTTTTCAGCCAGATATAAGGGGCGTTAACCCCTCCGAAAACGGTGTAGCCGGCCTTTATCAGGCCATCTTTGATGATTTTGGCGTTCTCCATGTAGTACTTAATGGTTTCTCTGATCTGTTTTTTACCTTCTTCGGTATAGATTGCAGCCGCACCAGCCTGTACGGGATAGGAAACCCCGTTAAACTTGGTGGTCTGTCTCCTCAGCCAGAGGGAGTTCAGGCTGTGGGCGCTGCCGGTGGAATCATAGACCTTGACCTCTTTGGGCACTACGGTATAGGCGCACCTGGTACCGGTGAAACCGGCGGTTTTGGAGAAACTTCTGAATTCCACCGCTACTTCCCGGGCCCCCTCGATCTCGAATATACTATGGGGCACTCCTTCTTCCTGAATGAAAGCCTCATAGGCGGCATCAAAGAGGATTATGGATCTGTTTTCCCGTGCATAGTCCACCCACTGCTTCAGTTCTTCTTTGGAAAGGGTCATTCCTGTTGGGTTATTGGGGAAACACAGGTAAATCAGGTCTACTCTGGTTTGGGGTAGAGCCGGCTTAATGCCGTTTTCTTCGGTGCAGGGGAGATAGACAATCTTGTCAAACTGCCCTTTGGCATTGACGCCGCCGGTACGCCCAGCCATGACGTTGCTATCAACATAGACCGGGTAAACGGGATCAGTTACGGCCAAAATGTTATCAAGGTCAAAAAGTTCCTGAAAGTTGGCCGTATCGTTTTTAGAGCCGTCGCTGACAAACACTTCATCTACCGCCAGTTCTACGCCCCGCGGTTTGAAGTCGTTTTCTATGATTTTCTCAATGAGGAATTGATACCCCTGCTCCGGTCCATAACCCCTAAAGGTTTCTTGGCTGCCCATTTCATCAATGGCCTTTTTCATTGCTTCCAGCACGGCGGGCGGGAGGGGGCGGGTAACATCCCCGATGCCCAATCTGATAATATCGGCGTCAGGGTTGTCCCCTTTGAACTGGTTGACCCGCCGGGCAATTTCCGAGAAAAGGTAACTCCCGGGTAATTTAAGATAATTCTCGTTTACAAAAGCCATATAAAATTTCATCCCTTCTCTGAAAAATTTACTACGTTATGCAAAATTATATAAACTTACAGGATTTTTGTAAAGTTAATATTGCAATTTTAAGCGGTTTAAGGTAAAGTAGATTAAATAATTGCTAAAATAAGGGTATGTAGTGCCTAATCCAGAAGCAAAACAAACCGGGGGGAGCTTAATGGAAACCTCAGTGTTACGTGTCGGAAGGTTATTTATCGGACTTTTTCTTTACGCAGTGGGTATCGTTATGACCATCAATGCAAATCTAGGTCTTTCCCCTTGGGATGTCTTTCACCAGGGCCTTTCTAACATTACCGGTATTACCATGGGGCAAGCCAGTATTCTTGTGGGATTTGTTTTAGTTATTATAGATGCCCTCCTTGGAGAAAGGATAGGCTGGGGAACCTTGAGCAATATGTTGTTTATCGGGCTGTTCATCGATTTTTTCTTAATCAATAAATTAATTCCCACTTTTCAAGGTTTTATCCCTAGTTTAATCATGATGTCGGCGGGGATGTTTATAATAGGAGTGGGTAGTTGCTTTTATATGGGTGTAGGACTTGGCTCCGGGCCCCGGGACGGATTAATGGTAGTCTTGACCAAAAGAACGGGTAAATCAGTGGGCTTCATCAGGAATTCTATTGAAACCGGGGTCTTGGTCATGGGGTATCTACTAGGCGGTTCTGTAGGGATAGGAACATTGTTTGCAGCTTTAACTTTAGGGTCTTTTGTCCAGCTTGCCTTTCGCATCTTAAAATTTGATATGAGCAGCGTCAACCATAGATTTATTGACCAGGATCTAAAGCTCATTTATGGAATTTTAGGACAGAAGCAATAGAAGTACTTGCAATTCTTGGAATTGTGTGATATACTCATTAACAGTGTTAAAAAGATGTGAACAACTCAAAGTGTTTTTGGCCTCTGTTTACAGTATGGATCAAAAGGCGTTTGCAGTTATTCCGCTTTTTGATTCAAATTTATTTTTTAGGAGGCCTGCAAAGAATGCAAGGTAAAGTAAAATGGTTTAACGCAGAAAAAGGTTTTGGTTTCATCGAAAGTAACGAGGGTGGAGATGTATTCGTTCATTTCTCCGCTATCCAGGGAGACGGGTTCAAATCCTTGGATGAAGGACAATCCGTGGAGTTTGAAGTTGTCCAAGGTAACCGCGGCCCTCAAGCGGCTAACGTAGTTCGTCTGTAATTTAACAGAAAAATTATGTGTGACAGGGCATTTCCGGTATCTCGGAAATGCCCTGTTCGCTTTTGGTTATAATAAGGGAAAATAAGAAAAGGAGCTTTTTAGTAATGACAACTTTTAATGAATTGGGATTAAGCGATTCCGTAATTAGAGCAATAGCTGAAATGGGTTTTGAAGAAGCCACTCCCATTCAGGAGAATACCATTCCCCTGGTAATGACCGGCCGGGATATTATCGGTCAAGCTCAAACAGGGACAGGGAAAACGGCAGCCTTTGGCATCCCCCTGGTGGAAAAAACCGATTTCCAAGCCCCAAATATCAATGGGTTGGTTGTTGCCCCAACCCGTGAGTTAGCGGTTCAGGTGGCCGAAGAAATTAATAAAATCGGCCATTTCAAGGGTATCCGGGCCCTTCCTATTTATGGCGGTCAGGATATTAACCGCCAGATAAGGGCTTTGAAGAACAGACCCCAGATAATCGTGGGAACCCCCGGTCGTTTAATGGATCATATGAGAAGGAGAACCATCCGGTTACAGCAAGTAGAGATGGTTATCCTTGATGAAGCCGATGAAATGCTCAATATGGGCTTTATCGAGGATATCAAAACCATCCTGGAGGAGATACCCAAGGAGAGTCAAATCCTCCTCTTTTCAGCCACCATGCCCAAGCAAATTGAGGATTTGGCCCGGGTTTTCTTGAAAAACCCGGAACTTGTTAGAATCCAAGCTAAAGAGATGACCGTGCCCAATACCGAGCAGAGCTTCATAGAAATTCACGAAAAACAGAAATTCGATGTCCTTTGTCGTCTGTTGGATATGCAATCACCGGAACTGGCCATCGTGTTCGGCCGGACCAAAAGGCGGGTGGATGAGCTTTATGAGGCCCTTAATAAGCGTGGCTATGCGGCTGAAGGAATTCACGGGGATTTGACCCAGGCTAGACGGGACAGTGTGTTACGGCGTTTCAAGGAAGGGGTTATCGAGATTCTGGTAGCCACTGATGTGGCGGCCCGGGGCCTTGATATCAGCGGGGTGACCCATGTGTACAATTA
Organism: Bacillota bacterium; assembly: GCA_021849745.1. GTDB lineage: Bacteria > Bacillota > Carboxydocellales > JAJZSN01 > JAJZSN01. The sequence goes on along the minus strand of JAJZSN010000006.1, from coordinate 797 downwards.
TGACCTGCCCCAGGATCCGGAAAGCTATGTTCACCGGATAGGCCGCACCGGAAGGGCGGGCAAATCCGGCCTGGCCATCAGCTTTGTAACTCCCCGGGAAATTGGCCATCTTAAACAGATTGAACGGATAACCAAAAGGAAAATGGTCCGCATGCCCGTTCCTACTATCAACGAGGCCATGGAAGGCCAACAACGGCTGGCCGTTGAAACACTGATGCAGGCTGTAAATAAAGGAGATGCGGGTCTATATAAAGGATTGGCCGAGGAGCTGCTGGAACAAACCGACTCAGTGACCCTTTTGGCGGCGGCTTTGAAGCTGCTTACCAAGGAACCAGATACAACCCCGGTTAAATTAACCGAGGAGCCTGAGTTTAAACCAAAGAAACCAAGGTTCGACAAGCGTAAACCGGGCGGCCCGCGCCCCAAACAAACCGGGTACAAGGGCAGCAAACCCCAAGGTAAAAGATCAAAGAAATTTGCATAACAGTAATTCAGCCCAACCTGTCAAAGGGTTTGGGCTGTTTCTTATTAATTACTACTGTTTCCCTAACCAAAAAAAGTGTAAAATTAAGAAAGTCTTAAGATTTATACTGACCGGATATTAAGAATTGCCCTTTATAATGAACTCAGGCCTTTGGAAAGGAGGGCGAAAAGTGAATAACTACTTTGTATTAGTAGTTGATGACGAAAAAGAAATCCGGGATGCCATTGAAATATACCTAAAAAATGAGGGTATAACGGTAATTAAAGCAAAAGACGGCCTTGAAGCCATTGAAAAATTGAATGAGCACGTCATC
>JAJZSN010000093.1 GCA_021849745.1 Bacillota bacterium | reverse complement strand
TCGTGCACTAAGGATCAACCCTCACCGGACGGTCATTTTCATACTCCACAGTAACCTGGGACTTACCGTCAGGTCTAAGGTACTTCAATTGCCCGGATTTCCGCACTTCGGTAAGTTTCCGGGTCAACTTATGGGCCAAAGAAATGGGCAAGGGCATCAACTCAGGGGTTTCGTTGCAGGCAAAGCCGAACATCATCCCCTGGTCACCGGCGCCGATAGCCTCGATTTCATCATCGGTCATCTCCCCTGCTTTGGCTTCCAGAGCCTTGTCCACACCCATGGCAATATCAGGAGACTGCTCATCAATAGAAGTAATTACCGCACAAGTATCACAGTCGAAACCAAATTTAGCTCTGGTATATCCAATATCCCGGATGGTTTCCCGCACCACCCTGGGAATATCCACATAACAAGAAGTGGTAATCTCACCGGCCACCAGCACCAGACCGGTGGTCACAGAAGTCTCACAAGCCACCCGAGCTTGGGAATCCTTAGCAAATATAGCATCCAACACAGCATCGGAAATCTGGTCGGCGATCTTATCGGGATGACCCTCTGTTACCGACTCCGAAGTAAACAACCTTTTGCTCATTTTCCACTCTCCTCCCTAAATTGCACATATATTTTAACAAAGGGGGCTATCCTCTGTCAAGGTATCCACCTTATATCATATCATAACCTTTTCCTCAGCACAATTTGGTTCTAACCCAAATTTCCGGGCATATAATTCCCTTGAAGGTGGTGATATCGTGGATTACAACGCTCTCTTAGCCCAACTCAAACAAGACCTGAAAGTTCTGGAAGAATATTTAATACAACTGCAAAAAACCGGTTCAGGAACCGGCCCAACCCTGCCCTAATAAGAGTAGGGTTTATTTTTTGCCTTTTTGGCAGCCCACTTTTCCAGGTAAACTCCCGCTAACTGGCCCAAAGCCGCTCCCACCCCGTCAGCCACCAGATCCTTCACCGAAGCCATCCGGCCGGGAACAAAAGACTGGTGCCATTCATCGCTAACACCATATAAAATAGCCGTCACCACTGCCCAAAGGGCAGCCCGTCCAATGGGAACCCCGGGCCACGTCCCACGCCAAGCCCGGAAGAGCAAGAACCCAAGACCGGCATACTCCACTCCATGGGCAATATAATCAGGAGTAGGCAAACTAATCTGATCCCCGGTTCGTGAAGAAAAATAAAAAATTATCCCCATATAAACAACCACCGGCAACCAATAACGCCAGAATTTCATGATTCACCTCTCAAAACATTACTACCTTAATCATAACACAAGTGGAGCACCGGCGAAATAAAATTTCCACCTTTTGTTTAAGTCCCCTTGCCCATGGCAATAATTAACATATAACCCTAGTGAAGAGGTGAATCCCTTGAAAAAAATAATTTTAGTATCCATGGTTGTCCTGAGCATAGCCTTCTTTATCCAACGGCAGCCCTCCCTTCTGGCCAGCGCCCCGGCAGAAATACCCACCGACCCCGAGCAACTAATCCGTTTCCATGTCATAGCCAATAGCGATGCCCCAGCCGACCAGGAATTAAAACGCAAGGTCCGTGACCGGGTGGTGAAAATTCTGGCCAAAGAATTAAAAAACGCCCAAGACATCGGGGAAGCACGGAAAATCGCCCTAGCCAACCTAGACCGCATGGAAACCCTGGCCCGGGAAGAGATTAAGTCCTCCGGCAAACCCTATGCCGTTGAAGCAGAACTGGGAACCTTTGAATTCCCAACCAAATCCTACGGAAAATTCACCTTGCCCGCCGGTACCTACCAGGCCGTCAAAATTACCTTAGGCAAAGGACAGGGCAAAAACTGGTGGTGTGTGCTTTTCCCTCCTCTTTGCTTCGTGGACATCACCCACAGCTTGGCAGCTAACCCGGTTTTGGCCCAAACCGCCGTAAACACCATGGCTTCCGGCAAAGATAAAGGGCCAGACTACGACAGCCTGACCCCTGAACAAGGGAAAGTTGAAATTCGTTTTAAAACCCTGGATTTATGGCAAAGCTTTTTCAGCAAACATTAGTTTAAAGAGGCTGTTCAAAAACGAGTATAGCAAGGCCAAGTTTTTCAACAGCCTCTTAAAGATCGTCCCCGTTGTCCACCTTGCCTTGACAGCCACACTCGCAGTGTTCATCATCCTCATCATCATAATTATCTATCGAGGTAAAATCATCAGAATCATAGATATTAACCTGGAAGAATTCAACCTCAGAAGCTTCAGCCAGGTTTTTAATAAAATCGGCAATGGCTAAATCTACCTGGTCCCGTTCATCTTGGGATTCGGGTTGTCTTACACCGGCGATGGCCTGCAGGTCATTATGGCCGTAAATCACCGCCAGTTCCCCTAATTCATGGCCCTCATGCTCCATGGTATAAATTTCACCGCTGGGGGTCCGGGAATAAGGTACAAAATTCATTAAATAAGCCTCCCTTCTTTTATCCTTAGGCTATTGTAACCATAAAACAAACACCCTATGCAGAAGCGTTAAAAGCTTCCCACAGGGTGTTTAATTGTGTACAACCTCTTGAATTTCACTATTTTATTATATTCCCCAGCCTTTTATCCCGGTTTAACCACCGCCAAACCAGAAAAGCAGCAGCCACAATCACCGTTGCTAAACTGGCCACCTGGGCCGTCTTAAACTGGGCCAAAATATGCAAACTGTCACCCCTCCAGAATTCCAGAGTAAACCTGCCTACCGAATATAAAATTGCATATAACAGGAAAAGCGCACCATCTACCGGTTTTTTCCGCCGCAATACTAATAACAATCCCAAAATCACCAGATTCCAACCGGCTTCAAAAAGTTCTGCCGGAAACAGAGGCTGAGCCCCGAAGGCTTCATAAGCCGGGGTTCCCGGTACATATGCTACCCCCAAGGGAGAATCAGTGGGCATCCCATAAGCATCTCCATTAAGGAAGCAGCCAAAGCGGCCCAGAGCCTGGCCTAAAATTATCCCTGGGGCCAAGCTGTCAGCAAATTGCCACAGATTGAGTTTATGCTTCCTGACAAAGATGACCCCGGCCACTACCCCGCCCAGGATACCACCCTGAATGGATAGCCCTCCTTTCCAGAAGTACAGGGCCTCCAAAGGGTTGGCGGCATAATTTCCCCAGGTAAAAGCCACCTCCCACAGGCGCGCCCCCAGAAAACCGGCCACCACCGCCCAGATAACAAAATCCAGTACCAAGTCGGCCTTCATTCCCCGTCGTTGGGCTTCCCTGTAAGCCAGCCAGGTTCCGCTGATAATCCCCAGAGCCACCATCAACCCCCAGGATCGTATCTCCAATGACCCCAGGTGAAACAACACAGGATACATACCATCACCCCTTAGCTTAATTTCTAGTTCCCTAGGATTAAATTTATCTTACCCAATTATTACCATCCTGTCCTGTACAGAAAATAAAATCCTAATATAATCAAAATACCGCCGCTGACATAATTCACATATTGGCTCCAACGCTGCAAGCGGGGCAAATTCTTCAACACCGCAGTAAAGGTACCGGCAATCAATAAAGGCAACCCATGTCCTAGACCGTAAATGAACAGCAACACTGCACCATACCATAACTCACCCTGGGTGGCTACATAAGTCATCAACACTGCCAGTACCGGAGTAGCACAGGGAGAAGCTACCAGACCGAACAATAAACCGACCCCAAAGGAGCCGAGAAATCCTTTTTTTCCGGGCATTGCCTTTAGTCCGGGCATATCAAAGTGGATTATCCCAAGAAGCTGTAAGCCCATAATTAAAGATAAAAATCCTATCAGATACAACCAAAATGATCCTATCTGGCCAAAAGCCTTACCCAGTAATGAGGCAACAACCCCCAAGATGGCGAAAGTCACAGCCAGGCCCAGAACAAAAGCTCCCGATGTCAGGAAACCCCTGGTTTTAGAAGGCTGCTCCAATCCTCCCACATACCCCACCATAACCGGTAACATGGATAAGATACAGGGACTAACACTGGTTAGTAGACCTCCCAGGAAAACCAGTACTAATATCAGCCAACCTCCCTCTGCCAAGGCTTTGGGGATGGTTTCCTTAAAGAACCGCTCATACCAAGTCTGGTTAACCGTTTTACCTAATGAATTGATGGCTTGTTCCAAGGTTTTTTGGCTTTGAGCGCCTTCAGCGTCATAAACAACTTGTCCCTGGGGGTCAATCACAAAGAAAGCGGGAATATAATAAATCTGAAATTGTTCGGCCAATTGTTGACCCTGTGGATCATCTATATCAGCTATTATAAAATTAATTTTATTACTATATTTTCTTTCGAGAGCCTGCATCACGGGCTCCATGCTGCGACAACTAGGTCACCATTTAGCGTAAAATTCCAAAAAAATTGGCTGGCCTGTTTTTCTGGCAGTTTCAAAAGCAGTAGCCGGATGGGGTGTGACTTTAAATTCCGTTGTCCCTAAAAACCGTGGTATAATCATGGCCGCTAAAGCTAATACAACAACCACAGCTAAAATTCCGCTTTTTAATTTTTTATCCACTCTTTCACCCCCTCAATCCTAATTATAACCCAAATTTGTTACAAATTAATGGCGCCTGATGGGTGTCATGCCATAACACCTTAGCCCCTTTCTAAGTCCATCCCAAAAAATGCTGACGACTGACCCTCTGGGTCCGCTTACAAGTTCACCTGCACTACATCCCGATCTAACTTCTTAATACAAGCCGACAGTTTGGCCACGATAAACTTGTCCTCGTGGGCAGCGGAACGGATTTGCCGCATGAGGTCAATGGCCCGGCGGAAGAGGGAAACTACATCGCCGTCCTGAAGGTTGGTGTACTGGCGCAAGTTTTCAAACTTCTCCTCGGCGCTCCACTGGTAGGCCAGCAAAGCCACTTCCGGATGGAACATCACCGTTCCGGGCCGGCCCCGGGTATACTCGGCGTTATTAACAATCTGAATGAGCCGGTAAACCCGCTCCAGATCAAATACCGGGGCCTTTTTAAACCAGTCGTTTTTCCGGCCCTCATAACCGATACAAGCTACCAGGGCGCTGATTTGCTCCTCATCAAGCTCATGGAAAACCCCATCAAAATACAACTCGGTAACCAACAATTCCTGGACATAAATCTGGGTGGCAAACCGGCCCCTGGCGGTAAGCTGATCCTTTTCCACAAAGCCCAAATCTGTTAACAGCTCCCGTTTAAGCCGGAAATCCTCCACGAAATCAATCTGTTTCTTAATGGAGCTATATCTCTTCCGGAGAAGGTTTTTCTCCTCTTCCAGCTGGTTATATCTTTTCCTCTGCAGGCGGCATTCCTCTATCTGTTCATCGGGGCATTTGCGTACCGTCAACCCTTTGATAGTCTGTTCCAATTCTTTAACCCGGTGGTTTAGCCTGCGTTTCTTTTCGTGGTTGCGGCCCCCACCCCGGCCCCTGGACATCCTGATTAACTCTGCCTTGGCTTCCCGCAGTTTGGAGCGCAGCTTGTTATACTGAATCGAACACTTGGGATGATAAAAATCCTCGCACCTTTTGTTAAGCAACCCCTTGATTTCATCCTCTATCCTTTGCAAACTCTCTTCCAGTACCCTTGACTCCCGGGCCACCTGGTAGAAGGCAAAATTATTCTGCAGTACGCTGAAGATTTCTTCTTCTGTTTGGTGATTGTTAATCAGGTTGACCACCGAGTTATAGCCTAGGTTGAACTGGCTTTTCAGATCCTCCAGGCGGCCCTCATCAGCCTTAACCATCTTATCCGGCTCAAAATAATTGATATCCGCCAGGGAGAAAACAAACCCCTCGGTATCAATCCCTCGCCGACCGGCCCGTCCGGCCATCTGAAAATACTCCTGATTGGTCATCACCCGGAATTCCTTACCATCATATTTCTCATTGGAATCAAAACACACTGTCCGTACCGGCATGTTGATTCCTACCGCAAAGGTCTCAGTACAGTAAAGCACCTTAATCAGACGCCTGGCCAATAGTTCCTCCACCACATCCTTAACAATTGGCAGCATCCCGGCATGATGATAACCGATACCCTTGGTTAAGACCTTGTGAATCCTGGCCACCGCATTGACATTAGCCTTGGCTGCCAGGCCCTTGGCCTTTTCTTCTAACAAGGCGTCAACCTCACCCCGTTCTTTATTATTTAGGAAATTCAAATTCCGGGACAATTCGAAAGCAAATTCTTCACACTTTTTCCGGCTGAAAACAAAATACAAGCAAGGCAAATACGATCCCTTGATATAATTAATCAGATCCACATGAGTGGTGGAAACAAACTTAGGCCGCCGGAAAACCTGATCCAGCCCGTCCTCCTTCCACTCCTCGGTTTTCTTGTCTTTAACCTTGAGAACATCCTTAACCGTCCCCAAGCCCATGTTTTTCTCAAAAACATAATGTTTCAACGGTACAGCTCTTTTGAAGTTCTTTACCACCTTAACGTCTTCCTGCCTAATAGAAGAAATCCAATTAGCCAACTCATCCACATTGGGAATTGTGGCCGATAGACCCAACAACCTGATATGTTCAGGCATGAAGATAATGCTTTCCTCCCAGACACTACCCCGCTCCACATCACTGATATAATGAACCTCGTCCAAAATCAGGTAAGCCATCGATTCCATTATGGGATCATGGGTTAACAGCATGTTCCGAAAAATTTCCGTAGTCATCACCAATACCGGAGCATCGCTGTTGATGACAATATCCCCAGTAATGATCCCCACGGCATCATCACCAAACTGGTTTTTGAAATCTTTATACTTTTGATTGGATAGCGCCTTAATAGGGGCGGTATAAACCACCTGCCGCCCTTCCTGATGGCACTTCTCAATAGTATAATCAGCAATCAGGGTTTTCCCTACCCCGGTGGGCGCCGATACCAGTACCGAGAGTTCCCGGTCAATATACTCCATAGCCTCAACCTGAAACTGATCGAGCACCAACCCCCGGTACTCTTTAAACCCTTTATTTTCAATCATTAATGTCACTCAATCTCCTCCAACCGTTCCAAACCATCTAGTACTTATTATAACACCAAATTCCCAATTAAACCAAATCCCCCTACCTTTTGCAGGGGGATGATAATCACTCTTCAACATCAAGCCAGTAGCGCAGACCAATAACCTCCGGGAGACTCACAGTAAATTCTTGGGAACTGGTTATGCAACGGGCAATTAAATATTGCTCCGGTGTGACACCCGTAGGTTTAACTTTCCTCTGAATCAACGAGCCCTCCGGCCCTTCCATCATCAACACTACAGGTTTTTGATTTTGAATCGCAAACAATAGTTGTTGAAAAATCATGAGTCCCACTCTCCTCAGCTTTTCTACCACATTCCTCCGAATTTTCCACAAGAAATAAGATTTTGTAGCAAAAAATAAAAAGCCCTGTTATCAAGACAAACAGGGCTAAGCCTCTCATCAATTCTGTAGCCTGGCGATCTTGTTGCTTAGCAAGTAAGACCCATAGCTTTGTGCCCCCACCTCTCAGCGGGTTTACCCTGATGTCTAGTAATTAAATATTCTATATTTTTTTTGAATTTCCTTCTTTTATGAAAAATATTTTACTAAACCGATTATAATATCTACTTATGCTATATCCTAATAATACCGGGATCAAATAGGGTTAATTTATAGCGTGTACTCGAGGTTCTTTTATTAGCTGAAGACTGCCCATAGAAGTTCCGCACAAACTCGGTAATTGCAGGTGTTCCCAAAACCCTGGCTTTAAAACCGGCTACCGCTAAATTCTCCACCAAGGAAAAAGCCCTGCTTTCCAATTCCTTGGCTACCTGCCAATAAGTGTTTTCACTACCTACTCTAATGTAGTCATGTTTAAGAATAATATAATAAGTATTAATTTCAGAACCCTGAGTAGGGGCTATTATCTCAAATGAATACCACATAGCCTCAAGGGACTTCCGGAAAATTAAGTCGACACTCTCCCCTGCCTCCATCTTTAACAAATGATCAATGGGCTGAACCTTTATGATGGCACGATATTGAGTTTCATCCACAATTAACATATTATCCCGAATATCCTTAAAACACCAGAACTCTTTGGAAGACCCATTATTTAAGCGAAGTTGTGATGTTAAGGCCAAAGACCTATTAGCAACCCAATAAAAAGCATAGATCATTCCAATAATCAATAAACTCAACACCACAAAATCGTTCATCTTTACCAATTCCCCCATCTTGCTTTCTATAAATTGTTGCCATCTTTTACCAGGCCAACAAGAATATGTTACCTTCTGTTGGTGTCATTTGTCAATACTTTTCTATGCAATTAGGATAAAAAACCTCGTTCAAATAGATCCGAGGTTCCTCCGGCAAATCATTCAACCCGGTCACCAACAAAGTAGTAATCTCTACATGCCAAGCCTTTACTGCCCTTTCCACCGTTTTAAGCACAGGTTTCAGGCGGCCTCCGCAGGCCTGTTTATAATATTTCTCAGTAAAACCTTTAACATCTATATTCATGGCGTCGATATAGGGAAGCAAAGCTTCTAGAGGCTCAGGGTTGATGAAACCATTGGTCACCAGGACATTCTTGAGGCCCGCTTGGCTTACGGCCCTAGCTGCATCATAGACGAACTCGTACCACATCATGGGCTCCGAATAGGTATAAGCCACCCCTATAGAATCACCCCTACCCGCTAAATCCACCAACTCTTCGACAGTAAGAGTAATTGTCTGCGGCTCCCCTTTGGCTATTTGCCAATTTTGACAAAATCCACAGGAGAGGTTGCACCCCACTGTTCCGACAGAGAAAATCATCGAACCGGGGTGAAAATTCCGTAACGGCTTTTTCTCTATGGGATCAACCCCATAAGAGGAACATTCTCCATAATTTAAAGCAAATAGTTTTCCGTCTAGATTTTTTCTCACCCGGCAAATTCCCCGTTGTCCGTCCTTTAGTTTACAAAAATGAGGACACACTTGACACCTAAGATAACCTTTAAAATCTTCGTAATATGCTACTTCCTTTAAGGTCTCTTCTCTGTCCAAAACTAACCCTCCCGGCTAGTAATAACGAACCACTTCAAACCGTTCAATCTCCACCGGTTCGTGGGCATCGATTCCCGCCTTTTGCTTGGCGATTTTAAGCTGTTCCTCCACTGTATCCACACCTTCCAGATTGGGCAGCAAAAGCCCCGACCGCCGACCGCTGCGAACAATCACCCCGTAACGTTTTACGTCCAATTGGTCGGTACTGTCCACAAGCTCAGGAGCTTTAAGGACATCCACCGAATAAACCAAATCCTCCAACTCATCTTTTATAACCGGTAAAAATCCGGGGTCGTCGGTCCCGGCGCTAACGGCGTTATGGAGGATTTCTTCAGCCACATTGGCCTTGGTGGACCCTGTTGTGCCAATACACCCTCGCAACTGGCCAAATTTTTTAATCGAAACAAAGACCCCGGCCTGTTCTTCCATTTCCGGCGCCAGTTTTTCCGGCAGGGCCATAATTTTTCCTTCCTGCACATAATGTTCCAGACTTTGCCGGGCTAACTTCACCGTGGCGCTTTCCGCACCTCTTCTTACCTCCACAGCAACCCGCCTCTCGGCCAGTAACTTGTCCAGCAACTGCCGCTCCGGGCTTACTCCTCCGGGGATGAAGGAAGCCACTAGATAACCCACCCCGAAGGGGCCTTCATAGGAATGAACGGTGGATTTAACCTCCAGTCCATCCAAAGCCCCCAGCATCATGATAATGGGCCTCAAACCGCATTCCCCCGCTTTTTCTACCAGCCCAGGTTCAAGATCTTTGATGGCTGTAACGTTAAGAATTGCCAAGGCTTCGACTATCCGTTGGTCAAACTCTGCACCTTCAGGAGTAAACCCTGCCGATGCATCGGGGGTCAAGCAATGAGACAGGTCTCCGCTAGCCACCAGGGCCACCCGCTTGTCCAATAACCCGGCCGCCCTTTGCACCGCTACGCCAAAGGAATATAACTCCTCAAAGGGCAATATACCCATAGCCACCGAAACTATAGGTACTTCTACCCCTGCCTGCCTGAGATAATATAATGGCACCATGACCCCATGATCCAACCGGAGACTGGCCCCATATTCCCCGGCTACAAAATTATCCACATCCACCGTAGGTACCTTAAGCCTTCCAGCCATGTCCATGATGGCCTCGGCGGCTTCCAGGTGGGTTTCCACCTCAAACCTCACTTCCCCGGCCCCAAACCCAGCCAAATCACCCTCCAATTGAGGTTCTACAGTTATGGCAATGGCATCTTTGAAAACATTTCCGTGGGGTGAAATGATGACCAATAGGTCTGGATTAGTACTCTTTAGCAAAGCTGCCCATTCTTTCATGGCCGCCGTAGTATTGGCCGCTTTACCCCCCTCTCCTTTGCCGATTTCGGGAACCACAATCGGGGGGTGTGGTGAAATCCCCGCAAAAACCAGATTATTCATAAATCCCTCCATTATCGACTCTGAACACCCTCTTCCGCAAAAAACTTAACAATACCAGCAAAGATGGCATAAGCCAGTTTAGCCTGATACTCTTCTTGCTGCATTAGGGCTTCTTCCTTAGGGTTAGACATAAACCCTATTTCTACAGTGGCCGAAGCCATTTTAGTTTCCCGGTTGGTGAAAAAATCCATGCCCTTGGCTACTCTTTTGGTGTTTTTAAGCACCCGCACTAATTCGAATTGTACAGCCTCAGCCAATTTCTTCCCTGCAGGCTGTCCCCGCTGGTAAAAGGTCTGGGCCCCGCTCCATTTGGATAAAGGAAAACTATTGACATGAATACTGAGGTAGATATGGGCATTGCGTTCATTAGCAATGGCTACCCGACGGCTAAGATCCTGACGTTTTTTAGTTAATAACCCACTGGTATCAGGATCAGCCAAATCAACATCGCTATCTCTGGTAAGAATAACGGCGGCCCCGGCCTGGCTTAATAAGACCTGCAGTTTCTTTGCAACCTCCAGGTTTATATCTTTTTCCAAGGTGCCCGTTTTACCCACTGCCCCTGGATCTATCCCTCCATGACCGGGATCAATTACAATTACCCGATTGGCAATAGACCAAGACATAGCCTTAATGGCGCTTACCGTAAGTCGATCCATGTAAGTACTATAACCAAAATATAATATCCCCAGAATTAAGCTCAAAAGTAACAAATCCCGTTTGCGTATACGCCAAAAGTGAAAATACCACCTTGCCACCCATTTCTCCTCCTTTGGCCGATTTCCTTACTTACCTTATGCAACCGGATGGCAGAATATGTACCATAAAAACAAAAAGGAAAAGGATAGTATCCTTTTCCTTTGCTGCGACTTTAGCGTTTGGAAAACTGAGGCGCCCTTCTGGCGGCCTTCAAGCCGTATTTCTTTCTTTCCTTCATTCTGGGATCCCGGGTCAGGAAACCCGCCCGCTTCAATACGGGCCGCAGGGTCCCATCAGCTTTCAGCAGCGCCCTTGCAATACCCAACCGTACCGCACCAGCCTGTCCAGTAGTACCCCCACCTTGAACCCGGCAGAGTACATCGAATTTACCCAATGTTTCGGTTAGATTTAATGGTTGCTTAACAATCATTTCCAGGGTCTTTTTGCCGAAATATTCGACCAAATTCTTATTATTAACTACCACTTTTCCTTCACCGGGAACCAAACGAACCCGAGCGATGGAGTGCTTTCTTCTACCGGTTCCATAAAATTGAACTTGAGCCACTTAACCTTACCTCCTTAACCCTACATCAAATCCCGAATTTCCCAAACCTCAGGCTGCTGAGCCTGATGGGGATGTTCGGAACCGCGGTATACTTTCAGTTTATTAAACATTTGACTTCCCAATTTGTTATGGGGCAACATACCCTTAACAGCCACCTCTAGGGCCAGTTCGGGTTTGTTTTGCAACAATGTTTTGTAATCGGTGGTCTTCAAACCGCCAGGATAACCGGAGTGACGGGTATATAACTTCTGAGTCAGTTTTTTTCCGGTTAATTCAACTTTTTCAGCATTAATAATGATTACATGATCACCGGTATCCACATGGGGTGTAAAAATAGGTTTGTGTTTGCCTCTTAATAAACGGGCGGCTTCGCTGGCCAGCCGACCGAGGGTTTTACCGGTGGCATCCAGTATGTACCACTTTCTTTCTATATCTTGAGGCTTCGCCATATAGGTAGACATCATATTCCCTCCTTAAAACTTGCGCCAACTTACAGAAAAAATAAGTCTGATTAATGGTCCGGGGCTAGTGGCCCAATAATCAAAACTACATTCAATATTTTATATTATTGGTAGGATATTGTCAAGCGTTATTTAGCTAGTACAGAGCTGAAGCACCAAAATTGTTTTTTGAGTAAACTAAGGTCCTCCAACCCCTTTTTTGATTCAATGCAGTATGTAAATGGCTCAGTTCTCCTGACATCCTTCATACGAATGCCTTTACCAGAGT
>JAJZSN010000005.1:3866-54627 GCA_021849745.1 Bacillota bacterium | reverse complement strand
TTCCGATCTAGGGTAATATCATATTGTAGTCCAAGGGCCCGGTTTATAATCGATTTTCTATCAGAAAAGTTTCCTGAAAGTAAGTCATCAACAAAATCTCCCTTTAATCGCCTTTCAACCTCTGCAATTTTAATTTCTTCTAGAATTGCCAAAGCAAAGACGCTAGCAGCATGTTCCAAAGCAATAGTCTCCAATTCCCGGAAAGCATAGCCTGTGCGAAGTAAAGATATGAGGCCCTGTAATTCATTACCGACTATTAAGGGTGAAACCAAGCGGTAGATATGGAAATCCGGATATTCGTCAACTATCTGGAAAGGACGCTTTTGTTTTAAATAATTTTTTGAAGATGTTTTAAAGGAAGAGCTAGTCAATATACTTAGGTAAGGCCTCAATAATTCTTCCTCGGTAGGTTGCTTTGAAAAAGTAAATTGAGGCACCAAATCACGATTTTCCCAAATTACAGTACATTTCATCAGCTCAGCGAGGTTTGAAGTAATGTCTTCGACACCTTTACCCTGCAATATGCATTGGGTTAGCTGTTCGTGGACGGTTACCGCTTGTTCCAGTATCCTGTTTTGAGCCTTGATACGGCGATGAGCAGCTTCCAGTTCCTCGCTGATTTTACTAATTTCATAATAGGGTAGTTCAGAACTTATTTCATCACCCCACTCTTCAAGGGTTTTGCCGATAAAAGAACACCTTTCATCACCTTTACCGACACAGTTTATTTCTTTATAAATAACCTTTTTCCCAAGATAGGCCGAACCATAACCACCCGCATAACCCACCAGCATCCAGCATACCGGCTCATTGTGGTTGCCAAAGTGCAGTATGTGTTGCTCAGCCTCAAAGGAGTTATCCCACATACCACTTAACAGCCAGGTACCTTTTTCACGATCAATATCAATAACCTTTGGTTTAACTGCGACAAAACCTTCAAGAGTATGCATAGTGGGTCCGGCATATATCCACTCCAGCTCATTGTCCCATTGAAACTGTTCCTTAATACTCATTGCCGCCTCATAACCACATGACCAGCCATACCGGATGAGAAATCCCTTTGCCCTGTCCAGACCTAGGGTATCAATTAAATCTTTACGAAGCTTGCCTAGGGCCGCAGTATCAAAAACGATAACTCGGGAGTCTTTTAAGAAGATTTTGCCCTGTTCAGGTGAGAATTTAAGAAGTTCCTTCATGTTTAACTCTGAAGCTCGCATCAAATTTTCCTCCGTGGTGTTCTTTTTCCTCTTCTTACTTAATATAACCTAATCCGTTGTCACCCTACCTTACATTTTGCCTTAAGTAATATATTTGCCCTTTAAAAGGTAAAACTGAGTGTTTATTTGGTTTGTGCTATTTAAAACCCTGCAACGGCCTTTGTTCTTCTCTCATCTTTCAGTCAACGCTCATTATTGGCCACTTAAGTAAAAATAAAACCGTTCACACCGGTTCCGGTTAAAAAAGTTCCATTGCTAAGCCCTAAAACTTAGTAGTAAACCGATGAAAATTTACAAGTGTATTCAACTGATTCGGAGGTAGTAATAAAAATCTGGCGTGTGCTATGCTAAATACAAGCTATTGAAGTGACCGCCTAAGGGGGGTCAATATCATGGAGGTGACTAATATGAAATATGGTTACATGGGTAAAATCCTGCGAGTAAATCTGACCAATAAAACTTTTTCCGAAGAAAGGGTGACGGAAAAACTGGCCAGAGAGTTTATTGGCGGTGCGGGCTTTGGGCTTAAATACCTCTTTGATGAAGTTCCCGCCAAGGCTGACCCCTTGGGGCCCGAGAACAAACTGATCTTTGCTGTAGGCCCCTTAAGTGGTACTTCGGCGCCTTGTGCCAGCAGAATGGCAGTTACGACAAAGTCTCCCTTAACCGGCGCAGTGGGTATGTCCCTGACAGGGGGATATTTTCCCGTTGAATTAAAATTTGCCGGGTATGATGCTATGATTATTGAGGGGAAATCTGATAAGCCTGTTTACCTTTGGATTAATAATGGCAATGTCAGTTTTCGGCCAGCAGAAAAAGTATGGGGTACCAACACTATTGATTGTCAACAACTAATCAAAGATGAACTTAACGATCAGAACATCAGGATTGCCTGCATCGGTCCTGCCGGGGAGAATCAGTCCAAATTAGCCTGTATAATTAATGAACGCAGGGCCGCCGGACGCAAAGGTTTGGGGGCCATAATGGGTGCCAAGAATCTTAAGGCCATTGCCATAAGGGGTAGTCAACCTGTTGCTGTATCATCTGACAGCCAGTTCAGTCAAGCCAAAACAAGTATGCAAAATGCTATGAAAGAAAGCCCGGTACTCTACTCTACTTTTGCCCACACAGGTACACCTCTGGTAGTTGAAGTGACCTCGGAGTTAGGCATTTTTCCTGCTAAGAACTGGACAGAAACCGGTGTAGTGGCTCCGGTAGCAAAGTTAGGGGTAGAAGCAAATGCGGCTAAAAAGGTCGGTAAAGAACATTGCTATAAATGCCCTGTAGCTTGCAGTCAACTCAAATTGGTACGGGAAGGGACCTATGCTGGGGCTATTTCAGTACCTGAATTTGAAGCTATGTATTCTTTAGGTGGTCAAACCGGAGTGGATAATCTGGACAGTATCATTGCGGCCGATCGCCTTTGTGATGAGTTGGGGTTAGATAATATGTCAACGGGCGTAACCGTTGGGTTTGCTATGGAACTGTATGAAAAGGGGATTCTCACCCAGGAGGATACTGATGGTGTAGAGCTAAACTTCGGCAATCATGAGGCCATGATCAAGCTAATTTCAAAAATGGCCTACCGGCGGGGAATTGGCGCTATTCTAGCCGATGGAGTGAAAGTGGCTGCCGCCAAAATAGGCAAAGGGGCCGAAAAATATGCCTTGCATGTAAAGGGTCTGGAACTACCCGGCTATGATGTCCGAGGCGCTAAGGCCCATGGCTTAAATTATGCTACAGCCTATACTGGAGCAGACCACAACCGGGGATATGCTTTTCAGGAGATCTTCGGAATTCCGGTGCCTGAAGCCGTGGATCGTTTCATCTCCCATGGCAAAGGCAGGTTAACTAAATGGAATCAAGATATCCGCACTGCTACCTGCGACTGCCCAACCATGTGCGCCTTCCTGCTGGATATGGCCTTCCCTGCTACCGCCGCTCAAAATGCGGCAGACATGCTTAATGGTGCAACAGGATTGGATTTTACCGCTGAGGATATTGAGAAAGTTGGAGAACGGGTAAATAATCTGGCCAGAGCTTTTAACGTGCGTGAAGGATTTACCCGGGACGATGATAATCTTCCTGAGAGAATTCTCACCGAACCGTTAAAGGAAGGTAGTTCAAAAGGACAATTCATTTCTAAGGATGAGTTAAACCAAATGCTGGATGATTATTATGCTGAACGTGGTTGGACTGCTGAAGGAGTACCCACTAAACAAAAACTGCTGGAACTGAGCTTAGACACCGCTGTCACAGAACTTGAGAAGTTAGAAAAAATTTAATAGTACAATACAATTAGGGGGGTTTTTATGAAGATAAAAGCTGCAATTACCCATGGCTTAGGCGAAAATTTCAATTTGGAAGAAGTAGTACTATCTGAACCAAAGGAAAATGAAGTATTAGTTAAAATCGCGGCTACCGGTGTTTGCCATACCGACGCTGTTGCTAGGGATTTGGGGTTAACCCCCTTCCCTGTAGTCCTTGGCCACGAAGGTGCAGGTATTGTTGAAAAAGTCGGATCTGCAGTAAAAACTATCAAACCCGGCGCTCACGTTGTTCTGACCTTTGCATCCTGTGGACATTGCGAGAATTGTTTAACAGGACACTCTTCTGTTTGCTTAGAGTTTAATGCCCTAAATTTTGGGGGAATTATGGATGACGGTACCCACCGCATCCATCAAGATAACCGTGCTGTTTCCACTTTTTTTGGCCAATCCTCTTTTGCGACTTATGCAGTAGTGAATGAAAAAAACATAGTGGAAGTGGATAAAGATGTAGATATATCTCTTTTAGGACCACTAGGGTGCGGAATTCAAACAGGAAGCGGTACTGTTCTAAACAGACTCAAACCTGCCTTTGGCTCCTCCATTGCTGTATACGGAAGTGGTGCGGTAGGGTTGAGTGCCATTATGGCAGCTAAAATTGTCGGCTGCAAAAATATAATTGCTGTAGATATCCATGACAGTCGTTTGGAGCTAGCAAAAGAATTAGGCGCCACCCATACCCTGAATGGCCTCAAAATCGATGTTGTGACCGAAATTAAAGAAATAACAAAGGGCGGTACTCATTATGCCATTGAAACCACCGGCGTTCCGGCTGTGGTTAAGCAATCCATTCATGCTTTACGCCCCCTTGGCCAGTGCGCCATTGTCGGCATAACACCTGAAATTACCTTTGATGTACATAACGATATCATGGCTGAAGGAAAAACCGTCATGGGTGTGATTGAAGGCGATTCTATCCCGAAAGTATTCATTCCTCAATTGGTTGAGTATTATAAAAACGGCCAATTCCCCTTGGATAAATTAGTTAAGTTCTACAATTTTGAAGAAATAAATGAGGCCTTTGAAGATTCTAAGAAAGGTTTAACAGTCAAACCAATTCTAAAAATATCTTAGTTTTCTCAATTACAAGTGTTAGTTAATAAAATAAATAAGTGTTAAATATTCTTAATGGGGGTGCCGAAAATTGGTTTCGGTACCCTTTTGGTTGTCTTTACGAACCTACCTACAGTTCGGGTGTTGATAACTTACTAACAATACTAATAATCAAAAGCCAAGAGAACCATACTAACCCTATTACAACAAAGGAGAAGGTGATACCTAATGACCTATTCAACAATAGTAACCAATAGACTGGCCAACGAAAAGTCTCCTTATCTTCTGCAACATGCGAACAATCCGGTTGCTTGGTACCCATGGAGTGAAGAAGCCTTTGCCAAGGCCAAAGCCGAGGATAAACCCATCTTCCTCTCCATCGGCTATTCCACCTGCCACTGGTGCCATGTAATGGAACGAGAATCCTTTGAAGATGAAGCTGTGGCCGCCATCCTGAATGACAAATTTATTTCCATCAAAGTAGACCGGGAAGAGCGACCTGATGTGGATACCATTTATATGTCTGTGTGTACTGCTATGACCGGTCATGGGGGTTGGCCCTTGACCATTGTCATGACCCCGGATAAAAAGCCCTTCTTCGCCGGGACTTATTTCCCTAAGGAAAGCAAGTACGGTATGCCGGGAATAATGGAAATACTCATACGCATTGCTACTGCTTGGGAGCAAAATCGAGAGGCTCTCTTGGAATCAGGAGAGAAGATTGTGCATGCCATAGAAACGTCCTACTTTGCCTCAACCGAAGGGGAGCTTACCATGGAGACCTTGCACAAGGCTTATACAGGTTTTGAGAGAAAATTCGATTCCCAATATGGCGGTTTCGGCAAGGCCCCTAAGTTCCCTACGCCTCATAACTTGTCATTTCTACTTCGCTACTGGAAGATGACCGGGGAGGCTAAGGCTCTGGAAATGGTGGAAAAAACTCTGCTGGCTATGTATCAGGGGGGGATTTATGACCATTTAGGATTCGGTTTTTCCCGTTATTCCACCGACCGGCAGTGGTTGGTGCCCCATTTTGAAAAAATGCTCTATGATAATGCCCTACTGGCCATTGCCTATACTGAAGCCTTTCAGGCCACCGGCAAGGAGGAATATGCCAGGGTGGTAAGGGAGATTTTCACCTATGTGCTGCAGGATATGACCTCGCCGGATGGGGCTTTTTATTCTGCCGAGGATGCCGATTCTGAAGGTGAAGAAGGCAAATTCTATGTCTGGAGCTCTGAGGAGGTCAAGGAAGTTCTCGGAGAAGAGTCCGGTGAGAAATTCTGTCAAGTCTTTGACATTACTCCCCAAGGGAATTTTGAAGGGAAAAGCATCCCTAACTTAATTAATACCGGTCTGGTGCAGGGGTTTGATAAGATGCGTGAAAAGTTATTCCAGCATCGGGAGGGCCGTGTTCATCCCTACAAGGATGACAAGCTTCTGACTGCCTGGAATGGTTTGATGATTGCGGCCCTGGCCTTGGGCAGCCGGGCCTTAGGGGAGCCAAATTACGCCCAAGCCGCCGAGAAATCCACTGAATTTATCATGAAATACCTGCGCCGGGAGGACGGTCGTTTACTGGCCCGCTACCGGGAGGGCGAAGCTGCCTACCCTGCTTATGTGGATGATTATGCTTTTCTTATTTGGGGGCTGATTGAACTGTATCAGGCCACTTATAAGACTAAATACTTGATTTGGGCCCTGGAACTAAATGATGATTTATTGAAATTCTTCTGGGATGATGATAATGGAGGTCTTTACCAGTATGGTTCCGACGCCGAGCAATTGATTACCAGGCCTAAGGAGATTTATGACGGCGCCATTCCTTCAGGAAATTCTGTGGCTACCCTTAATTTCTTACGATTGGCTCATCTTACCGGCGAGATGGAGCTGGAGGAAAAAGCCCGGGCTCAGTTCCGAACCTTTGGCGGTACGGTCAATGAGCATCCTATGGGTTACTCCCATTTGCTTATGGGTTTGTATTTCCACCAGTCCCCGGTAACTCAGGTAACCATTGTGGGTGATTCCAAAGACGCTGTTACAGGAGAAATGATTAGTCTGGTTAACGATGGTTTTGCCCCGGAAGTTTTATTAATGGTGAAAACCGAGGATACCGAGGGAAATCTTGATACAGGGCGGTTAACAAATCTAGCAGGCCGGGAGGCTGTGGACGGTAAAGCTACAGCATATATTTGTAGGAATTTTACCTGTCAGCCTCCTACTACTGAACCCAGTGTGATGGCCGCCCTGTTATCGGAAGGCGAACGGCATTAAAAAACGCCTTTGAAGGCGCTACTAAAGGGTGAACTCCGGAAGGGGTTCATCTTTTTGTTCAATAAACTGTGTCCCCCGGCTTTATTGCTCCTAATATACGTTCCATAGGAACATTATAGACCAAGGCGATTAACCAATCGGCCCAGCCCCATTGCAAGAGCCTGGCCAGTTCCGGGCAGGTGTTGACACAACGAAAACAGCGAATGCATCTACTTTGGTTCACCGATGGGTACGGCTTAAGAGTGATGGCCGCCATGGGACAGTTAATTTGACAAATACCGTGTTTTTGACAGCGTTGGGCAAGGTGATTGGGTTTAGGCATTAACAACCTGATAACTCCGTCGGTAATGAGGTATGCCATAAGACTGTAAAAGTTCCAGGCGAATTTGTGGCTCTCAAATTCTCTAATCAAATCATCATTGGCCGGATGCAGGATTTTTTTCATAATATAGTGGGCAAAGGCTGCTCCTATCCGTAAATCTTCTTGGTTAGGACGGCCGGGGAATCTGCCCTTTAAGGCCGGGGCGGGGTAAGCAACCTCTCCTCGGGTATGTAAACCTGCTATTACATCTGCCCCTTTTCGTCTCAACAAAAGAGACATATCGAATAATACCTTGCCCGGTGCGCCTCCTGATGTAGCGAATACAAAAGCTTGTTTACCCTTTAAAAGGGGCAATCCCCGGAGGAAAATTTTCGCCGGAGTAGGAGCCTGGCTGTTAAAGCAAGGTGAACCTACTCCAATTAATTGGCAACTAGACAATAATTCCGGTTTAAATTGATTCAGCGTTACCAGATAGACATTATGTCCCTGGGAACTAAAAGAGTTGCTGATAGACTCGGCAAATTTCACAGTGTTACCCGTTTGTGAGAAAATAACCATGAGTACGTTCATGCTCACCACTCCAGCTTATTATCCGGCCAGGTAAATACCAGCTTTTTCTTTTATGTATTCCCCGTCTGGAGCCGATAAATTATATTGTGGCCAATTTTTCTTAGCTTGTTCAATTACTGAGATCAGTTTATCAGCATTGCACCAGCACAGGGCATCGGAGTCATCAATAAAAACTATTAGGCAACGGTCAGGATAGTTGGGTAATCTAATTACCGTAGCTATTTTTTGCATAACCACATAACCGATACCGATTTTACCAAGGTCACGATTAAAGGTTAGTGGCGCTGGAATCAAGGTATAGTTCCCTTTGGTTATTTTTTTAATAATTGGTGTGATCCCCTCAGATAAAATATAACTCTCTTGACCTGTGGGGAAAATTTCTGTCCAATTGGAACCTCGATGGGATATCACCGGTTTAAGGTAGTTCAGGTCTTTTAGCAATATATTGTAATTGGACATTTTTGTTCCTCCCAGTAATCTTTGATACTATTATAAGGGAACAATTGTTCTAAAGCAACGGAAAAGAAAGTCGAAAAAAGTGCGATTAGGTGGTATGCGTACCGGAAAAAATACGCTAGGTTTTATCGGACTAATTAGTCCAGAATCGACTCTTTTTCCAGTCGGACTATACCTAGGCCCATTGAGTGCCGGTGAGCCTCCAGTAATTCTTCATAATTAATAGCCAGGATAAACATTAATATCGCCAAAGCCACACGGCCAATCAGGAGTCTATAAGCCAATTCCTTCACCTGCCTTTGTTATAACCTTAGGTTTCGACAAGTTTCCTAAAGTTCCTTTCCAGTAGGAAAAAGTTGCTGTTTTGGGCCGCATCTTTATAGCTAAAACCATGGTTGAGATAAAAATGTAAACCCCGGTGGTTGTCCTTTTCTACCGAAACCACCAGTAACCCCTCCTGGCCCAGGATTTGCCGGCATTTTTCCAGAAGCCTGGAACCCAGGCCCTGACCCCGGCAGCCGGGGATAACATATAATCTGCAGAGTTCCCACAGCCTCCCATCCTTTTGCTCCAGTTGGGCAAAACCGGCCAGGCGGGTGTCAACCTCCAGCACAAAAAAGCGGCCCCGGGGAGAAGATAGTCTGTCCGCCAGTTCCAGATCCTTGGAAGAACTGAAAACCAGTTGGGGACAGACATTTTCCCCGGGGCTTTGTAATATTTGTCGTAAGACAGGGAGATCCTCTACCCGGCCTAAACGTATTTTAATTTCCATCTACTTCACCCAGTAGATGTATATGTAGCAACTCCTCTTATAGTTCTTTATTTTTCGTAGACCACAACTCCTTCTCTAATCACTTCATTGATGATTTTAATTTACCTTCAATGATATCTTGTTTGACCACATAAATCATCCCCCTGATTTTAGAATACATACCAAGTATGCACCTATATCAAGGGGACTATGCCATTAGATATCCTTCTTTTAAAACCTTTTTGGCTCCCCATAACGCCAAAAGTAAATAGATTACAATATAAGCCATCATTGCTTCACTAGGTGGGTGCTGGCTACCAAAGGGACCCATATTCAGGAGATTCACCGGGTTACTATCATTTAGCAGTACAGAGGTTATCATCATTCGGTAGATGGCGTCGGTGGGGATGATTAGACTTGAAATAATACCTATATTGGTCAAGGCCTCATTGTTCATCATGGAAGCAATCTGTTCCATCATCCCGCCGATGGTGCCAATGCTATAAAGCATAAATACAGCCACGCCGTTGGCTATGGTGGACAACATGGTTGAACCCAGCATGGCCAGGGCCAGCAGGGTTAAAGACAGGAGAAGGTAATACAATAAGGCCGGTATAATGTTGCCTGCATAATAACCGGTAAAGAAATATACCAACCCTATTATAGACAAAAAAAGTATAGAGGTATAGATAACCAAAATAAGACCGTACCCCACATATTTGCCCAAGACTATTTCACCCCGTCTTAGGGGCTTGGGTACTATAGAATGAAGAATCCCGCTGTCTAATTCACCTGAGATAGTTCCTACCGCAGTGAATATAGCCAAGAGGGATACAATCATGCTGGAAAAGTATAATCCCAAGGCCAACATCTGTGGATAAATTACCAGCTTAATAGCATCATTTGCACTCATCCCGGTGGGTTTGATGACAAACTTTTTTCCAGTATAATACAGGGCCACCCCGTATAATACCAGAAACCCTATGGTTAAAAGTGCTATTACCAGAAAGATTCGCCGTCTAAGAACCTCTTTCAGGGTAAGTTGGATAATGGTTCCCATTCTACTCCCCTCCCTCTTCTACCAGATTAACAAAAAGGTTTTCCAGGGAGTTGCCGGTAGGAGTTAGTTGGTAAATTAAGCCACCATGTTGAACCACCCTTTGGGCCACTAAGGGAATATCCTCTTCCCGGGCCACTTCAACCCAAAGCTTTTCTCCTTCTCTTTTATGTGGACATCCCATTTGGTCTAGGGCCTGGAGTAACCCCTCAGTAATGCCTCCTACCCGCATATCTAAAGTAATGTTGCCGGAACGTAATTCTTCCAGGGAACCCTGGGCTACAACCTGGCTTTTTTTGATAATGGCCACCCGGTCGCAGACCAATTCTACTTCGCTTAGAAAATGACTGTTAAGAAATACCGTTTTTCCTCTGGATTTCTGGTGAAGGATTATTTCTCGCACTTCCTTACGGCCCAAGGGGTCTAAGGCTGAGGTGGGTTCATCTAGGAACAACAAGTCTGGGTCGGGCAGCAGAGCAGAAGCTAACCCAATACGCTGCTGCATTCCCCGGCTATATGTACGGATACGGTGTCCCTCTCTGCCTGTGAGGCCCACCATTTCAAGGACATCTTTGATTCGGGCTTCCTTCCGGTTGGGGGGCAAGCGGTATAAATCAGCGTGAAATGACAATAATTCATAACCCGTTAACCAATCTTGATAGCGGAAATTCTCCGGAAGAAAACCGATACGTTTTCTGACCTCCAGATCCCCCAGGGGGCGGCCCAACAACCGGGCCTCCCCTGAGGTTGGCGTAATCAATCCCATGAGAATTTTCACCAAGGTACTTTTTCCCGCCCCATTAGGGCCCAAAAAGCCAAAGACTTGCCCCTCGGAGACCGAGAGGCAGATGTCTTGACAGCCTAATTTGTTACCATATAGTTTAGTAAGATACTTGGTTTCGATTACCACGGAATCACCTCATGGATTCAGCTATTTTGAGTAAATCATTCTTAGGTAGGTTGCCGCCCATCACAGTGACTACACCATCCCTTTGAATTATAAGGGTATGGTTAATCCCGACTGCTCCAGTTCCCCCATGGTTAATCATAACCCCTTCAACCCCATTGACGGTGACCTTGCTGGTTTCCCCTTTGGTATCAGGGATAATCAAGGTATTCTGCCAGTCTTCAATGGAGGCCAGTTGTTCACGTAATTCATTGGGGAGCATGGGTAAGTTTAATATGGCTTGACGTAATTTTAACACATCAATATCTGCCGGTACTTTAATCTCCGGACTCCTGCTTTGAAATATATTAACAGATCTGGAATCCTTGGGATCATTGGTTTGATAGTTAAAGGAATACAGGTTAGGCTTAACTAAGGTGAAAGTCTTGCCATCCAAGCCTTCGGGCAGTAGAGTCTTAGCTTCCATTTTGGCGAGGAGATTGTTGATGTTTTTCACCTTAAGCTTAAAATAGATTTCCTCTGCCCCGCTAACATGAACATCAGATGGATAAGGTTTAAAGGGCAGCCATTGGGGTGTCTTTAACTCAAAGTCGGCCATTTTTCGGGCCTCCTCAAGCTTTACCCATTTATTAAACCCCTTGCCGTTGTTGGAAACCGTACCAAAGTTCTCGATATCTACCCGGCCGGGCTGGCCGCTCTTTTCATAGAAAACCCTGCTCATCTGATTGAGTTGATTAAGATCAATGGCCACTGTTTCTACCTTTTCCACCCTGAATAGGGTTAAGAAGTCCTGGGCCGCCGCCCTAACCGGTTCGAAGCTCAAGGACAAGGCCAATCCGGCCACCGCCGCCGCTGCCACCAATTTCTTATACTTACTCATAATCTTGGACACTCCCTTTCCGGTATTCCGACCGGCCGTCCGTTGCCTGGACAATTCCTGGGCATAGAGGGCCAACCGGTCATTGGTGAAAGCCCGGTTTTGTTTTAATTCAGCAAGGGTTTGCCTGCACTTGGGGCAGGTCACCAGGTGTCCTTTGATAGCTTCCTCTTCCTTAGGCTCTACCTCCCCATCCAGATAGGCCAATAACATACCTTCGTCATAACACATTAGACGCCACTTCCTTTCAGGCGCTGGAACTCTTCTTTGAACCTGGTCTGGGCCCTGGCCAGGATGGTACCTAACGATGATTTCTGCACCCCGATGACTTGGGCTATCTCATCATAGCTGAAACCGGAGAATCTTAGGAGCAGGCACGTCTTATCCCTTACCGGCAGACTGTCCAGAACCCCCCTGGATTATCCATCCTGGCCGGAGGGTTGTCATAGAGCTTGAGAAAAGCCTCTTGGGCCACATCCTCAGCAGCGGCCCGGTCCCTAAGCAGATGGCTCAACTGCCTGCACACAGCCGGGTAATAGGTATCATAGATTTCCCTAAAATCATGGGTTTGCAGCATCCGGTTCTCACGTGAGGTATTGATGGGTGACACCTCCCTTGCTAGGCTTTCATCTATATAACACCGACGGGAGATTTTTTGTGACAAGGTAAATTAATAGTTTATTCTCCGGAATGGAGTTAAAAAGCTGACAACTGACCCAATCACCCTTCCCGAAAGAACGTCTCCACCCCGGAGTACAGGTACATCAACCCTGCAGCCAGGCCGCTGCCCACGATGGCATAAATCCCGGCGGCCCCCAACAGGCCGGGAACGGTGCTTACCGCCCAATTGAGGGGTATGGCTACCAAGCCATTGACCAAAGCTCCGTAAAGAACAAAAGGAATCACTACTCTACCATGCACCCGTAGGGTTGTCCAGCTTTTTTTGACCCCGTCCCAAAGGGGCAGATCCTGAAAAACTATAGCCACAGAAGTAAAAAGCATAACTAGGTGAATCAAAGTATAGCCGCTAATCAAACTAAGTATGATTACCGGCTGCACCTCTTTGGCAGCGGGAAACATATACCACCAGTAAACACCTTCCGCCAACAAAAGAATTAACCCCAGCTTTAGAAACCTGTTAAAAAACTTAATGCCGTATTCCAGAAAGTCTTTTATATTCAATTCCTGACCGGCCAGGGCGTTCTTCACTAACCCTAGAAAACCTCCCTTTAGGTAAGCGCCAATCACTGTGAGAATAACTATCAGGGCCAGGGCCTTTAAGTCACTGAAAGGTTCAAGGCCTAAATCCGGCCTGGCCAGGTGGGCGAGGCTGGGGCCGGTTACCGGCTGGGGCAGCAGGTAATCCAAGGCAGGCCAACTCCTGGGCATGGTAAAGACCAGATAAAACCTGGGTTCAACCGGCCACCATCCCCCTAGGTTCAACCCCACGGTAACCAGCAACGCTCTAAAGAGTTCCCATACCAATGGGAATGCAAAGATAATTTTATTTTTATAGATAAGTTTAAAACCCGTAACTAATGACTGTTCTGCCGTTACCATCTTCAACCACCCCCTATTTCATTTATTTTATCATTTTTGCGGGAATAAGTGAAACTAATCAGGATAGGATAAAGAATTGATTTGGGTTACCTCCGACATTCCTTTTCATAATATGGACAAGTTTTATTGTGGCAACGGAAACCCCCGGTTTTCGGGTCTGCAATACTGGCCAGTTTTTCGTTGACTTGAGGTGTTAACAATCCCCTCTCTCGTGCTTCCAAGAGGGCTTCTAAGGTATTGCGGCAGCCCATAGCAATATATTTCCCATTGTGGCCGGGCCGGAAACCCAATCTCCGGTCAAAGGCCAGTACCCAGGGCAACGGCTCGTCAGGATAAACTGTTAAGATATTGGCCAATACCCTATTGGCCTTTCCTTTGGGGATTTCCTTCAGGAGCCTGGTAATCCGGTTGGCGTTCTCCATATCCTCCACTTTATCGTCCAGGCCCAGCATATTCAATCCCCGTAGACCAATATCAACTGCATTTAATTTTGCTAATTGGTCTGATTTTAAAATATTTCTCTTGGGCCTTGATAACATTACAACTAAAATAATATGTTCTTCATCTTCATGGGCCTTGCCTTCCGTCAGCAAATCCTTCAGACCATTCAGAGCCAAACTGATGGGGGTATTGTCAGCTACCCCACCGTCAAAATATTCATCTTCTCCACCCTCGTTATTATCGACTATAGGGTAATACCGGTATTTCCAAAGATCAGGTAACACCTCAAGTAAAAAATCCGTCATAGGCTGGATAATTTCAACCTTACCTATAAAATTAACATAATCACCCAAGAGTTTTTTGGTCTGGGTCTCGTTAAGTTCCTCAATTTCCTCTCCTTCTTCCTGGCGGCGTAAAGACCAAAGATCCATGAATTCCAGCAACCTAATATACTCCTCTTCCCAACCCTCACCCCATAATTGGCCTAGTTTCCTTCTTAACACTTCCAACTGCTTCATTATCTGCCAGAAAGCCTGGTTATTTTCACGATCATATATTTTCGACAATTTAACCGGAGGAAAGGCGCCGGGAAAAGCCCCCGAGGCCAAGACACTGGGCAAAACCAAAGGATTACCCATTATTCTTTTAGGTTTTTCTTGTTCCAGGTATTCCGCTACTTCCTTGTACCCGGTTCTGATATTGGTACGGGTTATTTTAAGATCTATGCCTACCTGGCGGTATTGGGCAAAATTTCTGTCCGGAGGGATAAATCTAGCTAGAATCCGTTCCAGGTTGGAATTGGAAAAAATAGAACGTCCGAATCCATGGAGCAACAGATAGCCGTTTAGTAGTTTATTTTGGTAATAGATTTTTTTAACCAAGGTATAGGAGTTAGGCTTGGTCAATGGTTCAATGAACCACCAATACCCGAGTTTAGCCGTCAAGCCCAGGGAAATTATTCCGGCTGGGATACTTATCCACGGTAGGGCCACGGAAGGCACCAGGCCCACCAAGGTTAACCCCAGGGCCGCCGCCAGAGACATGATTTCCAGCACAACCGGGGTCAAGGTTGAGGAACTGGCAGCTTTTACTTTCCGACCATCAATATCTGCGGTCATATGCTCCCAGAATTCAATTTGCCTTTCCAGTTCATCCTTGCGCCATAAGGCTTCTACTTCGGACCTCGGCCATTGGAGATATGTTTCCGCCAAAATGGCAGCATTCATGGCCCCCACCGATGATCCGGTGATAATATCGGGCTTAATCCCACATTCTACCAGGGCCTTGCTCACTCCGGCGGAATAAACCCCTTTGGCCCCACCCCCGGAAAAAACCACCGCTATCCTACCGGGTTTAGGCTTTTGAAAACGTATCATCATATCAGCTGACCTCCGGTCAAGTATACTGTGTTCTATGTATATTTGACCTTATTGGCTGCTATACTGGTGAATAAAATATTTTTTCTGAAGGAGCATAAAATGAAGGTTTTACCTTGGTTAACGTCGAATAAACATAAATGTAACAAAAATTTAACGGGAGGGTTTGCTTATGGCCAAAAGTGTATTGAAGTGTAGTTGTGGTTTCAGGCACACCAGCAATGAATTCGTTGTTTTTACCCGTGACCTTTGTACCAGGAAAATTAACGCTTTTTGCAGTCGATGCCAGTCAAGATTAAATATTAAGAACTACGGTAATATCAAAATGAGGTTATAGAAAAGTACATAATTAAGGAGCCCCGACGAAAGTCGGGGCTCCTTAACTTTTAACCCACCACATCACCCACCATGGTTATAAAAAGTTGAGCTTTTTTCATCACCATAGCGGCAATCCGCTCTTCTGTTTCCTGGTCTGCATAATCGGCTATTAACCTTTGCTGGTAGGCCTTACGGAGGGCTACTACCATCTCCGGCGGAAAGAGTCCTTTTTCCCCCACCAGCACCTGTTCGAAGGTGTTGATAACCTCTTCGTGGGTTTCTATGGGGCGCAGGTTAACACTGCGCCACGATTTGCACAAACCATTATGAACCAAGGCGGCCCTAGCCGCTCGCAGCATGGCATAATAAGCCCTATTAATACACGAATTATGCAGTCCTTGGTCAAAACAAACCTCTGCCGCCTGGATGAATTCCCGGGACTTATTGAGACTGACCATTTCCGATACCAGGGGGTTTAAAATAGAGTCTTTAATCTTGGTAGCCTCTTCGTCACGGTACATTAAGACCTTTTTAGCATGGTTAATCAGGGCTTCTTCTATGAATTTTCGTTCTGATGCCTGAAGGTCTTGACTTTTGAGAATCCTTGTTACCACTTGGTTAACCAGAGCCCCTTTTTCCGGGTTAAAATTGCGGAAGTCCTCGAAGATAGGTATATACTCTAAACCCTCGCCAGGGCGGCGGTTTTCCCATAGTCGTTTGATGAATCCCAATCGCTTAGCAAGTTCAGTCTGGTAATAATCCAGAAAGAAATTATACCGGCTTGCAATTTCATCACTCCACAGATAATTATATAAGGTGAAGATATAAGCCATCTTCACCGTTTGATCCAGTTCCGCATTATTTTCCCCAATAGGGTCATGCCAAATGCCTAGGTTAACCGCCAAGCCGGGAAAATAGTTTTTTATAATGGGTGTTGTATATGGCCGCAAAATCTGTTCAAGGCAAAAACGCATGGCTTTGGTTTCTACATCCCCCTTGGCTTCCTCCCTGATTATCAGTTTACCGTTTAGAACGGCTACACCGCATAAGGTAGGCAGGTCGGCATCCGCCGGGGGCATATCCAATCGCTTATGGATATGGGCAAACATTTTTTTCAACAACTGTTGGTAATCCCGCTCAGTTAACTCCCGACCCTTTTCCCATTTACTGATGATCTGCTGAATGTACTTAGGGGCCTCCTGTGAAAAGTATATTTTATACACATCCCGGGGGTAGTCCACTTTAACCCCCTCGCAATTAAAACTGGTAAGGGAAATATGATTAAAGTATCTCTTTTGCTCCAATTGTTTCACCTCTGGCAAGAATCATAATTCCTCCATAGGTTGCGCATTTTGCGTTGCAATATGCTTATAATAACATTTCTTTAAGACTTTTAGCTGTTTCCCTGGGATTCTCTGCCGTTAAAATGGCCGACATGACTGCCGCTCTGGGACATCCCGCTTCGGCAACCAACTGGATATTGTTTCTGTTTATTCCACCTAAAGCAATGACCGGTATGGAAGAGTTATACAGCACCCGTTGCAGCAGTTCCAAACCTTTAGGGGGCGCCCCAGGTTTGGAGTCAGTGGGGAAGATATGACTTACCAGTAGGTAATCGGCCCCTTCCTCAACCGCATTTCGGGCCTCCTCCAGGTCATGGACCGAGGCTCCGATGATGGCTCCGGGACCCAAAGCTTCCCTGGCCTCTCGGATGGTTGGACCCTTCCGGCCCAGATGTACTCCGTCAGCTCCTGCTTCCAGGGCCGCCTCCAGATGGTGATTGATGAGCAATAGTTTTCCTTTTTGTTTTACTATGCTGGACATCTCTTTAGCCAAAGCTATCACTTGTCCCTTGAGCATGTCCTTCTCTCTTAACTGAACCACATCTACCCCGCCCCGAATTGCTTCAGCCACGGTATCAACCAGGGAGCGGCCCGGCACAAGGGTTTTAGTGGCTATAAGGTAAAGTAGTGGTTGACTAAACAATTGCTTAGACAAAACTGTTATCCTTTCAATTGTATACAAAATTTTAACTATAAACAGTAAAGCAGGAAAAATATCGCAGAAAAGCGAAGTGTACCTAGAGGTGGTGTAGTATGTCCTTCTTCGATAGTATTGCCCGAACCAAATTAGCTCAAAAAGAAAAAAATATGCAAATCTTCATTGCCAGTTCAGTCTATCGACGAATCAAACCTATCTTTTCCCCAGCTTTCCCACAGGAAAAAGGGGGGATATTATTGGGTTCCGTAGAAAACACCGCCTTTGGCGTTACCCTAAAAATCACCGGCTTAATCATCCCAAATAATACTGAAGCTTTCATCAGAAACTTAAGATTTGACCATAATATCTGGAAAAACATTTATGAAGAAAAAATTTCTCGTCATCCCAATACGGACATTCTTGGCTGGTTTTTTTCCTATCCTGATCAACAACTGATACCAACCATGGAGCAACTGGAAATTCATGTGAACTTTTTTAAACAAAACTACCATATATTATTACTACTTGACCCAATCCTTGAAACACAAACTTTTTTCCATTGGGAAGGAAGTCAATTGGTAGCTTTACCTGATTTCATTAAAATAGATGAAGATCTTCACTCATACAGAGAGAAACCTATGGCGATACTGAAGGCTAAAAAACTATGTGGTATCGAAAACCGTCAACCCACTGATGAAGTACCGGAATGTTCGAAGAGTATTATTTTTGTGGCGGCTCTATTGACCCTAATCACGCTTCTCATATATCCTTTTATCGATTAATGCGGCCTGATGCTGATAGATTATAGCCGTAATCTAAACTCCTTTTCAAGTAAATCCACTATCCCTTTAGCATCATCCAGATTAAAACATGAGCTTACATTATCAAAAATCACATCGCTGGCTACAGCCAACAGTTCTTCCTCAGAAGTAATCAATTGAGTGTGTACCTCAGAACGGAAAACCTCTATCTTGGGCAGATGACTCCTCTTATACCCCTCTACCACGATTATATCCACCCCTTGGATGCGGCCAAGGATGTCGACCAAAGGTAATTCCTCCGGAATTTTCTCCATTACTGCCACCATAACCGGGGAGGCAAGTACCACCGTATCGGCCCCGGCTTGGGCATGGCGCCAGGTATCTTTTCCAGGTTTATCCACCTCTACCTGGGAAGTATGGTGGTGCTTCACTGTGCCCACCTTATATCCCCGAAACTTTAGTTCTTTAATGAGTTTTTCCACCAAAGTAGTCTTGCCTGAATTGGCATAGCCCACCACCGCTACTGCAGGAATCAATCCCCTCACTCCTTTATCCTTTGGGGATGGGTATAGATATTCATGCGGTTACCTCTTACAAAACCTACGATAGTCACGCCCAATTCGTCGCCGATTTTAACCGCCAGGTCGGTAGGCGCAGACCGGGAGACCACGGTGGAAACCCCCATTTTAGCGACTTTGAGCAAGATCTCCGAAGAGATTCGTCCACTGGTCAAGATGATTTTGTCTACTAGGGAAGTCCTCTCCCGAAAACAATTGCCGACGATTTTGTCTAAAGCATTGTGACGACCGATATCTTCTCGGAAGATTAATAACTTTTCACCATCACTAAGGGCACAGCTATGCACTCCGCCGGTTTCTTGGAAGAGTTCAGAGCGGTGTTGGAATTCTTTCATTAATTTAAAAATTTGTTCTCCCGTTATGGTTAGAGGTGAATCTATGTTTTTCACCAGGGCCGAGTCCATGACATTATAAAAAGTGGTCCCTTTTCCACAGCCGGTGGTAATATAACGCTTGAGAAAGAGCTTTTCGGCGATAAGGTCCGTCTGGTTGGACTCAATCCAGATAATCCCCTTTTCTTCGTCCACTTTTATCTTGACCACGTTGTCGTAATCTTTGAGCAGTCCTTCGGAATACAGAAAACCCAGGCCCAGGTCTTCCATATACTCGGGAGTACATAGTAAAGTAACCAGTTCAATATCATTATAATGAACGGTCAAGGGGGACTCTTTGACCAGATAATCTTCCATTTCTGTCATGGTTTCACTGGTTAAGCGATTAACCTTATGGGTTGCCGTTCTACTGTTCATATCCTTCCTCCCCCGCAATTTTTTTGGCAAGGTCCAAATCATCTGGTGTGTTGACATTATAAAAAGCATTTTGTCCCGATAAGAACCGGCCAACGACATCACTACCCAGGTAGCGTACCTTTATCTGAGGTAATAAGGAAGTTACCTTACGAATGTCTTGGGTTAAGCTGTCTTCTATAGGCTTGATACAGTTCTTGCTGTAAACAGCATACAAAGGCTCCAGGTAATCCCCCACCTGGGGGACCACAGCATCATAACCTTCGGCCAAGTCCAGCATTAACCGACCCAGTTTCCCGTTGAAAAAAGGCATGTCACAGGCTACCACCAGGTTATAATAATGACCCGAATTAACCAAGCCTGCATGAATTCCGCTTAACGGGCCTTTGTGGGGAATGATATCAGTTACTGTTCTGGCGGATAGGTGAGCATAGGCATCCGGGTCATTGGTGACGACGATGATTTCCTCCACTGCCTTCTTTAATTCATTGATGATTCTTTCTACAAAAGTGACCCTACTTATCTGGAGAAAAGCTTTATTGGTACCCATTCGGGTATTGCGTCCACCGGACAGAATGATGGCCCCAGCCATTTTTTCACCCTTTCTTAATCTGAAACCCCGTAAGGCTCCTTAATTGTAGTTGGCCAATTCCCGGCGCAGCCAGAATTCGCTGACCTTAGAAATAAACTTGATCTCTCCGTTAATAGCTATCACAGGAATTTGGTACTTGTACTTCTCGAAAATAACCGGATCGGTGGTAATATCAAACATTTCTATCTCCAATGGGTAATCCTGGGCTACCTTTTCCACAATGGCTTTGGCTTTATCACAAAGAGAACATTCGTCTTTGGAATAAATGGTGATTATAATAGGCTTTTCTTGGGTCACGGGGGTCTCCTTTCCGTTACTCAAAAATGCGGATTTTTTTCTTAATCCGCCCTTTTGCTTTATCGCTCTGGTAGATAACCCGCATCAGGAAGTATAAACTTACCAATAGTCCAAAGGAGGAAAAGCCAACGTTTTTCCACTCCACCGGATCAACTCCGGAAAGAAGATTGAAGAATTGAACCCATAAAACATTAACAGAAATAATGCCTACCATTAAAAACAAGGCAATATTAAGAAAAATCCAATACTTTTTTAGCAAAACTATACACCTGCTTTAGCCAAAATTTCATCCATTGCTTTAACCGCCAGGGATTCATCAGGCAGTTCGGCCAATGGCTTGCTTTCCAAATCAAATTTGACCAGCGCTGGGTCGTAGGGTACTATGCCGATTAATTCCAGTCCGGTTTTGGCAATCTCAACATTTAGCGCATCGATGCCTTCTTCCATGGTCTTGGTGATAACAAGGTAGATTTGTCCTACACTAATCCCTATGGTTTTCACGATGTCATGTACCCTGGCCGCCGACCTGACGCTTCTGGCGGAGGAATCGCTGATGACAAAGAGCACGTCTATATCGGTGATGACTTTTCGGCTGAGATGTTCCATCCCGGCCTCATTGTCCATGACGATATAATCGTAGTTGTCTTTAAGGCTACCCAGGTACTTACGCATCAAGTCGTTGGGAAAACAATAACAGCCGCTGCCCTGGGGAATGCCCATAACCAATAAGTCAACCTCTTTGGACTCCTGGAGTACCTGGCTTAGACGATATTCCACAAAGACATCTTTGGACATTCCTGTAGGTATGGTTGCGGAACCTTTTACTTCATCCAGGATATCGGCAATAGATTCTTCCACTTCGATGCCCAGGGCCTCGTTGAGGTTTGAATTAGGGTCGGCATCAACCGCCAGAATGGAACCTTTATTCTTTTTCACCAGTTCTCTGATGAGAAGGGCGGTAAAAGTGGTTTTCCCAGTGCCCCCTTTACCTGCTACAGCTATCTTCTTAGTCATTTTTAGCAACCCCTTTTTATAATTTTGTTACCACAAGTATAACAGTATTCTGCTTAGAATTCTGTTAGCTAAATCACACTTCAAAAGAGTCTCTCACTTTATTTTAAGCCACCCCTTGTCCCATGTCAAATTGTAAAAAGCATCACCGTTTATGGGTAAGGAGTTAAGCGGTGATGCTAGGGGTCAGGGGTTAGGGGGCAGGGAGATCCTTAACCCTTTGCTTAACTCTCTTTGCTTAACTCGATAATTTTTTCTACTAGGTCGGGGAAAGCTATGCCGCTGAGCTTGGCTGCGTCGGGAAAGAGGCTGGTTTCAGTCATGCCGGGCATGGTATTGACCTCTAGGATATAGGGTACCCCTTGGGCATCCAGGATGAAGTCGATCCGGGCCAGGCCCCGGCAGCCTATAGTAAGATAGGTCTTCACGGCCAAGTCTTGGATTTCCCGTTGTTTCTCAGCAGGAAGGTTGGGTGGGAAATGGCTGCTCCCCCCTACGGTGTATTTGGCATCATAATCATACACTCCGGAAGATGTCTGGATTTCCAACAGGGTCAGGGCCCGGGGTTCATTATTCCCCATTACAGAGGCGGTTAATTCTATTCCCTCAATAAATTCTTCTATCAAAACCTCGTGATCATACTTAAAGGAATCTTCCAGGGCCGCCCCCAACTCCTCAGCTTTACGTACGAAGGAAATACCGATAGTAGATCCCTGATTGGCGGCTTTAACTACCATGGGAGGCTGAATTTCAGCCAGGATGGCCTTGTTTAATCCCTCCAACCCCTCTTTGTTTAACTGGTATTTGTTGACCACTTTAAACTTAGGGGTAGGTAAGTTTTCTAATTGGAGGAGTTTTTTGGTGATAATCTTGTTCATGGCCATAGAACTGGCCAGCACCCCTGAACCGGTATAAGGAATGCCCAGTATTTCCAGTAACCCTTGGATGGTTCCGTCCTCCCCGTATTTACCATGGAGGGCTAGGAAGGCCCGGTCAACCTTTTCCGCCTTTAATTTCTCAACCAGATTACCATCCACATCTATCTTGACAACATTATATCCTTTACTCTGCAGCCCTTTGAAGACGGCTTCCCCCGTCCGCAGGGAAACCTCCCGTTCAGACGATATTCCACCGTACAAAACAGCAATTTTCTCAGCCATGCCAACCCCTCCAGATAAAGTATGCAAAGTCTTAATTATCATATGTAAACCAGCCCCGGAAATACACCCCCAAACCGGCGACTTTTTTACACAGACTTAAGTGTTTTCGACGTGGAGTGGGTTTTTCCTGCAAGGGGAAAGACAGTTCGTAGTTCAGCTTATCATTCAACTATGAACTACGAGCTACGAACTACGAACCATCCCCAGATTCTATCCCCTAAGCCTAATAATATCAGCTGCCAGCTTCGACGGGACTTCTTCATAGCGGACGAATTTCAAGGAGAACCAGGCGCGGCCCTGGGTGATAGACTTGAGGTCGGTGGCATAATGGAGCAGTTCGGCCAGGGGGGCCTGGGCTTTAACCACCGACCGACGTCCCTGGGGTTCCATGCCTAAAATTCGGCCCCTTTTTGCATTAAGATTGCTAATAATATCCCCCATAAATT
Source organism: Bacillota bacterium (assembly GCA_021849745.1). GTDB lineage: Bacteria > Bacillota > Carboxydocellales > JAJZSN01 > JAJZSN01. The sequence goes on along the minus strand of JAJZSN010000005.1, from coordinate 31,550 downwards.
TTTCCGGTACCGTAATTTCCAACTCCATAACAGGTTCCAGCAGGATGGGTTTGGCCTGCAAGGCTCCTTTCTTAAATGCTTGGGCCGCCGCTACTTTGAAGGCCAATTCTGAAGAGTCGACACTGTGGTAAGAGCCATCGTAGAGAACCACCTTGACTCCCATAACCGGGTAGCCTGCCAGGGGACCCTCCTGCATGGCTTCCCGGATTCCTTTCTCCACCGCCGGTATGTACTGTTTGGGTACCGATCCGCCAAAAATCTTTTCACCAAACTCAAAATCAACTCCTTCTAAGGGATGCAGCTCCAGCCAAACATGGCCGTACTGGCCGTGGCCCCCTGATTGTTTCTTGTGTTTACCCTCTACTTTTACCCCTCCCCGGATGGTTTCCCGATAAGGAATTTTTGGGGTTTTACTTATAACCTCGACAGCGAATTTTTTACCTAATCGCTCTAGAATAATTTCCATTTGGAGTTCGCCCATGACCTTCAAGATGGTTTCTTTGGTTTCCTGATTTTTTTCCAGACGCAAGGTAGGATCTTCTTCCAGCAGTCTGATCAAAGCCTGGCCCAATTTATCCTCATCACCTTTACTCTTGGGCTCAATAGCTACAGACAAAGTAGGTCTGGGGAACTCTATCCCCTGCAATAGTTCGGTAATTCCTTTGTCGCCTAAAGTATCACCGGTGGAGGTTTCTTGGAGCTTAGGGATGGCTACAAAGTCGCCGGCCCTGACTTGACTAACCGGTATTTGAGTTTTACCTCTGACTAGAAACAATTGGCTGATTTTCTCTTGTTTTTGCTTATTAAGATTATGGACCGCTGATTCAAGTTTAAAAACACCGGAATAGACCCTGGCAAAACTAAGTTTTCCCACATAGGGGTCGGCCAAGGTTTTATACACCAAAGCCTTTAAACCTTCCGATTGAGTCTGCGGCACTGCCGGGGCAGGATAAAAATTCACCAACCAATCTAACAAAGGGTTTACACCTATATTATGTAAAGCAGAACCACACCACACCGGGATTATTTTACCACAGGCAATACCTTGTTTAAGCCCTTGTTGAATTTCTGTCAATGATACTTCTTCTCCGTCTAGGTACTTCATCATGACCTCGTCATCATTTTCCACTGCGGCTTCTACCATTTGGTGACGCCAATTCTCCATCTCTTGTGCAATCTCGTCCGGAAGGGCCACCGGTTGGGGTTGGCCCTTGGCATCAAAGGTAAAGGCCTGCCGGGTCAGCACATCTACAATGCCTTTAAAACCTGCCTGATTACCTATGGGCAACTGGCACACTACGATGGATTTATCCAGAGCCTGCTGCAATTGGTCTACTACCCGAAAAAAGTTGGCGTTTTCCCTTTCCAACTTATTGATGAAAATTCCCCTGGGTAAATTGGTTTCGGCGGCCATTTCCCAAATCACCTCAGTCTGAACCTCAATGCCCGCTACTCCGCAAAGGACAAAAAGAGCACCATCAACAACCCTCATGGTACTCTTTACCTCACCGATAAAATCCCCGTAACCGGGAGTATCAATAATATTCAGTTTACACCCCTGCCATTCTACGGGCACAAGGGCCCCATTGGTGGTTACCCGGCGTTTAATCTCTTCGGGTAAGTAATCAGAGGTGGTGGTCCCGTCATCTACTTTTCCCAGGCGGGAAATAGCTCCGCTGTCAAACAACATGGCTTCAACCAGAGTGGTTTTTCCCGCTCCTCCATGGGCCACCACGGCAATGTTCCTGATGCTGTCGGATTGGTAATCCTTCATAAGCGCCCCTCCTCGTAAAAAGCCCTCAATGGTATACCTTTCATATTGGCGGGCTTGTTTTAATATATATCTATTAATGAGGCGCCTGTTTAATCCATAAATTTACGAAGGAGGGAAGTTCATTGCAAGAAAAAATTCACCCCCGGTACTTCCGGGCCAAGGTACGATGTTCCTGTGGAGAAACCTTCGAAACCGGTTCCACTAAAAAGGAATTAAAAGTGGAGGTCTGTTCCAAGTGTCACCCCTTTTTCACCGGAATTCAGAAAATAATCGATACCGCAGGCCGGGTCGAAAAATTTAACCGGAAGTACAAGATTAATGAACCTGAGGCCAATAAATAAATATTTAAAAATCCAATGTGTGGTATAATAGAATAATGAACTATAATGGCCAGGAATTGCTATTAAAACTGTTTTACTTTATTTTCTTTACCACTTTTGCCTCCTTCTTGCCTTTCCTACCCCTTTATTTAAGGGAGATCGGCTTGGAGAGCGGCAAGATTGGGGTTATCATGGGTATCGGGCCTTTAGTCATGCTTTTAGCCCAACCTGTTTGGGGGATGGTTAGTGACTATCTGCAGAAAAGAATCCTGGTCTTAAGGTTAACTCTTTTGGCCAGTTCGCTGGCCACCCTCTTATTCCCCGTGACCACTGAATTTACCTTGATTGTTCTAATTACTGTGCTGTACACCTTTTTTCAAACCCCCATCACTCCTCTGGCCGACAGCATCGTCCTGACCCATCATGAAGCCGCCGGGGGCAGTTTCGGTAAGGTACGGTTATGGGGTTCCCTGGGCTTTGCTCTTGCTGTGGTGGTTATGGGCCTATGGCTCCAGACTACGGAGCTTAAGAATATGTTTACAGCCGTAGCCTCATTATACCTGGCCAGTTTCCTGGTCACCCTGGGCCTCAGGGAACATAAAAAAGCCGGTCGTCAGAAGTTGACCGGGCAAGTTAAGGATATTCTAACCAATAAGCGGTTCCTGCTGTTCCTGGCTTATTCCTGCCTGGTTCAGCTCACTTTTGCGGCCTACAATACTTTCTTTGGTCTGCTCTTCACCTCTTTGGGAGGCACTACCTATACCCTGGGCCTGGCCTGGTTTATCGCCGCCATCAGCGAGATACCGGTATTCCTATATTCCAGAACCTTGCTGCTTAGGTTCGGTTCAAGGAAACTGCTGGTCTTCGCCGGGCTTATCTTCAGCCTGCGCTGGTTTTTCTTTAGCCTGGTGCAAAGTCCTGTTCAGATTATTTTCTTCCAGGTGCTGCAGAGCCTCTCTTTCGGGGTTTTCTATTTCTCGGCGGTGAATTATGTCAATCACATCGTACCTTCCCAACTGCGTTCCACCGGCCAGAGTTTGTTTGCGGCCCTGGGCTTCGGCTTGGGAGCTACCTTAGGCAACTTCCTGGGCGGCATGATGGTTGATCAGGTAGGCCTATCGGCCATGTTCATGGCCTCCGGGTTCCTTTGTTTGGCGGCAGTGGTGGGCTTTGTGGCCACTAGGAAGGTGGAGTGAGGGGTTGTGCCACTCAACAAAATCCCTTTTGGTTATCCCCATTAGGTAAATATCATGGAACACATTCCCCTGAAGCAGGCCTTCCCGCTGCAGGCCTTCCTCCTTAAACCCGATCTTCTCATAGGCTCTCTTGGCCCGCAGGTTATAATCAAATACCTCCAAGCTGACCCGATTAAAGTCTAGTTTAATAAACATGTAATCTAACAAGGCAACCAGGGCATCGGTTCCATAGCCCTGGTTCCAATACTGTTTTTCACCGATGAGCATCCCCAGGGATGCTTTTTTATTGTTCTTATCAATGTTATCCAGAACAATCAAGCCAATGGGCAGGTTCTCCTTAGTGGTTATAAGTAACCTTGTGCCATCTCCTTCATCCCGGGCCTTATCAAACCTCTTATTCTCCAACTGAAGATTAGTCTGGATGGGTATACCCCTAACCAGGTATCCAATCTCAGGGTCATTTTTCCACTTAACGACTCTGACCAGATCTGAACGCTTTAATGTTCTTACATAAACCTTGCTTCCTACCGCAAACATCGTTACATCCTCCGACAAGACTTAATTCTTACAAGGATTGTTACGAAAGCTTCTTAACCAATTCCTCCATTTGATCATACTGGAGACCGCCTTTTAACACTTGGTAAATAAAACCTTTCCGGTCAATAACAAAGGTGGTCGGTATGATATCAATCCGATAAAGGTTAGCCAAGGTCATATTGGGGTCGTCAATTATTACCGGTACCATAATCTTTTGATCCTGAAGAAATTTTTTGACCTCGATTGAATCTTCCCCCAAGTTAACTGTAATTACCGCCACATTTTCTTCCTGATTCCTTTGTAAATCATTAAGCACGGAAAGTTCCCGTTGACTGGGACGTGACTGGGTTTGCCAAAAGGTTAGGAAAACCACTTGACCTTTAAAATCAGCTAAAGTAATTTTTTCTTGATTAACAGTATTCCCAGTAACCTCAGGTGCTTTGGCCCCAACTATCGGAGCGACTTTATCCTTGGACCCGCAGCCACCGGTTGCCAAAATTAACAATAGCAAAAGGGATAAGAAAGTTTTTTTATTTATCTTTCTCATCTGGTCACCCTCCTTCAACCCATAGAATTAAACAATTACTATTTTATGTATTTGACAAAAATGATTGGATTCCTGCATACAAATGTAAATGGAAATAAATTGTCTATTCGGAAGGATGTGGCGAGTTTGGCAAGGACATCGTTCGTTTACGGGGCAGCCATCCTGGTAGCCGCCAGTCTGTTTAACCGAATCGTTGGGTTTACATACCAAATTTTAATTATTGATTTGATTGGAGCTAAAGGCATCGGGCTGGTCAATATGGTATTGCCCATGTATATCCTGGCTGTTGTTCTAGCCACCTTAGGAATACCTCTGGCGGTTTCCAAATTCGTTGCCGGTGAATTGGCCAGGGGTGATCTAAGCCGGGTTTCCATAATCTTTAGGACTTCGTTAATGTTTTTGACAGCTTCCGGCTTGCTGATTAGCATGGTTCTCTATTGGGGAACGCCTTTTTTAATGGACCACATTTTTATTAATCCCCTAGTAGAAAAAGCATTTCTTGCCTTGATTCCCGGGGTTTTTATTGTTTCCGTCTGTTCGGCTTTCCGGGGATTGTTTCAGGGCCTACTCCATATGACCCCTACCGCCCTTAGCCAGGTCATCGAACAAACGGTTCGGGTAACCACAGCTTTAGCTTTAGCCTCCTACCTGCTACCCAGAGGTATTGAATATGCGGCTGTGGGAGTGTCCACCGGGTTAATCCTGGGGGAATTGGCCGGATTGATAGCCATGATTATAATATTCTTACGCCATCAGAGGCAGCATCCACTGCCCCAAGTTACTTTTTCCCTCCCGCGGGGTATCGATTTACTTAGGAGTATGTTTAGCGTATCTGTTCCTGTAACTTTAAGCCGCATTGTTGCTACCATCCTTCTTTCCCTGGAAGCCTCCATCATACCAAAGAGGTTATTGGTAGCCGGTTATACCATGGAACAGGCCACCATCATCTATGGCCAACTGACAGGGATGGCCATTAACATCATGGTCTTACCCGGCATAGTCACCAATGCCCTGGCCACTACCCTGGTTCCCGCCATCTCTGAAGCAGTGGCCCAACAAAATCAATCCATACTACGCAGTCGTATCATAGAGGCATTACGGTTAACCCTGCTGGTTGCTTTGCCAAGTTTTGTCACCTTTTTCCTTCTTCCTTCGCAAATTACCGGTCTCTTGTTCCATAACCCCGAAGCGGGAGTCCTTTTACAAGTTCTGTCCTTTGGCGGAGTTTTTTATTATCTCCAACAAACAACCAACAGCATTCTGGTTGGTCACGGTTTGGCCAAGATCCCTTTACGTAACCTGGTTATCGCCTCACTCCTTGAGATAATCGGTCTTTTTTACCTCACCGGTAGTCCGGCCTTGGGCATCAAAGGAGCAGCTTATGCCGTTAATATCAGTTTTTTTGTGGTGGCCATTCTAAACTTGGCCGCTGTCTTGAAATTAATCGGCTGGAAGTTGGAGATCCGCAATCTTCTGTTGATGCCTATGCTGTCTGCAGGGGTAATGGCGGTGGTGATGCACTACAGTTATCAATATATTTTTTATTTATCTAAGAGTAACCTATTAGCCACGGTGACCAGTTTAAATGCCAGTTTTATCACTTACTTTATAGCCCTGTTTTTTACCGGCGCTATAGGATATCAGGATATCCGAAGAATTCCGGGTGTTGGGGGAAGAATAATCTCTTTATTACAAAAAATCTTTAAATAAATAATTAGTGCGGAAAAAAACCTCTTATTTTCCTAATTAGCAAATAAGTCAGTGGAAATAAAACTATAAGTAAAAAAAAGTCATAAAAAAAGGCCAGGCGAAAAGCATCAAGAATTGCCAATACTAACCCTAAAGCCAAAGGTAAAACCAGGTCAGGGAATGTTTTTTGAGTTTCAGCACTGAACCTGGTTTTGCTGACTATCCATTTAAAATTAATAATTACAAAAAATACAGTTGTATTCAATAACAAGGAAATGAGAAACATATTTCCTCCGATGCTAGGGATTTTTTTTGTGTTAGCCGTTAAAGTATAGTTTCGAAAGCAAAAAAAGTGATTGACATAAAGTTTACCAAGCCATGTTTTAACTTTAAAACATACTGTGTTTGACAGTTTATCCGCCATTTATTAAGTTGTCCAAGTTCTTATCACTATATTAAATTCGATAAAGTCCATACTAGAAATGAGTCATTAAAAAATTTTTAACTAAGGAGGGATTGATGATGGCTAAGTTCGTCCAACAGATGCTTCCCCATTCTACTCTTGATAAATTTAAGTATGAGATTGCCGAAGAATTAGGAATCACTCCCCAGATTGAAAACGGATACTGGGGTAGACTAAGTTCCAGGGATTGTGGCCGTGTTGGCGGTAAAATCGGGGGCAATATGGTTAAGGTTATGATTAGGAAGGCAGAGGAAGCTCTATTAAACGCACCTACGAAATAACAACTTGTTAGTGGGTCTTAAGGACCCACTTTCTTTATTTCTTGATACCAAAATCCTTGACCTGATCCATGAGGTTATAGTTAGTCAAATCAAAATGAATTGGGGTAATGGATATTTCTTTTCGTTTAATGGCCGCCACATCTGTAACGGGATCATCTTCATCCAAGTCATATACTTCCCCTGCCATCCAATAATATATTTTCCCCCGGGGATCGGTTCTTTTTTGAAAAATATTTTTGTATCTTCTATTTCCCAGTTTGCTTATGCTGACCCCTTGAATTTCTTCTTTTGGCAGGGCCGGAACATTGACGTTTAGAAGAGTTCCGGGTGGTAATGCTTCTTCAACCATAAAGCGACCCACTTTAGCGGCAAATTCCGCTGCGTAAGAGTAGTCCTGATAATCAAAGGATGTAAGGGATACTGCCAGGGAAGGAAAACCTTCAATGGCTCCTTCAATGGCCGCCGATACCGTACCAGAATACAGCACATCTGTACCGAGGTTGGCTCCGCGATTGATTCCCGATACAATCAGGTCAGGCGGATGTTCCATTAATTTCTGTACGGCGATTTTTACGCAGTCAGAAGGAGTACCATCCACCGCCCAGGCCTTACAAGGTTGATCAATAAAACACAATTCTTCTACCCTGATGGGATCATGAACTGTTATGCAGTGACCGGTGGCGCTTTTTTCCCGGTCAGGCGCTACCACTGTGACTTCACCTAATTGGGAAAAGGCTTTGCGTAAAGCCTGAATTCCATTGGCATGGATGCCGTCATCATTAGTTATAAGAATCCTCATGCTACCTCCTACTTATACTTGTTGAAATAGTTTTTTTAAAAAAATAATAAGGATACATAATAATCCCGCCGTGGTCGCGGCGGCCCCCAGGGACACAGTGGCTAAGGTGTTGACTTGCAAATAAACTGTGATTAATCCATAGCCTGAGATAAGAATCATTACACCGGCCAGAGCCGGTAAAGCCATGGACCATGATGTGGTTGTTTTTTTATGGGCTAACAGGCCGACTAAATAAGCGGAACTGCCCCAAATCAGAGGCTGCCAGAACCAATATAAAGGGTTGGCCATGGTTTTGATAACCTGCCACCAGTCGAGACCGGCCAAGCCCTGATTTGTCCATTCTGCCGGGATTAACCTAATAAATCCGATGACAGGAGAAACCTGGATAAGTTGACCAAGTTCAGTTAGCATACAAGCCCAGATACCCAGAACAAAACCACTCCTGCTTCCCCATAGAACCGCACCGATAAAAGGCAATAAAATACCAATATCCGGTATAGCAGGAATAAATAAGAGCATAGCCAATTGTTTGGGGTACCTGTTGATAAAGCGGCCTAAGGTCACCAGGGCGCCAATCTCCAAAATGGCTAAAGATTTGGAAAGTTTCCATAAGGGTGGCCAGACGACCAGCCAAAATAACCAAATACCAAGCACCGGTCTAATACCGGTTACTAAGCCGATAATAAAGGGTATGGTACGGGCTGTAATCACCTGATATCCGCCTAAAATATCCAACCAGCGATAGGTAAGCAAAGTCATTAATAAAACAGAAGTTATTTTGATGAATATATCTCTATGAGCAGCTAAAAAAGGTGGTACTTTTTTAATATTTTCCTGCCACCTACCAAGGTGATTATGTGATTCTCTCTCATGCAGCTTATACAACCAGGACATCAGTTCCCGGATTGAATTAAAACGCTTATCCGGGGCCGCAGCCAGGCATTTGGCCAGAACAGGGATGTAATCCTCAGTCAAACCTTCATCCAAAGCACCCGCCACAGGGATTTTACCTGTTAATAACTCATGTAGAATAACTCCCAAGGAAAAAATATCGGACCGCTCGTCCAGTTCCAGCCCCTGTCTTTTTTCCGGCGGGCTGTAAAGGTTTTCATAACCTTCTAGGGCAGTTGTGCCAAAACCGGTTACTTTAACCTTATTATTAACCACTACCAGATTCCCAGGATGGAGATTGCCGTGAATAACCTGGTTACGGTGGGCATATTCCAATCCCTGACAGACCTGAAGGATTAGCTTCAGGGCTTTAACTTTGTTAATTCTGTGAAGTTTTTTCAGAGTGAAGCCATCTAGGTATTCGGTTAGTAGATAAAGGTCATCATTATCCAGTAAATAGTCATAGATTTTAACCAGGTTGGGATGACTAAATCCAGTGAGGATAGTCCCCTCCCTGCGGAAATTTTCACAGAATTCAATGTCATCATCAGGTGTATTTCCAAGGTGAGTCAATACTACCTGACGCCCCAATGCCTCATCCCGGGCCAAGTAAATCCTTTTCAAACCCCCATTATCCAGGGGTTTAATTAACTTATACCTGTTGGCAATAACCTTTTCCATGATAACCTCATCATCAGGATTTAAAACAACCTGATTATATAGTATGCGCTAATCATGGAAAAAATATTCATCTAAACTCTATATCCCCTAATCAAGGCAAAGGCTTCAGCCCTAGTGGCTTCGTTCTTTTTAAACAGGCCCCGCACCGCCGAGGTCAGGGTGAGGGAACCGGACTTCTTAACCCCCCGCATGGTCATACACATATGTTCCGCCTCAACCACCACCAATACCCCCATGGGATCCAAGGCCTCCATAATCATATCGGCAATCTGGCTGGTGAGTCTTTCCTGCAGCTGGGGCCGTTTGGCAATAGTCTCCACCGTTCTGGCCAGCTTGGACAGGCCGGTGATCCTCCCTTTGCGGGGGATATAGGCCACATGGGCTTTACCGAAAAAGGGCAGCAAATGGTGTTCGCACATTGAGTAAAAAGGAATATCCTTGACCAGCACCATCTCTTCATGTTCTTCGGTAAACATCACTTGCAGGTGTTCCTTGGGGTCATTATGGAGACCGCAAAAAATCTCGCCATACATCCGGGCTACCCTTTTGGGGGTATCCACAAGCCCTTCCCGGTCAGGATCTTCCCCTATGGCCTCTAGAATCATTTTAACTGCCTGTTCAATCTTCTCGCTGTTAATCAACGTCAATCTCCTCCCTATAGCTGGCCCAAAAGCTTGTGGGTCTGGGGAATTACTCGAACATCTGTCAGGTAACGGCCGCACAAATCCTGCAGGGCGATAACCCGGACCGGTGGCGGCCAACCTTTCCCCTCTTCTCTTGGTGTTACAGGCTGCAGCACCAGTGGAATTCCCGAATCCACTGAACTGATGGTATCGATAACCATCATTATTTCCTCATCCTGGGTTTCCGCCCCGAAAACCACTTTTACATAAACTTCTTTGTTTACGGCTATTTTCAAAAACTCCCGGTGCTGCTCCCAATAACCCGGTAAGCAGGTAACGCTGGGCAGTTTGAAATCCATACTAATGATATCAATTAAATCCAGAATTTGGCCCAGTTCCTCGGGCAGGGTTCCGTTAGTCTCCAGGTAAACCTTAGCTTGTCCTTTGTCCAAAAGAGGTATCAGTTCTTGCAGAAACTTCGCCCTGAGTAAGGGTTCCCCTCCGGTAAAGCTAATGGAATGATGCTTTTCAGGCTGTAAACAGTGGATTATGTCCCTAAGACCGGTTAAGGATAAGGGATTAGGATAATAACTAAAGTCCCTCCTACCTGGTGTTTCCTCTACCTGGCAGGGCCCGGCATCTTCCAGCCCTTTGGGGGTATCGCAGTAGTCACAACGAAGATTACACCCGGCAAATCTGACAAAAATCTGGCGATAACCCACCATTAAGCCTTCCCCCTGGATGGAGGACATGATTTCCACCACCTGGGCCTCCATCAATCAACCCCCCTGACTTTACAGCGGGCTAATTTTATGCTTTCTAACTCCTCACAGTAAGCCTGGACAACGTCATGGGCAAAACTTTCCCAATCCTCGACTCCTAATTCAGGCAGACTGACGGTAGCCACCGGGGTATTGCGGGAACTGATATTCAAACCGGTGTGAATCATGGTGGAAACCCTGGTCAGGGTGGCGATGGATACAGATAACTTGTCTTCCCCCAGGTAGATATCATCGCCATCCCGCCGCAGTTTAACCGCTGGATTGCGCTCCAGCACCTCTTTGATAATGGTAATTAAAAGCCGCTGCCGTATCACTGTTTTCTCCAGGTCCAGTTCAAAATGCTCGGCTATAAAATGCATCATGTCCTCACTGTAGATATGATCCCCGGCCAGTACGTCCTCCTGGTCAACCATGTGCTCCAGCTTGACCTGACAAGGGCCGCGAAAAGCTATGATGCTGTCCCCTTGGATACCGAAGGTTTTATAGGCCCAAAGAGAGGATAACTGGGTGCCGTCGTAAGGTAGTTTATTTTGTACTAAATGGGATTTCAATTCCGTTCACCTCAAGGGCCCGGGCCAGTCTTTGGCAGCTTTCACACGTCCCGCACATTTCAGCATTGCCATGGTAACAGCTCCATAACAGATGAAAAGGCAGGCCTAGCTGACGGCCTAAGCGTACTATTTCAATCTTATCCAAGTCTTGAGTATAACTCAAGACTTTAATCTTGTTTTGGGTGGAAAAACTTAAGGATTGGTTAACGGCTTCGACAAAATCCGGGCTGTTGTCGGGAAAGGTACTGGCTTCCTCTTTGTTATAACCGGTAATAATCAACCCACAGTCCAGACTTTCCCCGAAACCGGCCGCTATGTTGATAAATAACCCGTTGCGGTTGGGTACCCACACCTTGGCCGCCGTGGCGAGGGTGGTGCCTTCCCGGTCGTCCAACTGCTTCCTGGTTAGATTGGGCACTTCCTCTTCCCGGTTGACCAGGGAGGTTTTGGTTATCTCAGCCAGGAAAGGGAGATGGATTACCCGGTGTTCTAACCTGTAGTGGGCGGCTAGGGAACGGGCGGCCTTTATCTCCTGGGCCGCCGCCCGTTGACCATAATCAAAGGTTAGACACAAAGCGACTTCAGTTTCTTTGACACTTTGGGCTAAACATACTGCTGAATCCAGGCCTCCGGAGAGAAGAAGGATACTTTTCAACCTTCACACCCCCCATAAGTAGCTGATGCATTGGGTGACTCCCAAACCCTGACCCCTTCTATTACGATGGCAGGTTGATGATTAAGCAATTGATGAGACAATTTTTCATAAATATACCGGGCGATGTTTTCCGCCGTTGGGTTCACGCCGTCCTGGTTAAAAGCGGGCAATTCATTTAAGTACCTGTGATCCAGGCCGCCAATTATATCATTAACGTGTTTTTTTAAAATCCCGAAATCTATTAACATTCCTATTTTATCAAGTTCCCTACCGGCAACCATCACCTCAACCTGCCAGGAATGGCCATGAATCTGGGCACATTTTCCCTGATAATCCCGAAGGTGGTGGGCTGCATCAAAATGGGCTTTAATGGTTAGCTGGTACATCTTTTACAGGACGCCTCCTTTAACGGTAGTATAACAAATTTACCGAAATATTAATTATTCGCCAGCAATACACTAATTCCTTTTTTTCTGAAAACATATTCTAAGAAGGATTATCTGGTTTTTAGTCGAAAATAGGTATCTATTGACAAATAATAAGGAGATGAAAAAATGGTTATTTCCTCTTGCTTTGTTCAGGAAAAAACTTGTCCCATTTGCCAGACTAAATTTAAAGTTACAAGAATACGCAGTTCTGCTTATTCGGTTTTAAAAAGGGATACCGATTTTAATGTAACATATAACGGGATAAATCCCACTTTATATACCGTATGGGTTTGTTACCAATGTAATTTTGCCGCTCCGGATCGAAATTTTGAAGAAATCCTCCGCCCTGCGGAATTAGACCGGTTAACCAAAGGCTTGCCTTTATTAAAATCTGAAGAACCCGATTTCGGCGGTGAGAGAACCCCCCAAGTTGGTTTAAGAGCTTACGAATTAGCCATCAGAACTGCCCAGATACGCAGTGCTGGCGCTGGTTTCCAAGCCAGTCTTTTCCTTAAAGCGGCCTGGATGTGCCGGGAGTTGGGAAACGACGTTTTAGAGCGGGAATACCTGGATCAAGCCCGGCAGCTTTATGAGAAGTCCTACAATAACGAAACAGGTGGAGCCGGCAAACTATCCGAGGCAGGGTTATTGTATCTAATCGGTGAATTGAACCGGCGAATTGGTAATTACAATGAAGCCATACATTGGTTCAGTCGGGCAGTGGCTAACCCATCAATAAAAAAAGAGGCCGAAATAAACAGGCTGGCCAGGGAACAATGGGGTTTGGCCAGGGAAGAAGCCAAGGAACAACCCCATAATGACGAGAATTTACCTCCGAAAGGGAGCTTGGAAAACCAACCCGCTGAAAGGATTGAAAATTCCCCCGGCAGTGAAGTTTCAGCTGCTGTTAAACCGGCTGTTAAACGCCAGCGTTTTAAAAATAAAATGTTTACCTCCCTTTATACTGACCAGATTGAATGGCTTCAGGGGGTTGCTAACCGGTGTCATAGTGAAAAGAAAGCTTTTGTTGAGCGTGAAGCCGTTATCAGGGCGGCCCTGGATGCGATAATGGAAATATGTCCCGAAATCTCTGCGGCTTCTTCCGAAGAGGAATTGAAGGATAATATTGTCTCCGTGTTGAAGGGGTAACTCCCGTAGAATTTAAAAGGTGGTGGCCCAAAATAACTAATGGGTCACCACCTTTCGTTATGCTTTTTCCTTTATAAACTCAATCTTTTCAACTCGTTTTGGGCCTTAGTAATGATAATGATCTGGGTTTGAATTTCTTCCTTCGAGGCTTTGGGGTTATCACGACTCAGGATACCGTAACTATTGGTAATGATATATATATTTTCTGTAGCTTTGTCCCATTTTTTTTGTTGAACCGCCGTAAGGGGCCGATTCGATTTCTGAAGCTCGGCCAAGGGTTTTAGGATATTCTCATAAATGTGTTCTAGGGTTAGGTGGTTTTGATTTAATATCTTGAGTAGTCCCGGTGGCGCCAAGTCTTTTTTCACTTCGACGGGGATATTTTCATTATCGGTTAACCTGCGATATTCATAAGGAGTGGAAAATACAGTGGCTTCGATGGCCCCCAGGGCCACCCCCAGGGTACCTTCTTTGTCGTTGGTGCTAGGTAGCTTTTTCAAAGACCCCGCAATAATAGTCAGCCTGGTATAATCACCCTTAAGGGCCTCCTCAAAAGCTATATGGGCATCATTAGTCAACCATTCCTGTGTCATTTGAGGGTCTAGGGAATTCTTTGGGTTATCTGTATTGACCGTACGATCTATACATCCACCCAGAAACAACAATGACCAAATGGCAAGGAATTTGACAAATTGCTTCATATTACCACATCCTGCGCTTAAAGTAATATTATATTTCGACTAAAATGAAAGATATTCCTTCATTTATCACAGGACTTCATGGTAAATTTATTCAAGACCTAAAGCCCGGTTATAGCAGTCCACGGCTTCAGTAATCATCTTTAGATCCTCATAGAGCAAACCTTTACAATTCCATATTATACGATTGTCCGGTTCAAGTAGATGAACTTTTTCATAACAATTCAAAGCTTCCTGATGTTTACCGAATTTAGCCAAGCAACTCCCTTTATTAACTAGCAGATTAACATTGTTTGGATCTTGGTTGAGAGCTGTTTCATACAAGTTTATGGCTTCCTGGTAACGATTAAGTTTTTCAAGGCACATAGCTTTGTTGTTGAGCAAGGTGATATCCTCTGGTTCCCATAACAGAGCTTCTTCAAAACATCCTAGGGCCTCTGCATACCGCCCTGCTTTGTCCAGGCAAATACCCTTATTGCTTAACAAGGTGGCTTCTCTGGGATAATGCTGCAGGGCTGTTTCATAACAAATAATAGCATCTTTCAATAAACCCAGACTAACCAAGCAACAACCTTTGTTATTGAATAATTCCATCGAAGTGTGCCCAAAACGTTGGGCTTCTTCATATGACCGGACGGCTTCCTCAGGCCGGTTCAATTTGGTCAGACAGAGGGCCTTGTTGACATACACCACACCATCCCCCAAATCTAGTTTAATAACCTTGTTGAACATATCTAAGGCTTCTTCGTAACTTTTTAGGTCATAGAGACAAAGGCCGGCGTTGTTTAAAACGGCAGGATTTCGGGGGTTAAACCGAAGGGATTGCTGGTAGTTACTAAGGGCTTCCTTAATTTGTCCCTCATTGTAGTAATAATCTCCTTTAGCTGCATAAGTCTCAAAAGAATTAGGATTAACCACTAAGGCTTGATTGAAAAACGAAAGGCTTTCCTCTTTGGCACCCATTTTCTGGTATGCTTGTCCTAACCAGTATAGGGCGTTGTAGCACCCGTCCCCCCTGGCATTGGCTAGTCTAAAGTGTTGCAAGGATTTTTCCAACTCACCCTTTTCCAGCAGCAATTGGCCAAGTCTGGTGTGAAGCTCTATCCTATCCCCATCAAATTCCAAACCCTTACGATACCACTCCTCCGCCCTTTCTTTGTAGCCTATAACGTAACTTACCATGCCCAGCCCTTGGTAAACAATGGCCATACTCCTAGCTTTTTTGAATTTCTTCAAGAAAGACATGGTTCATTCCCTCCCTGTGCGTTTCTACAATTGACAGGAAGTAATTCGCCCACAACCCTTCCAATACCTTCCAGTAAATGAAAGTTTCGTACGTCAAATAAGGTGTTAAAGTGACATAATCTACTCTAAACAAATGTTTAGGCGTCTTTGATTTTGTTTAATTTCATCTTAGCGTTTTTATGTTCCGGCAATATTTTTAAGGTGTTTTCAAAAGCTGCTTTAGCTAGACCCTGTTCCCCCATCCCAAGATAGGCACAACCAAGATAATACAGGCTGATTCCATTGGGAGACTCCAACTCCAGAGCCTTTTTTAAAGCCTCAACAGCCTCTTTATATTGACGGTTCTTGACTAAGGAGGCGCCGAGGTTGCGCCACAAATACGCCAGACGGGGTGAAGTATCCACCGCCTTCCGGTGAACCTCAACGGCTTTGGCAAACAACCCCATTTGGAGATATATTCGCCCCAGCCGGTCATAGATATACTCCAACCGTGGGTTGATTTCAAGGGCCTTTTGGAGGTTATCAACAGCTATGTTGTGCTCGCCTTTTTCGGCATAGGCCAGACCAAGCTGGTACCTGGCGTATTCGTATTTTCCGTTGATGGCTAAAGCCTTTTCCAGATGGAAGATGGCTTCATCCCAGCGGCCCAGAGCATTGTAAACCTTACCAAGGCAGAAGTGGGCCTTGCCATGGTTGGCTTCTATTTCGATTACTTTATGCAAATGGGTTAGGGCTTCCTGGTATTGTTTTAATTCATTGTAGAGGTAGCCCAGGCGATAGTGGCCCTGTACATACTCCGGATTTATCTCAATGGAACGATAAAAACACTCCAGGGCTTTGGTGTATTTTTTGATTTGCAGATAAACATAACCTTGCCCGTAATGGGCAAAGTACATGCAGGGATCCAGTTGAATGGCCTTTTCATAAGCTTCAATGGCTTCCTGATAGGATTCCAGCCGGGTTAAAGCATAGCCGAGACGGGTATAGGTCCAGATATCCTTGGGATTGTTGGCGATGACGGCTTTATGACGGTCCACCTGGGCCTGAAAATTATTGCCGTTTTCCATGACCGACCTCCTGTTGATGTCATTATAATTTATCTCTATGACGAAGGTCGAAAATTAGCACATTAAAGTTGTGTGGATAAGCTCTGTTTGGTTTCACGTAAGAAAATAGAAAAGGGTTTTTATTAGCTTACAGCCACCAGCGACCCTTGCTCCGACTTAGTTATCTCAATCCTCACCGGGAAGGCGTCCTTCAGTTCCTGAATATGAGTAATGATAATAATCTTCTCAAAATCCTCCCTGATGGCATTGATGACCTCTACCAGACGCTCTTTCCCCTGATTATCCTGGGTGCCAAACCCCTCGTCAATAACCAGGGTTTGCAGTTTAGCTCCGGCTCGTTTGGCGAGGAGCTTGGACAGGGCCAGCCGCAGAGCGAAATTAACTCGGAAGGCCTCTCCGCCGCTATACATCTCATACTTCCTTTTCCCTAATTCATCACTGATTTCTATCTCCAGGGTTTCCACGGTATTACCCCGTTTATTGCCCTTTTGGGTGACCAGTTCGATGTTCAACCTGCCATCGGTCATTTTGGCCAGAAAAAGGTTGGCTTCATCCTGGAGTTCGGGAATGGCATTCTCAATAATTATAGCCTGAATACCTTTTCGTCCAAAAGCCTCCACCAGTTCGGCATAGTAGCTTTTTTCCCGGGCTCCCTTATCTCTTTCCTTTAGTTTTTCCTTTCGTTCCCCTTCCAGGGCCACACAGCGGTTATAACGCTCCAGGGCTACCCCCCTGGTTTCCTCCAGTTTGGACTGTTGATTCCGTAATCCGTAAAGTTTTTCTTCCGCCTCTGCTAAGCGGGGTACTATCCCAGCCAATTGTTCTTCTTTATCTCGATAGATCTTTGCCAACTCTTCTTCGTTATGCAAAGCAGACTTTCTCTGTTCCAGGGTTTCCTGCAAATGAGCCGAATGTTCCTGTTCCTGGATAAGACTTTGTTCTGCCAGGGTCAATACTCTATGCCGCTCCTCGAAAGGTTTTAATTCTTCCAGCTTTTTCTTAATTTCCTCGTGGTCTGCCCGGTCATAGCCTAATTGGGCTATGGCTTTTTCTATGGTAAGTAAGGCCTGGTGGTCTTCTCCTGCGGAAGCAATTTCCTGTATAGACTGTTCTACTTCTTTAATCGCCGTCAGCCGTTCGGCCAGGATTTTTTCCGCAGATAGGCTGGTTTTCCGTTCTTGTTCCACTACGGCCAGGCGGCCCTGCACCTGGTCTTTAACCTTCAGTTTTGTTATTTTGGGTTTTAACTCTTCTTGGATTTGTCCTTGCCTAGTTCTGGCCTTTTCTATTTTTTTGCCGAGGTCATCAATGTCTTTTTTGATTTTTTCTGCCTCCACGGTAAAGACCCCTACCAGTTTCTCAAGTTCTTGCGGTGACTCCATGGAAGTAGTGCAATAAGGACACTTTTTCAGCTTTTTTATCTGGCTGAAGCGCTCCCTTAGGTCATTAAGGTTACTGTTAAGGGCAGTTTGCCGGGCCGCCATACCGGCCAGCTCTTTATCCAGTTGACCATCTTCCTCCTCCAAAAGCTGCTTTGCCCTTTCCAGAGCCACCAATGATTCCAGTTCCCGGCGTAAGCCGGTTAATTCCTGTTCTCTGGCCTCCCTATCCCCAATCTGGGCCTGATACTGCTTAATTTCGGCCTGGAGAGTCGACAACTGCTTCTCCAGTTTCTGCTGCTCTTGGTGAAGCTTTTTTTCCAACCGGTTTTTCTTCTCAGTCAACTCCATCAATCTGGACGTCTTGGCATTGAAAACCTCATGAAGTTTGATGGCTTCCTGGTAACGTTCATATCCCGCCAGAATGGCCTCCTTATCCCTGATTACTTTCAGGTTTTCCTCAATTCGTTGTTGATAACGTTGAATATTGGCCTGTAATCTCTCCATTTCCAAGGCGCTCTGAGTAACTCGCTGGGTCAATTCTTGCATCCGCAGCTTTATTTCATCCAGTTCCTTTTTGCCTTCTCGCAATAAGCCGACCTCTGTATCCTGAACCTTAATTTCTTCTTGTAATACTTCTAACCGGCTATTTAATTCCTCCAACTGCCCTTGGTAGGCATCCTTATGGACTAGTTCCTGGTCAAGTTTGGCCAGTTCCTGATCTAAAACCTTCACCAATTGGTCAAAGTGATTCATTTTATCCCTGGCCCTGCGTTCCAGTTGGTCATAGTAAGAGAGGCCCAAGATCTCCCCCAGTATCCTTTTGCGGTCATTGGGTTTCTGTTGGGTAAAGGTATCGGCCTTACCCTGGAGGATAAAGGCGGAATTAACAAAGGTTTCATAATCAACCTTGAGAATCTGCAGAATTTTTTCCTGGGTAGCGGTTAGCTTGTCCCCGGTGATAGACCGGAAATTGCCTTCTTCAGCCACCTGAAATTCCAGGGCCGACATGGCCCGCCGCTTATCCCGCTTACGCACAACCCGGTAATGGTTGCCTTCCAGGAGAAAAGTAAAGTCCACTTCCATCTCCTCAGCACCCAGGCGGATGAGATCATCCATCCCGGCGCCGTTCTTGTCCACGCCCCTGGCTTGGCCCCATAAGGCCCAAGTAATGGCGTCAAGGAGGGCCGACTTGCCATTACCGTTACTTCCGGTCAGACAGGCCAGATGAAAGCCGGAGAAGTTCAAGGAAGGAACATCTTCTCCATAGCTCATAAAGTTTCTTAATCTTAATTCCACTGGAATCATAGAACCATACCCACCTCTTCGTCCTTGATTTCAGCCGCCAGACCCCTGGCTCTGTTTAATAGTTCAGTCCGATCCAGTTTTAACTTTGGTTTACTGTCCAGATACTTCTCCAGGGCCTCCATGGGGTTTAACTTCTCATTCAGTTCAGGATTGCGGAGTAGAGCTTGTCTATTCTGCAGCTCTCTGGAGATACCAGCCACATAGAAGGCTTTCGCCTCCAAGGCCCGCCTTATCTCCCGCGGTTGAATAAGGGCCGCTTTTTCCATGGGTATTCTGATTACAAGTCTGACGATGGCCCCATCCAGGGGAGTTTCCTCAACGGCGTCGAGAATAGTGGCCGTAGGGTCGACAGTATCGGCATCCACCCGGATGGTAACAAAAGGCCTTACCGCCAAGGGTACGAAGCGGTGGGCGGCTTTTCTTCCCTCCATCTCCACCAGCACAACTCCTTTAGGGTCAGCTTCCTCCCCAAAATCAATCCTGTCCATGCTGCCGGAGTAGACCA
This sequence comes from Bacillota bacterium, assembly GCA_021849745.1. Classification (GTDB taxonomy): domain Bacteria; phylum Bacillota; order Carboxydocellales; family JAJZSN01; genus JAJZSN01. Next base: position 11,982 of record JAJZSN010000005.1, on the reverse strand, counting down.
TTAAGGGGTTCTCCTGCAGAACCTGGTACTTATGGATATGGCCCAGGGCTATGTAGGCAAACTCGTCCCTAGCCAGATATTCTTTGGGTACAACCATTTCCCCGCCCAAGGTGATGACCCGTTCAGAACCCACCAGCGCTCCTGCCACCGATAAGTGGGTAGTTAACAAGGCTGGAACCTTCCGGTCTACCCGGGCCGCCAAAGTGTCAACTTCCTCCTTAACCCGGTCAAGAAGTACTTTGTTCAACTCCTCCAGGGTTAGGTTCTTATATTGCTCCCTGGTTAAAAGACCGCTCTTACCGGCAAAGGGTAGCACCGCCACCTGAACCGGCCCCCCCTTGGTTTCCACCCGGAAAAGTTCCGGCTGCCTCGCCACCAACACATTGGGAATCTCCAGGGTTCCATAAATCTCCATACTATGGGCCTTGCCTTCAGTATTGGGCAAGTCATGATTGCCCACCACCAATACCACCGGGGCCTGACTGGCCAAAGCCTTAATCCGCCTGGCAAACTCCCGCTGTTGGGTAGGATTAGGATCCCGGTTCTTAAAAGCATCCCCGGCAAAAACCACCAAGTCAACATCTTCCTCTTGGGCCAGCTGCACCACCTGATCAAAAGTAGCCAAAAAGTCTTCCAGCCGGGTGTGGAGGCCGGTCTTGCCATTGATACGACCGTAGTTTTCCATCCCGATATGTATATCCGCCAGGTGCAATATTTTAATGGTCATAGTCCTCCCCCCTCCTTCAGAACATATATTCTACGGGGGAGGGGGTTTTTCCTTCAGGAAAAACCGGTTCGCAGCTCATAGTTCATAGTTCATAGTTGTTAGGTAAGCTGTACTCACCGGCCCCTTAAAACCCATGAGGAAGGCTTACATCAACTACGAACTACGAACTATGAACTACGAACTTTTATATACCACAAATGCTGAATCCTCACCAACCAGAAGGTGGCTATGTAGGCTAAGAAAGAATAAACAACGCTCCAGTTCTCCCCGATTTGATATAAATCGGTATAGCTTTGGGTTAGGTATTCTATGGTAGCATTGACGAGAGCTACTCCGGCAAAGATTAAGGTTTGTTGCCAAGGATTTCGGGGCATGTATTGAACCAGCAGCATAGCCTGAATGGGAAATACCGTAAGATCTGCTAAGGCAAAAGGGTCAGTATCTTTTAGGATCAGGTTATCCGGGTATGTCCATAGATTAAAATATTCGCCCAAGGTATCGGTTAGCATTACATAAGTCACCATAAAAATACCGGTTACAGTCGTCAGCTATCAGCTAAACATAAAAAAATATAACCGTCGACTGACGGCTGACGACTAATAATCCATGACAAAAAGCTGATAGCTGATAGCTGCCCCCCAGGAATACCTACAAAAACGTCCGTACCCTAAACTCTGCCCCTATCCCATGAGCAATTTCTGCGGATTTTGGCACATCCACTTCCGGCTTATTGACCACTGTCATGATAACCTTGGGAATGACCTTCACACATTCCCTGGCGAATTCCAACAGAGCCTCGTAACTTTTTTCCCCGAATACCGGTTGGCATAACTCTTGGTACTTCTCAACATTTTCAGCGTTAAGACTGATGGATATAACATCCACCAACCCCGCCAGTTCGGGCACGATATTTCGCTTATGGATAAGGTTGGCTAAGCCATTGGTATTTATCCTTACGGGGATACCCTCAGGCCGCAGGGTTTTGGCCAACTCCACCACCACATCCACTCTACTTAAAGGTTCACCGAATCCACAGAACACTATTTCCTTATACCGCGAAAGATCGTCTATAGAATCCAAGACCTCCTGAGCCGACGGTTCTCTCTCCAGCCAGAGGGGCTCCGCCCCAACCCCGTCATGGAATTCCCTGATACAGAAACAGCACCGGTTAGGACACCGGTTGGTTAGATTAAGATACAGAGAGTCACCTATGGCGTAACTATAAATCTTCCCTTTATTAACCATAATACCACCTCTTATGCCAACTTAAATGCCAACTTATTTGCCAACTGTTTTTACAGCTTAACCTAGTCCAGCTTTTTCTTGAATCTGACCGCAGAGAGGGTTAATATCCCCACTCCAAGAATAGCCAACCATAACACATTGCGCCACAACTCCTGCAGACCAATCCCTTTAAGAATAATCCCCCGCAATATCTCCAGGAAATAAGTCAACGGTATCACCGCCCCGAAAGCTTGCACCGGAAGGGGCATAGCTTCCCTGGGAAACATGAAACCGGATAACAAAACACTGGGCAAAATAATCATAAAGGTCATCTGCATGGCCTGGAGCTGGGTTTTGGCCACCGTAGAAATAAACAACCCAAGGCCCAGGGCCACCAGCAAAAACACAAGGGACAAAGCCAGCAGCAATAACACACTGCCATTAACGGGAACCTCAAACCACAGTGATCCGATAAGCAAGGTGACAATCACATCCATAAAACCTATCCCTACATAGGGTATCAGTTTTCCGATAATCAATTCAAAAGGTTTGATAGGAGTGATTATCAACTGCTCCATGGTACCCCGCTCCCGCTCCTTCACCAGGGCAAAAGCCGTCAGCATAACAGTAATGTTCTGCATGATTAAGCCAATTAACCCAGGGACATTGAACCTCACACTCTCCATATCAGGATTATACCAGACCCTGGCCCGCAGGTCGATACCAGGTTCAGCCTTGATACCCAAACCGAAACGGGACAAAGACTCTAACTTCAGGGCAAAACCCTTTACCTGCCCAATCATCTGGGCAGTGGATAAAGCCGTCCTGGCAATCAAGGGATCAGACCCGTCGATAATAGCCTGAAGTCCAGCGGACTGTCCTTTTAAAACATCCCTGGCATAACCCGGCGGAATAATAAAACCAGCTTTGGCCTCGCCGCCGTCAATTAACCAGGTGATTTCTTTCATGTCACCGGCGTAATACCTGATATCGAAATAACCCGATTGCTCAAAAGCCTGGATAATCTCCCGGCTCTGGGGACTTTTGTCCTGATCCCAAACCACGGTGGTAATATGATCCACATCGGTAGTCACTGCGTACCCGAAGAGAAGCAGCATAAATACCGGCATAATGAAAATTATGGCCAAACTGGGGATATCCCGTTTAATCTGGATAATCTCCTTAACGACGATAGAACGAATCCTAAACCACTTTATCATTCACCGGTCACCTCCTTCCGGTGGGACTTAAGCAGTTCCTGCCAGGCTTCGTCTTGGTAATCCTCCTCAACCACCTTGATGAACACATCCTCCAGATTGGTTAAGCCCATGGCACCCATCAATTCCCCGGGGGTACCGAATCCCATGAGCTTACCCTGGTAAATAAACCCTACTACATCGCACTTTTCCGCCTCATCCATGTAGTGGGTGGTCACCAGAATAGTCACCCCCTGGGCCGCCACCCGGTACAACAACTCCCAGAAAACCCGCCTGGAAACAGGGTCTACCCCGGCGGTGGGTTCATCCAGAAACAACAGATGAGGCCGGTGAACCAGGGCACAGGCCAGAGCCAGCCTCTGCTTCCAACCGCCGGACAAAGTGCCTGCCAGGGCTTTTTCTTTACCGGTAAGTAAGGCCAGTTGAATCAACTCTTCTTTCCTTTCCCTGACTTCTTTACCCCTTAGGCCGTAGATCCCGGCATAGAAGTCAATATTCTCCTCAACCGTCAAATCCTCATAAAGGCTGAACTTTTGGGACATATAACCAATATTCTGCTTAATTTTTTCACTATCCTTGAGGTCATAGCCCAGAACTTTTCCCTGGCCGCCACTGGGACTCAAGATTCCGCACAGCATCCTGATGGTGGTGGATTTCCCTGAACCGTTAGGGCCTAAGAAACCAAAGATTTCCCCCGGCTTAATCCGGAAAGAAAGATTATCCACCGCCGTAAAATCACCAAAGGTCTTGGTCAAACCCTGTACCTCGATGGCGTGTTCCATGACCATCACCCTTCCCCGAAAAGAATATCGGCAGGCAGCCCCGGCTTTAGTTTATCTTTAGGGTCTTCCACCGTCACCTTCACGGCAAAAACCATATTCACCCGCTCTTCCTTGGTCTGAACATTCTTGGGGGTAAACTCAGCTTCTTTGGCGATGAAGGATACTTTGCCCTGAAAAGTCTCTCCAGGAAAGGAATCTACACTAATCAAAGCTAATTGCCCATACCTGATTTGACCCAGTTGATCTTCCGGGACATACACCTTAACCCATTTTTTCTGTAAGTCTAAGAGAGTCAAAACAGGCGCCCCCGGCATTGCCAGTTCCCCTTTTTCTACCATTACTGCGGCCACCGTACCCTCACCGGGAGCAGTAATTCTAGTCTTGGCTAATTGGGCTCTGGCTTGCTCCAATCCGGCTTCAGCCTGAGAAAGAGAAGCATCCATGGCCTTTATGGTATTGCCGGAGGCTCCTGCTTTTAGTAGGGCCAACTGTTCCTGAGCCCCTTTTACCTGAGCCGCCGCAGCCTTTAATTGGGATTCAGCCGTCTTATACCTGGTTTCAGCGGCATCCAGTTCCTTTTCTGTAACCCCTTCAGATCCGTACACCTCTTGCAAATCCTGCCACAACCGGTAGGCATTATTTTTCGTTTCCTCCGCACCTTGCACCACTGCTTGAGCCTGCTTAACTGCAGCCTCAGCCTGACGGATTTGCTGTACCCTGGAACCCTCCTTGGTCTCTGCCAGCCTTGCCTGGGCCCCCTTGACTACCGCCTCGGCCGCCTTCACCTGGGCCGCCGCCACTTTATCATCTAATACTGCCAGTATTTCACCGGCTTTAATTTTATCACCTTCGGCCACTTTAACCTCAGTTATTTTGCCGGCCATTTCACTGCTCACCGTAATCTCTGTAGCCTCAACAGTGCCTGAAGCAGTCACCCCCCCACCCTTTACCGCCGTTCCACAACCAGCCAGGATTAGGGCGACCAAAATCCCCATGACCCATAAACCCGTACCTCTTCTTTTCATCTCAACGCCCCCTTTTTAGCTTTTGGTCATGCCATGTAAGAAGATGTCCACCAATTGAGTTATCTTTTCATCCTTGGTTAACCCCTTGGACTCATCGAGGCCCACATTTTCCCATAAAATCATCATAAATACCATTCCCGCCAAGCACCTGGCAGCATGAGAGGGATCTACATCCTTAAACCGGCCTTGCTGAATCCTCTGGGAGATAAATTTTTCAAGCACCCCTTTAGCTTTAGAAATGATATTACTATATAAAATCTCCTGTACCTCCGGGTGAAACACCGACTCATAGATTAAAAGTTTAACTATACCCATATGTTCTCGGATAATTTTTATCCGATTATTAATAACAGCCTTAATTATTTCTTCATCAGAACGATTGGAAACTTCATCAATCAACCCAATTAAACTATCCACCACCATGGGCGTAGCCAAACTGACCAAAAGATCCTTCTTGCTTTTGAAATGCCGAAAAATAGTACCTTCAGCTACCCCGGCTTCCCTGGCAATTTCCCTGGTGGTGGCTCCATGAAAGCCCTTTTGGCCAAAGACTTTGATGGCAGCAGCCATCACCTTTTCTTTTGTATCCTGTGCGGTCATTTTATTAACCTCCTTCGATGAGTGATTACTCACTTACTTATATAGTATTCAAAATTTAGCTAGGAGTCAATAAAAAACCGTACCTCAAGGTACGGTTTTTTATTGACTCCTAGCTATTTTGGCAATGTAAATTTTTATGTAGTAATAGTATGAAATCATAAAAATTAACTGGGTTGCAGCATCAAGTATACTAGCATTTTGGACAAAATTATCAAATACCTCTCCCAATATCAAGCTGCCGAAAATAAAGTATAATGAATAAAAACTAATAAATATCACAATGAACCGATTGGTTATTGGCATATCATAGATGTTTTCGCCATGAACCCCCGACCAAAAGACAAACTCAAACAAAACTGTATAATATACCGAAAATACAACTAAATATTTCATCTTGTCCTTCTGGGTTAACCTATTCTCCCTCAGGTCTGCCGCCAATTTCTCAACATTCCAGAAATACATTTACCCACCTCCACTTATCAAATTATAACCTAACTCTTGTCATAAATCCAGCAATTCACCCATAGATTGTAAAGAGGAAATTTGTATCGGAGGTGTGAAAAATGGGTTTTTCCACTCAAAATATTGATAGAACCCCGTCCATTAACTTATCGGCCATGATTAAGGGATCCTTTGTGGCCCTTTGCTCCACCCTGCTCTTAAGCATGTTCACCGGATTGCTCCTTAGTTTCACCAGTTTGTCTGAGGCAAACTTACCGGGCCTGGCCCTGGGTATCTTGACTCTGGGAGCTGTGGGAGGAGGTTGGACTTCTTCCCGAATGGCTAAACAAAAAGGACTTATTCATGGTTTCGGCGCAGGGGTGATTTTCCTGCTGGCGGCCTTGGCGGTTTCCGCTGTGGCCTTGCCCACTGCTTTTACTTTGGTCGGAGTGGTTAAGAAAACCCTTTTCTGCCTGTTCGGCGGCGCTTTGGGAGGGGTTTTGGGAGTTGGACGGTAATCAGCTGTCAGCTTTGCGTAGTTCTTTGGGGGTTAAATAAATTAAGCCCGGCCTTTAAGGTTCGGGACTTCCCGAAGCTTTCTATTTGGCCCCAACGCCTTAATATCTTCAGTAACTTTCTTAGAATTCTCCGCCCATTTTTGGCCTTCCGCCCCGGAAATCCAACGGGCCTGGAACCGTCCCGGTTCAAAGCCTATATACTCCAGTAACCGCTTCATCACTAAGAACCGGCGACGGGTAAATAAATTACCTGTAGCATAATGGCAGTCTCCAGGGTGGCACCCGGCCACCAGCACCCCGTCGGCTCCCTTTTGGAAAGCACGCAGCACCAGGAAGGGATTGACCCGTCCGGAACAGGGCACCCGGATGACCCGTAGGTTGGCCGGGTGTTTAAACCGGCTAATCCCCGCCAGGTCGGCCCCGGCATAACTGCACCAGTTACAGCAAAAGCTGACGATTTTAGGTTGCCAATCAACAATCTGTTGTTCCATTACAGACATGCCGCATCCACCTCCGCCAATAGTTGTGAATTGGTGAAGCCCTTGAGATTCAAAGCCCCTGAACGGCACTCGGCGGTACAGGCCCCACAGCCCTGGCAGAGGCCGGAGTTTACTCCTGCTATCACCCGTTCTACGTTATGACCATGGACTCTTTCCGTAACGGTCTCAGGCTGGATAGCCTTATAGGGGCAGATACCCTGGCACTGCAGGCAACCTGAACATAATCCCCCATTCACCTCGGCAATCATGGGGTTGGTGGTCATTTCATCAGCGGAGAACAGGGCCGATACCTTGGAAGCCGCCCCGCTGGCCTGGGCCACCGTATCCGGAATATCCTTGGGTCCCTGGCAGCACCCGGCCAGGTATACCCCTGCGGTGTTGGTTTCTACGGGACGCAACTTAGGATGGGCCTCAGTGAAGAAACCGTCTTTATCATAAGAGAAACCAACCTTCTGAGCCAACTCTGCGGCATTGGAGACAGATACCATAGCGGTAGCCAGTACCACCAGGTCGGCGGCAACCTCCACTGGCTGCCCTAACAGGGTATCTTCACCCCGCACAATCAACTTATCACCCTGCTGAAAAATCTTTGACACCCGGCCCCGCAGGTATTTAGCGCCGTGCTCCTCGGAAGTACGGACATAGAACTCATCATACATCTTACCCGGTGTCCGCACATCCATATAGAAAACATAAACATCCGCCCCGGGAATTTTCTCCAGGGCCTGGGTGGCGTGTTTGGCTGTGTACATACAGCAGGCCCGGGAACAATACTTCTTCCCTTTCACCTCGTCCCGGGAACCGACACATTTGATGAAAACGATGGATTGGGGTATTTTGTGGTCGGAAGGCCGTTTGATTTTGCCCAAGGTCGGCCCTGAAGCATTGACCAGCCGCTCAAACTGCATCCCGGTAATCACATCGGGATATTCACCACAACCGTACTCCCCGTATGTTTTCTGCCAGTTAAAGAGTTCATAGCCGGTGGCCATGACTATGGCCCCAAACTTTTCAGTAACCAGGGTGTCCTCATCCTCAAAATTGACGGCCCCGATAGGGCAAACCTTGGCACATACCCCGCA
>JAJZSN010000005.1:0-3856 GCA_021849745.1 Bacillota bacterium | reverse complement strand
CAGTTAACCGGGTCAATCACCGGCTTGTTGGGTACCGCCTGGGGAAAAGGTTTATAGATACAAGGCCTGGTCCCCAATCCCTGTTCAAACTCACTGTTTACTTTGGTGGGACACTTGGTCTCACAAACCCCACAGCCGGTACATTTATCCAAATCCACATACCTGGCTTTTTTCCGGATGGTTACCTCGAAGTTGCCGATATATCCATTAACCTCTTCCACTTCGGCATAAGTATACAGCTTAATATTGGGATGCTGGGCCGCATCCACCATCTTAGGAGTACAGATACAAGCCGAGCAGTCCAGGGTGGGAAAAGTTTTGTCCAACAGGGCCATTTTCCCTCCAATGGTGGCCTCCTTCTCCAGAATAATCACCTCGTGGCCGTGGTCGGCGATATCAAGGGCCGCCTGAATCCCGGCAATTCCTCCACCGATGACTAAAGCACGTTTGGTAATAGGAATCTTGGATTCGGTTAAGGGAACAATTTTGGCTACTTTAGCTGCGGCTTTGCGCACCAAATCAATGGCTTTGGCCGTTGCTTCCTCAGGAGCATCGGGATGTACCCAGGAACAATGCTCCCGCAAGTTAGCCATTTCCAGCAAGTACGGGTTAAGACCGGCCCTGGCGATGGTCTTCCGGAAAGTTAACTCGTGCATCCTGGGAGAACAGGAAGCAACCACCACCCTGTCCAGACGATGCTCCTTAATGGCCTGGATCATCATCTCCTGACCAGGCTCCGAGCAGGTATATTTATACTCCTGGGTAAAAACCACTCCAGGGAAACCCTTGGCCGCCTCGGCCACTTTCAGCACGTCTACAACTCCGCCGATGTTGGAACCACACCAGCAAACAAAAACCCCTATCCTCTTCATAGTCACCTCTCCCAGTAGGTTTTTCTTTTATTTTATATAAACTATTGTTATTTGTCTAATAAATATTTATTATGGTTGGGGGTAAAAGAATAAAGAGAATTTATCCGTGTTAAAGAAAATATTAACATAGAGATATTTTTTAACAGCTATATTTAGATCTTTTTTCTCTGTGCTCTCCGGTGCCCTTCGTGGTTGCCTTTTATTTTTATTTACTCCTCCAAATCCCCTTGCCATATGGTAAATATATAAGTTATTGATCAATAAAAAAAGACCGTTTGACCGGTCTATCAATTAACATTTTTAGCTTTGAAATACTCAGGCTGCAGGCTTTGCATGAAACCTGTCTGGGAGAAGGAATACAATAACAGGGCGCTCCAGATAAAACCGAAACTTACCAGATGGCCCCCGGTAAAGGGCTCTTTATATACTAATACCCCAATTAATAGACTTGCGGTGGGCGATATATACTGGATAAAACCAATGGTGGACAAGGATACCCTTTGGGTCCCCTGGGCAAACCACAAAAGTGGCATAGCCGTCACGATCCCGGAACCCAATAACAAAAGGTTAACATCCAGGGTAGACACACCAAAAGAACCCGCCCCATCCATCCCAAGAAAAACGAGGTAAATGAAAGCCAATGGCGCAATATATGCAGTTTCCATGGCTAACCCTGTAATAGTATCCAGTTTAGTCGTTTTCTTTACTAAACCATATAAGGCAAAGGTTATGGCCAAAGATAGGGCTATCCATGGAATTTTGCCGTACTGTACTGTTCTTATGACAACTCCTGTGAAAGCTAAGAAAAGTGAAAAAAGTTCCCAGAAGTTCAGTCGTTCTTTTAATACCAACATACCCAGGATTATATTTAACAATGGATTGATATAATAACCCAGACTAGTCTCTATAATGTGATTATCGTTAACGGCCCAGATATATATAAACCAGTTGCAACTGATTAGTAAGGAACTAAGAAGCACAGCAAGGCTGACAGAACGGTTGGTAAGGGCTTCTTTGAGACTCTTCCAGCGCCCCAAAGCCACCAAGATTACCAGAACAAATACGAAAGACCATAAAACCCGGTGGGCAAGGATTTCATGGGCGGGTACCTGCTGTAGGGCTTTCCAGTAAAGAGGTAAGACACCCCAGGCCCCAAAGGCGATTATGGCATACCAGATTCCGGCCCTTTTTTTCTCACTCATTAATTGCACCTCTTGTAATCTTTATGGCTCATAGATCATCTTGCGGGTCATGCCTCCGTCGATGATGAGATTAGTTCCTGTGATAAAATTATTTCCCTCTCCCGAAAGGTAAAGACAAGCCCTGGCAATATCCTCAGGCTTACCGCCCCGCCCCGGTGACTATTACAACTTTATTCTTAAAATCCATAGAAACCTCCGATTGTCACATTAAACTCTTACTCGCAAGAGGTTTATTCCCAACGCAAGATAGACAAAACCGCATAATCTGTTCATCAATAGAGATATTTTTGGGTTCATGCGAAATTTATCGGTGGCATACGATGAGAATACGGCTAAAATTAAGCACCATATTGTCCCTGTTGTGATAAAAGTGCTTCCCAAAAAGAAAAAAGGTATTGCTCCTAACCCGGCTGTAGAATCCACGAACTGTGGTAAAAAGGCAAGAAAGAATAAGGCAACTTTGGGGTTTAACAAATTGGTTAATAACCCTTCCAGGTAAATCTTCTTGGAACTGGATTGACCGCCTGACGATAAAACAAATTCATTTCCTTTAGATTTTAAAATAGCATTTATACCAAGATAAAACAAATAACCAACCCCGAGGTATTTTACTATTTCAAAGGCTACCGGTGATTTTGCCAAGATAACAGATAAACCAAAGGCCGCTAAAAGAGTATGGATAACGGCGCCCGTTGAGATTCCTAAGACAGACCAAATTCCGGCTTTCTTACCGAAGGTTATACTTCTGCTTAGAATATACATGGTATCCGATCCAGGTGTCAAATTAAGCATAATCCCCGAAATTAAAAAGACTTCGAAATCAGTTGTTCCTAAAATCGACCTCACCCTCTTTCGCTTAACTGCATAAAACTTTACTTTTTCCCAAATGAGTGCTAAAATTAATCGAAGCTCATTCTATGGGTCTAGAGTGTTTTCATTATTTTCCCCTTCTCAATTTCTTAATGGTCAGGGAGAAAGAGTGAATCCTTAAACCATTATGGGCAAAAACTTTGAGGAGGTTTTTTATGTATAATGACAAGACTTTAACCTGCCGTGATTGTGGTAATGAATTTGTTTTTTCAGCTTCTGAACAAGAATTTTATGCTGAAAAAGGTTTCACTAACGAGCCTGGCCGCTGCCCACAGTGTAGGGCGGCCCGCAAGGATCAGAACCGCGGTGGTGGTTTCAGCCGTGGCCCCCGTCAACAACGTGAAATGCATGACGCTACTTGCGCAGCTTGCGGAACCCAGACCCAAGTGCCTTTCCGCCCTAGAAATGATCGACCTGTATACTGCAGCGATTGCTTTAACAACAACAGATAGTGATTGGTCCAACTCCTTTACCCTTAGGTGGAGGAGTTTTTTTTAATTTTCCAGCATCCTTATTAATTATTTTGGAATTGTTTGTTTTAAGTTGCATTTTACAACTGTTTTTCAGCATAGTCCATCATCGCTTTTCCTATGCCAAGTCTCCGTGAACTTGAACTAGCCACAATAACTGATATTTCACCAAACCGGCTAACCAAGAAATTCATTTGGTCATCCCCTTTTTATCGTTTTATCTGTCTAGTTACCCCGACTTTTTCTGTATAACAATACTCCACCCGCAATAACCAGTATTATCAACAGTAAGAATAACTGACTCGAATTGTTAGCAATCCAAGTATTAATCTTCTGTAGATGTTATTAATCACGCTAGTTGACGGCAATATCGGAACCGAAAATGACGGGGGCGATTCCCGTTTATCACCGACACCGTTTAGGCGTTTCTCTTTCGTCCAAT
>JAJZSN010000092.1 GCA_021849745.1 Bacillota bacterium | reverse complement strand
TTCCATGTTATAAATTATAACATGGAAAGCTTTAAAAGTCAACTTATAAATTACCTAAAATCCAGTAACGATGCGGGTTTAAAGCACTATACTCAGTTGAACATGTTATAATTTCCGGGAATGCAGGTTGCAAGAGGGTTCATAGTTCGTAGTTCGTAGTTCATAGTTAAAAGAAAAAGCAGCACGAAGTGCTGCTTAAATTTTTTTGCTGACAGCTGATAGCTGACCCTAAGAAATACTTATAAGAATGATTTGCTGGCAACATTATACTGAGAAATCTTTAGGCTAATTGCATAAACAAAAAGAAATTACTTCAGTATGAATGATGCCAGCAAAGGGGGATTCAGCAAGAAGATGCTTCCATACTGAATCTATTATAGCATGTCCGAAAAAAAATATCATTATGCAACAATTGGAATTTTAATTTAGGTATCATTTAGCAATTGAATTACTAGGGCAAATAAGCTATTATATTGTTAGACGTCACTAAAGGTGAATTGGCATTAATTGTCATTCAATGGTGGTTTTGGTTTGCTTTTTGTTGTTTAGTCGGAGGAGATATGTATGAAATTCAAATTATTTATGAAAATTATATTGCTATTTGGCTTTGTTTTTGTTGCTACTTTTGGAACCGGTTACTTTGCCGTTAATTGGCTGCAGGCTGATCCTTTTGAGAAGGTAGTAACCTATGGCGATGGAAGTGTCAAGACTGAAAAGGGCAAAATCAACATTCTCCTACTGGGGATTGATGCTCGGCCGGGGGAGAAAAATACCCGGACTGATGCTATGATTGTGGCTAATATTGACCGGGATGCCAAAAAAGTATCACTCCTTTCTATTCCCCGGGATACTATGGTGGAGATTCCCGGTCATGGAAAGGCCAAGATTAACAGCGCCAACGAATATGGCGGCCCTGAGTTAGCGGTAGAGTCCGTGGAGAAAATCCTCGATACCAAAATAGATTTTTGGGTTAAAACCAATTTTAATGGGTTTCAGGATATCGTCGATACTTTGGGTGGGGTAACTATTGATGTTGAGAAAAAAATGCCCTACCAGGATCCTACTGATGGAACTAACATTAATCTAAAAAAGGGGATTCAGCGGTTGGATGGCAAGCACGCTCTGGACTATGTGCGGTACCGTCATGATGCCTTGGGAGATATCAGCCGAACCCAAAGGCAGCAAAAGTTTCTTAAAGCTTTGGCCAAGGAAATACTGCAGCCTTCTACCGTGTTAAAACTACCCAAACTGATTCCTGATATTATGGCTAATGTGGAAACAAATCTAACTACTAAACAGATGGTGGCATTGGCTAAGTTCTCCACCCAGTTGGACGGAAACATGGAGATTGCTTCCCAGACCCTGCCCGGACAGTTTTATAACAACAGGGGCAGTTATTGGAAGTATAACGAAGATAAAGCTAAAGTTGTGTTAAATGATTTAAATCAGGGTGTTATCTCCGAGACGGTGGCAGGGCCTGATATCAATGTAGCCAATGAGGGCAAGAGAAAGAATACCAAGAAAACCGTCGCTGTAGTTACTGAAGGCAAACAAAATTCACCCCCTAAAACCGCTGGAGGTTTAGATTCCGAGAAACAGGGTGAAACAAAACCGCCTGCTGATAATACCACTAACCAAGGTAATAGTACAGTTATACCGGGAACCGGGAATAATCAGGGAACTGATAATGGGCAGCCTGGAACCGATTCTGGAACAGGACTGCCACCGGCTATTCAACCCGGTACAGGTACAACGCCTAACCCTGGTGCCCAGCCCGGGACTGGGACCACAGAAGGTAATAACGCCGGAGGGAATACTCAACAGCCGCCTGCGCCTCCTACAACAACAACCCCGACCCAACCTTCCCAGCCTCCTGTCGCTAACCCGAATCCGGTGAGTGAACCCAATGTTAATGCTAACACTACGGCAAATGCCGTTGGGGGAGTTTTATAAGGGGAAGGGAACCGGCCTTTTGAAAATTAACTTAAACCCAGAGGGTTAAAGCTCTGGGTTTTTTATTAAGGTGAGATAACATGGATGCTATAGACATATTAGGAGTGGGAGTGCATAAAGTTACTTTGGAGGAAGCTGTCCGTCTGGTAATTGGTTATACCGATGATAAGAAAACTAACCTGGTGGTAACGGCCAATCCGGAAATCATCATGCTATCCCGGGAGGACAGGCAGTTCAAAGATATTTTGGCCCAAGCTGCTCTGGTTACTGCTGATGGAGTTGGATTGGTTATTGCCGGAAAAATTTTGGGCCGTCCTTTGCCTCAGCGGGTCACCGGAATTGACTTGGTTACCCGGCTGTTCGAAGAAGGAGGCGGGAGGGGATTACGCTTTTATTTCCTAGGGGCTGCCCCTGGGGTAGCGGAAACTGCGGCCCGCAATCTAACCGAAAAATATCCGGGACTTGAAGTGGCAGGGGTTCAACACGGATTTTTTCAAGAATCCGGGCCTGTGTTGGAGCAAATCACCCAGGCCAGACCTCATATTCTCCTAGTAGCCTTGGGAATGGGCAAGCAGGAACGATGGGTTTGGGAACACCGGGAAGCATTAGGCGTTCCTGTGGCTATCGGGGTAGGAGGTAGTTTTGACGTCTTTGCCGGCAAGGTTCGGCGAGCCCCTATCTGGATGCAGCGTCTGGGGTTGGAATGGTTATACCGTCTCCTTAAAGAACCCTGGCGGTACAAGCGGATGTTGGTTCTGCCCAAGTTTCTTTGGCGGGTTTGGGTTAACAAAAATCACATCTAAAGATTTATTTAGTGAAGAATATTTAGGTTTTTGCAGGAGAATGCATTTTAATGTCGAACAAATATTTTAGTTGTGACTTTTTATAGTCGGTTGTTAGCTGAATTTATGATACCAGATTACGATTTAGCTCTGTTGAAATAGAATTTGCAGAGCAATCAAGACTGGGAGGATATGATGTTACAGAATTTATTATATTTCGGAGGCAGCTTACTGGTGGCCTTGGCTTTGACTCCTTTGGTGCGCCGTTTGGCTTTTCGGGTAGGGGCGGTTGATAACCCTAATGATAGAAAGGTTCATGCCAGGATTATGCCCAGGATGGGCGGGCTGGCTATTTATTTGGCTTTTGTCGCCATGGTGGTGGCTACCCAGGATATCACCGGCCCCTTGATGGGATTGCTTTTAGGCGGTACGGTTATCGTTGTCTTAGGCGCTTTGGATGATTTGCTGGAAATTTCACCTAAAGTTAAATTGGCCGGACAATTGGTAGCAGCGGGAATCCTCATCTATTTCGGGGTTGAAGTAGAAAGCCTTTCTAACCCGGTGCAAGGGGGAACCATTAACCTTAATGCTTGGTACTTCAGTATTCCGGTGACCTTGTTTTGGGTGGTCGGGGTGACTAATGCTGTTAACCTGGTGGACGGTCTGGATGGCCTAGCCGGGGGCGTGGCTGCCATTGCTGCCGGTACTTTGGGTATTGTGGCCCTGACCGATTTGAACATTGTTAATGACAATATAGCTGCTGTGGCTTTTATCTTAGCCGGCGCTGCTTTGGGTTTTCTGAAGTTTAATTTTAACCCGGCCCGGATTTTCATGGGTGATTCGGGGAGTTTATTCCTCGGCTTTACCTTGGCGGCCCTGGGAATTATGGGTGTTGCCAAAAGCGCCACCATTATTGCCTTGTTCGTACCCATTTTAATTCTAGGAATTCCTATTTTTGATACTTTGTCGGCCATTATCCGCCGGATGATTAACGGACAGCCTATTTTTCAGGCTGATAAAGAACATTTACACCATAAGATTTTGGCCAGTGGGCTGAGTCATAAGCAAACGGTACTGGCCATTTACGGAATTAACTTAGTGTTATCTGCCAGCGCTATCTTGTTGACCATGGTAACCACTTCCCAGAGTGTCATAATCTTGGTAGGGTTGGCCGTGCTAGCCCTGGTGGGGGCGGATAAGCTCGGATTCTTCAGCCGCAAGTCCGCCAAGGTTGATGTTGAGGTTAGGGATACTAAGACTATTAGTGGTTAGAGGTTAGAAGTTGGAGGTTAGATAGAGCCACAAGGTAATACTTGTGGCTTTTTGGTTGTTAAGCAAATTACCGTATAGCAGTAAGACTTTAGAATGACCCGTGAGCAACGTAGGGTTACTGCCTCACCCGAAAGCGACCCCAAGTCGACCCGAAATGAGGCAATAGAAAGGGGTAGAGATATGTTTCGCAAGCATTCTATGTATTATATAACCATAATGGCGCTTGTGACCCTGTTTTTTCTTCCTGGGACGGCCCTGGCCCAGGAACCCTTAGCTTCCTATACCGGGCCGGAGGGGGTAACTATTAAAGCTTTCTCTAAAAACTGGGCCAATGAGGATAAGCTCAAAAGGATTTATGATGAACTGGTGAGCAATACCCACGGGGATGAGCTATCTTACCTGGGTTCGGTTAATTTCTATGGCGGTTATCCCCTAGGTGAGGGAGTGGCCGGTATGTACCGGGGGTACTACGGCAATCGCTCGGATGGCCGTAAAACATACAACAAATCATCGGCCATTGACCTTTATGGGGGTGACGGCAAGTCTGCTGTAGATGACTTTGCCAAGGTTATTGCCCATGAATATGGACACCATTTTACCAACTATTATCTTTGGATGAAGGAAGGAGTCAGTTTTGATGATTGGCGCAAGACCGGTTATGCCAGGGTGCGGGGCCTTCTTGATGAGCAAAGGGTGTCGGTACAGAGCAACGACCACCGGTGGAATATAGAGGAAATTGCTGCTGAGGATTATATTCAGTTGTTTGGTTCGCCTCTGGCCAAAAAATCAAGGGTTTTTAAAGATCAATACGGGGAGTTTGATAATGGGATTTTCAACTTATCTCCCCAAGAAAACCTGAACTTGCCCCTGGCGGCACAAGTACAAGGCTTGGAGCAATATTGGCTGGAATTGGCCGGGTTAAAGGGGACGCCTAATGCTGCTCCTAGTTCCCCTGCCTTGGCTTTGGTAGGAGTTGATAAGGGGAGGAACGGTCATCTGAAACTGGAGTTTAACTGGACCAGAGCCCTGGATGATAATTCACCTAACTTGGAATACACCCTGGTATATTATGCTCCCGACCAACCTTTGGCGGCGCCGGTGAAAACTTTAGTAGATGGTTATGGCGCTTCTGCCATTATCAACGGGGAAACGGGCGACAGGATTTTCCGTGTTTTTGTCAAAGACAGTAAGGGTAAGCTGGTTTCTTCGAATATTGTTAACGTAGACTTGAGTAACCCAGTGGTGGGGCAAGTGCCGGCAGCCTCTTTGTTTATGGACGTAGGGGTTGATTTTTGGGCCTATGGGGAGATTAAAAATCTGGTGGAACAAGGATTGGTCAAGGGCTATGCGGGGAATATTTTCAGGCCGGGCCGCTCTGTGAGCCGTGGTGAGTTCGCCACCTTGCTGGTCAGGGCCTTGAAACTGCCGGAGGGCAACGGGGCCGCTTTTACGGATACCAGGAGCCATTGGGCTGCCGCCGCCATTGAGGCGGCCCGGGCCGCCGGAATAATCAACGGCTACCAGGATGACACCTTCAAACCCGACCGTCCGGTAACCAGAGGTGAACTTGCCGCTATGCTGGTCAAGGCTTTAAAACTGTCGGCTAACGGCGGGGACGAGGGTATGAATGATACATCAGGTCATTGGGCCGCCGTGGAGATTGCTGCAGCCAGGGAGAACGGGTTGGTATCGGGATATAAGGACGGTACTTTTAAGCCTGATGCTACAGCCAACAGGGCCGAGGCTGTGGTGATGTTAAAGAGAATGATGGATAAGTTACAGTAATAGAAAGCTATAGTATTAGCACCTTAAGGGGTGCTAATTTTATTTTGAAATTTAAACAAAATTTTACATGTTAAAAGAAGGAATTTATCAATTAATGTAGAATAGTGGTGTTAATTCTCTTTATTAGTAAAAATTTGACGATATACTTTGGCTTTCCAATTCAAAAGGGTAAACCCCATCGAAAGACGGGGGGCGCAAAACCACGAATCTAAGGTTCTTATCGGGGGACTACGATGGTCGGGTTGCTAAGATTCAGTTTCAAATCATAGCTGACCTGGGAGTAGTATCTCCAAAGGTCAGTTTTTTTTGGATGGGGAATGCGAAGAACTTGTTAAGGCAAAACGAGAGGATACCTAAAAAAGGAGTGAAGCGAAGATGGAAAGTAGTTTCAAGCTATGGCAAAAGAGTTTTGCCATCATCCTGATTATGGCCATGGTCTTTACCATGGGCCAGTTCTATCTCATTCCGCAAGCAATTGCGGCTCAGCCGAAGGTAACTACCAACAAAGCTCCGGAGGGTTATGTTCCTCTGAAACCAGGAGTTAAAAAGCCTTCCCAGGCGCCGGCACCGGGGAAAAAACCGGCGGGCTCTCCCATAAGGGCTGCAGCAGCAACCGGGGCATCTTTCGTCATAGTTCAGGATGTTTATCCATGGAATAAAACTTCCAATGACGATGTCTTAAATGCTCTGGGAATTCCTTATAAGATAATCAGCGCATCTTCTTTAGCGACTTATGACTTTAAGGCGAACCAGACCAAGGTAATAATTATTGCTTCGGACCAAACTACTTCTACATATAATACTTTGGCCGCCAATAAACAAAAGCTAGCGGATTTTGTGAGCCAGGGCGGCATCCTATTAGCACATATGGCCGACCAGGGATGGTCTGACGGGAATTGGACCGATATCCTGCCGGGAAGCCCCGGTCATGTTAATGCTTATAATGATTATCTCAGTATTGAAGACCCAACCCATCCAATACTCAACGGGATTAGCGAAGGGAGCCTTTCAGGACTGGGTTACAGTACCCATGGTTATTTTACCGGCCTGCCTCAGGGGACTAATATCATTATTTCCGATGGCAGCCAACCTACCTATGTAGAATATCCCTATGGCAGCGGCAGGGTTTTGGCCACTATGCAGACCATCGAATGGGCCCATAACCGCAGCGTCCCATTGTTAACCAACGAGATTCGTTATGTCGATGAACTAATCAGCAAACCTTCCCTGGAAGTGGTGGAACCCTTTGATGGGGCGTTATTGATAGGTTCCGGCAAGATAACTGTCCGGGGTGTCAATGTCGATAACCTGACGGTCAAGATTATCGACCGGGTCAGTGGGGTTCTGGTTTTTCAGAACTCTGTCACGGCTCAGGAATATACCTGGACATGGGATAGTACCGGTGTGCCGGACGGGGATTACCAGGTTACCGTTATCGCCCGGAACAACCGGGGGAAACAGGTTACCGAGGTCTTAAACATCGAGGTCAAGAATGAGCCGGAGGGCCTGGGGGAAACTGAAAACCAGGCCGTAAGCACCGTAGACCTCAACAACCAGTTGGCGGCCCAGGTGAGCTATAACGGAAACCTGGTGCTGCAAGCCACCGACCTGAATCTTGCCGGGCGGGGCTTGCCGGTTACCATTACCCGTTTTTATAACAGTTTATCAGGCGCTGCCAGCCCTGTGGGGGAAGGTTTCAGGTTAGGCATTCCGTCCCTCAGGGCCAGGGCTGACGGGTCAGTAATCTACACTAATGAGTCCGGGGCCAAATTTACATATCAACCCTTGCCCGGCGGCCTCTATACTACCCCTGCCGGTTTACGCCTGGAACTGGCCCGGCAAGGGGACGGCACTTATCTGCTGCACCACCCGGTAGAACATGTAAGCTGGCAATTTACTCAAAAGGGGCAGCTTAATCAGGTAACTGACAAAAACGGCAACCGGGTGCAGTATGTCTATACCGGGCAGCGTCTGACCAAAATTGTAGATACTGCTAACAGGGAAATCCTTTTTTCCTATGACCTAAAAAGTAAACTTATTCAAATAACTGATTACGCCGGACGTACAGTGCAATACTCTTACGACCCGGCCGGACGGCTGGCAGGGGTAACCGCTGCCGATGGTCAAACCACCGCCTATTCCTATGACCAGGGCGGCCAACTAGCCGGCATGACCGACAGTCAAGGCAAGACCAGCTACTTTTTCTACGGCGAGGCAGGCAAGGTAGCGGCTGTAACCGACGCTTCCGGGCAGACCACCACCTATGATTACAAGCCTGAACTTTTCCAGATCATTGAAACCGACCCTGCCGGGAACCAGCGGATCATCACCTACGACCAGGCCGGCCGGCAAACCCAGGTGGTGGATGCAGTGGGCGGCAAAACTTCCTACCAATATGATTCCCGGGGTAACCTTATTTCCGTCACCGACCCCAACGGAGGCATAACCACCAACCAGTATGATGCTAAAGGCAACCTAATTGCCACCAAAGACCCCCTGAGCAACAACACTGCCTATTCATATGACGCCAACAACAACCCGACTGCGGTTACCGACCCGGCAGGCAATGTTATATCCTATAACTACGACGGCAGGGGCAACCAGACCGGAACAACCTATCAATATGCCCTGCCCAACGGGGAATTTGCCAAATACAGCGTAACCAATACCTATGACCAATACGGAAATTTAATTAAAATTATTGATGAAAGAAACGGAGTTACTACCGTTGGCTATGATGTATACGGCAACGTGATTAAGGAAGTGGATCCTGCCGGGAACATTACCCTTAATGAGCATAATGCC
Organism: Bacillota bacterium; assembly: GCA_021849745.1. Classification (GTDB taxonomy): domain Bacteria; phylum Bacillota; order Carboxydocellales; family JAJZSN01; genus JAJZSN01. The sequence continues at coordinate 4,088 of JAJZSN010000092.1, read as the reverse complement.
TTGGGCCAGGTAATCAAAACCACAGACCCTGACAAGGTGGCAACTACCTTTAAGTATGACCTGACGGGAAATGTCCTGGAGGAAAAAATCACTGATGCCGGCGGGGTAAACTCCATCACCAGAAGTTTTGCTTATGACAAGGTCGGCAACTTAATTAAAGAAGTGGATGGCAACGGCCAGGCCACCCTCTATGCCTATGATGCCCTGGGCCAGGTGGTGGCCGAGACGGGGGCCATGGGCGCTACTACCAGATACATTTATGACCAGGTGGGAAACCTGGTTTACGCCACCGATACTCTGGGCAACAAAACCACCTACACTTATGACGGTGAAGGCAGGTTAACCGGCATCACTGACCCCGTAGGATTAAAAAAGCAATTTAACTATGATGGCAATGGCAACCTGGTTAAAGAGACCGACAGCCGGGGGGCCAGTATTACCTATGCTTATGACGCCAATGGCAACGTGGTCAGCCAGACCGATGCCCTGGCTAAAATCACCAATTTCAGCTATGACAGCCTGGGTAACCTTACCGGGGAGAAAGACCCCCTGAACAACCAAGCTTCTTATCAATTGGACCTCTTCGGTAACGTAGTGGCGGAAAAGGATGCCCTGGGCAACCAGCACAGCTACCGTTATGACGGCAAAGGCAACCTGGAGGCGGTTACCGACCCCCTGGGCCAGGTTACCCGTTACCAGTACGATGCCGGTGATAACCTCACCGCAGAGACTGACGCCTTGGGCCGCACCACCTTCTATCAGTACGATCCCATGGGCAACCTTACCGGGATGACCGATGCCAGGAATCAGCCCATTACCTTTACCTACGACGCCCTGGGCAATGTTACCGGTGAAGTGGATGCCTTAGGCAGGAAGAATACTTATGGCTATGACAGTGAAGGCAACCTGACCGGTTTCACAGACAATAAGGGCAATACTTTTGCCTATGAGTATGACGCCCAAGGCAGGTTGATTAAGGAGACCGATCCCTTTGGCCTGATCAGAACCTTCGCTTATGATACCGAGGGCAACCTGGCCAAAGAAACCGACGCCAGGGGTCAGGCCACTACTTATTCCTACGATGCCAACGGCAACCTGGCCAAGGAGACCGACCCCCTGGGCAATTCCGCCTCTTACCAGTATGACGGGGAAGGCAACCTGGTACAGGAAACCGACCCCCTGGGCACGGTAACCGCCTATGTCTTTGATCCCAATGGCAACCTGGCCGCAGAGACTGACGGCCTGGGACAGACCTGGAACTATACCTATGATGCCCTGGGCAACCTCATCAGGGAACAAGACCCGGCGGGCCATACCTATTCCTATGAATATGACCCCAACGGCGAACTGACCAGGGAAACCAATCCTTTGGGCCATGCCACCATCTACAAGTATGACCCCATGGGCAACCTGGTGCGGGAGACCGATGCCTTGGGCTTCTCCAGCACCTATACCTATGATGCGGTAGGGAACATGGTCTATGAAACCGACCCCCTGGGCAACACCGCCTTCTATGGATATGATGAGGTAGGCAACCAGTCCAGTATTATAGACGGCAACGGTCATACCATCAAGTACACCCATGACGCCGAGGGGAACATCACCGGCATCACAGACCCCATGGGTAACACCATTACTTACAACTATGACCATAACGACAACATTACCAGTGTGGCTGATGTATACGGCAACAAGTTCAGCTATGAGTTCGATCCCTATGATAACCTGACCGCGGTAACCAACCCACTGGGTAATAAGATTACCTTCGGTTACGACAGTGCAGGAAACATCACCACTGTTACCGATCCTACAGGTAAAACCACTGCTTACGAATACGATGCAGCAGGCAACATGACCGCTATTCTTGACCCGGCAGGCAACAGGACCTCCTTCACCTATGACGCCGGTGGCAATGTCACCGGGATCATTGATCCCCAGGGAGGCCTGACCAGGTATACCTATGACGCCGAGGGCCAGGTCATCCAGGTAACCGACCCCCTTCAGAACACCACCAATTTCTCCTATGATGCCAGTGGCAATATTACCAGCGTAACTGACCCCTCGGGCCAGACCATGAGGTATATTTACGATGCCGTTGGTCAACTTATTGAGATAGTTGATTCCCAAGGGAATTCCACCCGCTATACCTACGACCCTATGGGCAATCGCACTTCCGTAACCGATCCCACCGGTGCTACAACTTACTACACTTATGATGCTAAGGGTAATTTAATCAAAGAAGTTGACCCCTTAGGTAATATTACTACTTATGAGTACGATGCAGCTGGCAACCTAATTAAGATGGTTGATCCTCAGGGAGGGGTGACCACTTATACCTACGACGCCAATAACCGTCTGATGGAAATGGTCAATCCCGACGGGCAGAAGATCACCTATGGCTATGACCAGGAGGGCAACAATACCTCTATAAACGATGGTGCTGGTGAAACCAGATACGAATATGACGCCGTAGGCCAGTTGGTTAAAGTCACCGATCCTGCCGGCAATGTCACCGAATACGGTTATGACGCCAATGGCAACCGGGTAGTGGAAAAGGTCAACGGTGAGCAGCTTAACTATACCTATGATGAACAGGGCCGTATCACCTCTTTCACCGATAATGACGGCAACACCATCAATTATACCTACAATCCTGCCGGCAAGCTGGCCAGCGTTACCTACGCCAACGGCACGGTGACCACCTATCTATATGACCAGGCCGGAAGGCTCACTGAAATGAAGACCGTCTCCGCCGCAGGGGTAGTCCTGGCCCAGAGCCAGTATGCCTACGATGCCATGAGCAACCGCACCCAGACGGTTGAAAACGGGGTGGAAGGCACCTTTGTCTACGACAAGCTGGGCCGTCTCAGTTCCTACAAGAACCCCTACGGCAACCTGGTGAGCTACACCTATGACGCCAGGGGTAACCGCACTGCCCAGTCGGTAACCCTCAACGCCCAGACTGTCAACCCGGGCCGCAAAATGGGCCTGGAAGAGATTATCCAGGCGGTTCTTGACCGCATCGTCCTGGATATGGACAAGGAAGAACTGGAAAAATCAAAGAAACCAGGGGAAGATCTGGCTAAGCCCGGCGACGGAGAACTTGGTAAAGAAGAAAAGGATCGGGATAAAGACAAAGGCCAGGAAGATAAAAAGGATAAGGATAATAACTCTGATCAAGATAAAGACAAGGAGCATGAAAAAGACAAGGACAAAGACAAGGATAAACCCTCTGCCCAAGGCGTAAAAGCCTGGAAGAGCCAAGTCCGGATTCTGGCTGAAGAAGGCAAAGGTGACGGGGACAAGGGCAAGGACGAAGACAAAGATAACGGCAAAGACGAAGGAAAGGATGAAGATAAAGGCGATAACAAGGACGATAACAAGGACGATAACAAGGACGAAGATAAAGACGAAGATAAAGATGAAGATAAAGATAAGGATGATGATAAGGACAAAGACAAAGATAAAGACAAAGATAAGGACAAGGACAAGGACAAAGATAAAGGTAAGCCGACTGACCCCGGCATTCCTGCCAACCCCGGTTCTTCTTCCTCCAGCAGCAGCCCGCCCCAAAGAACCGAATTCAAGCTTAAGGGGAAAAAATTTGACCAAGCAGGAATGCGTAAAGCCATCGCCGAAGCATTAAACGACCTGATCAACGGCGAGAAACTCCACTCCAAAGGGGAAAAAGAGGGCCTCAAGAAGATCCTCATGGAAGTCCTAAACGGTGTGGAAGTAACGGGCATGACCTATCAATACAACCAGCTCAACCAACTGGTGGAACGGACCAATGCCATCACGGGCCAAACCTTCCAGTACACCTATGATGCCCGGGGCAACATGACCAGCGACGGAAAGCGCAGGTATGCCTATGACGCCAAAGACCGCCTCACTGCCGTAACTGAAGATGATGACGATAACATCACCTTCACCTACGACTCCCTGGGCCGCCGTACCAGCATGACCGAGGACGGCAAGAAGATCACCAAGTACCTTTACCAGGGCAACACCTTCAAGGTAGCCAAAGAGATCAGGCCCGACGGGGAAGAACTGACCTTCAGCTACGACAAGGACGGCAACCCCCTAAC
>JAJZSN010000091.1 GCA_021849745.1 Bacillota bacterium | reverse complement strand
GCCCATCAAATTATGGATGCTTTTATCCTTGCTTTACCTACAATTTGGAAGCAAAAACTAAAGTTGAGTGCTTAAATGCATTGATTTTTTTAGGTAAAACCTAAGAATCAGCTTGGGAAAGTTGAGTATATAATGTATATTTCCGACTATATTACCTATTTGTTGATACTTGTGCCCTTGGCCATTGCTTGGACAGGATTTATAACGGGAGAAAAGATTCTAAGGAAAAAATCCTAAATACCTTTAAGATATTTCAAGTATAAAAACCATCCCCTTGCTAAAGAATTACTTTATATAACTTTAGCAAGGGTGATTTTATGTTCAAGAATCGACAGGAGGCCGGTGAAAAATTAGCTGAATCATTGGCCAGGTTTCAAGATGATGATGTATTGGTGCTTGCGGTGCCAAGGGGCGGTCTAGTGACGGCGGCACCGGCCATTATGAAGTACGGATTTGCCTGGGATTTAATTATTCCCAGAAAGTTAGGGAGTCCCTATAATGAAGAGTATGCCATAGGGGCGGTGGCGGTGGACGGTACGTATTTTGTCGACGAATACTTGGTTCAGGCTATGGGGGTGACCGAAGACTATATTCGCAGGGCGGTGACTGGGGAAGTGGAAGAGATTAAGCGAAGGTTAAGGGCCTATCGAGGCCATGACCGGTTACCAGAGGTTGCAGGAAAGACCGTTATCCTCATTGATGATGGTATAGCCACCGGGTTTACCATCCAGGCGGCGGTGGAGTCCATCCGGAATCAGGGGGCGAAAAAGATTATCCTTGCTGTGCCTGTGGCTCCCAAGGATACGGTGGAGAGGTTTGCCCGGATGGTGGATGAAGTGGTCTGCCTGCTGGCCCCGCAGGATTTCCAGGCCGTGGGCCAATTTTACCGTGATTTCAGTCAGACCTCCGATGAAGAGGTAGAGGTTATCTTAAGTCGGCTCCGACGATGAGATTGCCGAAGCCCTGCGGGTAAAAGGTACACACAGCGGACAAATGCTGGGTGTCTTTTTTGTGTTTCCAAAAAAAATGGGCATATTTACCTAAAATATTTTAAATTTTGTACAAAATAAGTTACAATTAAATTATAATAATATTGGGAAAATTTGAAAATAAAAGGAGAGTAACTTTATGAGTGGCAGATTAAGCTTTTATGATTTATTAGTTGAGCTTAGGGAGGAAGTCAGTAATTTCAGAAAACATTTTTATAATCTACCTAACCACGTCCTGACTAACAATATCTGGAGCAAAGTTTGGTTGACGGAAGTTTATCACTCCCTGTCTATAGAAGGAAACCCCCTCAACCCCAAAGAGATTTATCTTTTGTTTGAACAGCATAGAGTAATTGGAAATAAAGAAGTTTGGCATCATCAGGAGGCTCTAAATTATGCCGAAACTGCCAGGTGGGTCTACGAAAACGCCGTTCCCAAGGAACAGGGTATTATTCCTATGACGGTTGAGTTTGTCAAAGAGTTATATTCTAAGCTTATGGGTTCTCTGAGGGCTGAATATCCTAATCTGTCAGGGGAGGAACCGGGTGAATGGCACAGAGGAAACGAAAGTAATAGCCGCTGTTTTCTAAAACCGTCTTCGGCGGCTGAGATACCTGTGTTAATGATAAATCTTATTGACGATGTTAACCAGGGTCCCAAAGAAGGGGAATTCATCATAGAATTTGTGGCCCGTATTCATGCCAAGTTTTTGAAGATTGCCCCTTTTAGCGAAGCTAACGGCAAAGTGGGACGCCTCCTGATGAACTACTTGTTAATTCAAAGGGGTTATCCTCCGGCTGTAATAAGTAAGATTCAAAAGACCAAATATTTCAGGGCTTTGGAAAAGGCCAATCAGGGGAAACCCGATTATTCATTACTAACTTTATTACTTGCGAGATCTATCAGGGAAAATCTTAGTAAACTGATGTTAGCAATCACGGCGCCTGAACCTGCCAAGGTTACTACGGAAATGCAGCAATTGGAACTTTTAAAGGATTTGGCTAACAAGTCCCCTTATAAAGTGAATTATCTCCGGACTCTGGCTGAGGGGGGGAAGCTGAAAGCCATCAAAGATGAGGAAGGTAACTGGTTCAGCACAGAGGAGTACCTTAAAGAGTATATTGATGGTCGGACCCGGCGGGGCCGCCGTCCCAAAGAAAACGATTAACTTATTATTAAGAACTATTGTTAAGGAATATTCCTTCCAGCTCCCGGATAAAATGGTATAGTATAAGGGAGGGCGGCAGGATGCATAAATTGCTGCATATTCAACAAGAAATTTGTTCCCGGATTTTTGAACGGGAAGAACTGGTGGAGGGACTGACCTTAGGAGCTTTGACCGGACAGCATGTCCTTCTTGTTGGTCCACCAGGGACCGGTAAGAGTATGGTCGCTCATGAGTTTTGCCGGAGACTGGCCGGGGGCAGGTATTTTTCATATTTGATGACCCGTTATACGAGACCGGAGGAAATTATCGGCAATGTTTCCCTAAAAGGCCTGGAACGGGATGAGTTTTTAAGGGTATTGACCGGTAAAACGGCAGATGCCCATTTTGTTTTTTTGGACGAGGTATTTCTGGCTAACAGCAGCTGTGCTAATGCCCTTTTGACGATAATGAATGAAAGGGTAATACATAATGGGACCTTTGTCCAGCCGGTACCTCTTTTATTCCTGGTGGGAGCCTGTAACAGGCTGTCTGTCGGTGAAGGGGAATGGCAGGCCTTCGTCGACCGTTTCTTGCTGCGGTTTGAGGTAGGGTATCTGGAGGATACCGGGAGTTTGGCCCGGCTTCTAAGTAATCCAGGGTCAACCTTCCGGGAGGAGGGCACTAGTTTTAGCCTGGCGGAACTTGAATGCTGGCAGAAGGAGGTCCAGGAAGTTCAACTACCACAAGTTATAGTTGGTAAGCTAATCAATCTGCTTTGTCGTTTGCGCAACCAAGGTATGGTGATTTCAGACCGTCGTTTCCGGGAGACCGGTAACTTGTTGCGGGCCAAGGCGTACTTGGCCGGGAGGGACGGAGTGGAAGTTGAAGACCTGCAAGTGGTTGTCCATGCTTGGTGGCAACGGCCTGAGGAAAGGTTGATGGTGGTGGAAGCCCTGCAGGTAATTAACCTACCTTATGAGGTAAAAGCCAGGGAGCTTTTAACCAGGGCCAAAGCAATAGCTCATAAGGTTGAGGTTATGGATAACCGGGCCAGGTTAAAGGCGGTGGCTAATGATAGTAATTATAAACTTACTGAGATTTACGAGGAGTTAACGGCAATGCACAAAGCCTTGAATCACCAGGACCCCTGGTTAGGGGAAGCAACCAAACAGGTGGACCAACTTCGGGTAGCCGTTATATCAAAGTGTCTGGGCTTGAACCAGGCGGAACTACATTGAGGTTGATTATGAATAGCGAGTTCGGTAAGTATGATAACTATTTTATGGAGGACCAGTTTGTCAATCTAGTGGCCGGTTCTCGAGAATTGAGGGAACTGCTGGAATTGGGACAAGGAGTGTTGGTTTGTTTCCCTCTGATTATCTGGGAGATATTTTACCAACTTTATCGGGGCCGGAAGATGGCCCAGGCCGAAGGGGTTCACCGGGTTAGTCACTTATTTAGCCAAATGATGGCGGAAACCGTGGTGGGTCGTATGGGGACAGGGAAATTTTCCGCCCATTGCCGGGATAATTTATTTGGGGCCGCCTTGGCAACCCTTTACCTGGGCCGAGAACTACTGATTCAATTGCCCACGGATTTGACCAAAACAGCCAACCGCATCTGGCGGCTGGAAGAGCAAATCCGGCGTCAGCATTTGGCGGGGCGAGCTAGTGGCAAGGTTGAGGAATTATTGGCCGGTCTAGGTCAGTTTGCCTTAGGGATGACCTATGCCCGGAAGATAGGATACCTGAAAGGGGCCAAAGCCAGGTCGGAGGAAAGGTTGAAAGAACTGGCGGCCGGTTTAATGGAACATTTTCAGGGTGCCGGGCCGGTGGAAAAACTTGTTTTGGCCGGTTTGGAAGGGGAGCAGAAACTGGAGCGGCAATGGGCTGCCTTAGCTGGCTGGAGCGGCCCTGGAGGCAGTTGGGGACAGGACTCTTTCGACCGGGCTGTCCGGTTAGCAGGCAAACTGGTGGGCTCACCCAAATTAGAGCGGCTAACCCGACGGCTGGGACGGATGAAGGAACTGTTTACTTCTGGGGATAATTTTTCTTGGAAACCAGGAATGACCTTAGGAAATGACCTTAATCGGTTGGTTCCTGATGAATTGGTATTGATGAGCCATCCTCGGTTGGGCCGGGATTTCCGCCGGAGGTTCCAGGAGGAAGCTCTTTGGCTACAAGGGGATGAGGGGCCCCGGGAGATAGTTGGTGGTATCGTCTGTCTGGATAATTCCGGCTCCATGGAGGGTCCTAAGGAAGAAGTGGCTAAGGCTTTGACCCTGGCCTTGTGGCAAAGAGTTCAGCGGCAGAAAGGAGAAATGACGGTGATTATGTTCGGGGGCCCGGAGGATCCCCTACAGATTATCCGGCTGTTACCGGACAGCCCCCTCGAGGAGGCCATGGCAGTGGGAGAACTGTTCTTGCGTTCTCGGAGCACGGATTACGAAAAACCCCTCCGGGCGGCCCTTGAACTTCTGGAGAAGCAGCCAGGCTTGAAAGCCGGGATCACCTTTATCACCGACGGCATCTGCCGCCTCAATGAGGATTTTCTCAAGGAGTTTTCAACCCGGAAACAGAACCTGGGTTTCCAAGTAACCGGAGTGGTGGTCACCTACGGCCAGACCGCCACAGATGGCCTTGAGGCCTTCAGCGACCGCCTCCTAGTCAGCACCGACCTCCTCGGCCACGACATTATAAATGAATTACTCTCCGACCCTTTAAGCAAGCCCAAAGCTGACAGCTGACAGCTGATAGCTGACAGCTAAAAAATCCCCAAGCCCAGCAGGTATTTCAGTCGAAATATGGAACTTAAACAAAAAAGAGCTTAAGAGGGGGCGAGAGAGTGCTGGTAGATTATCACATTCATACCGAATTATGCGGCCATGCCCAGGGGGACATGGAGGAATATGTACAGGCGGCTATTGACCGGGGGTTGGTGGAAATGGGTTTCAATGACCACTTGCCTATGTATTTCCGGCCGGTGGCACAAAGGGATGCCACTATTGCCATGGCGGAGGAAGAAGTACCAGGATATCTGGAGCGGGTTAGGCAGTTGGCCCAAACCTATCCGGAAATTAAAATTAAGGCCGGTATGGAGGCAGATTATATTCCGGGCGTTGAACCTCAGTTAAAGGAGATTTTGGCTCGCTACCAACTGGATTATGTTTATGGTTCAATTCACTTTCTGGACGGCTGGGGTTTTGATGATAGTCGATTTCTGGATGGTTACAATAAATGGGATATCAGTGAACTTTATGGGTTCTATTTTAATACCTTACAAAAGGCTGCAGCTTCAGGTTTATTCGATGTTCTGGGGCATCCTGATTTGATTAAAAAATTTGGTTACCGGCCACCCCAACCGCTGGATGCCCTACTGGAGGAAACTGTACGGAGTATTGGGTCATCTGGAGTAGCCATAGAACTTAATACCGCCGGATGGCGGGTCAAAGCCCAGGAACAATATCCTTCCGTCCGGTTTTTGGAATTCTGTCATCATTACGGGGTTCCTGTGACTTTAGGCTCTGATGCTCATAAACCGGAACAGGTGGCTTATGAGTTCAACAGGGCTGCGGCCCTGTTGCGGGATATCGGTTTTACCCAGTTGGCTACTTTCAAGGCTCGCCAACGGTTTATGGTTGAACTTGAGTAAGGAGGAAAGGTTTGTGGTTACCAATTTTTGTCTAAATAAAAAGATTTATTGATTTCTATTGGAAGATTAGGGTACCCAAGCAGGAAATTGCCAAACCGGTGTAGAATTATTTGTAAAACTAATACGGGGGGTTGGCAGTGAAACTGCGGGACTTACTGGTGACAGGCGGATTGGTAGCTATTATTGCGTGGGGCTTGTTACTGGATCAATATTTAACTGATAATGAGTTCTTGGGACATGGCTTGGTTATTTTAGGTGTTTTTTTGCTGATTATTTTTCTTTTACGAAAAAGCGATTCGGATCGGCAGAGCGAGTCTTTTATTACTGATGCCATTTTGAGTAGTATCCACCTAGGGGTTATTACCGTTGATGCAAAAGGTTATATAAAAAATATTAACAATCGGGGTAAGGATATTTTAAATTTGGATGATGACCACCTGGTGGGACAATCTTTCGCTGTTGTGGTGCCTTGGCGGAAGCTGGACATTTTGTTGGAAACCTTAGAAACAGGCCGAGGGTATAATGACTATGAGGCGTTAATCGATGACGGGATAACCTTGCGGATTAATACCGCCAGATTAGTGGATTACAGCAGGCGAACCGTTGGCGCTGTTATGGTTTTTCAGGATATTACCGAGCGGCGGCAGTGGGAAGAATATATGCGACAGGCCGAAAAGCTTTCCATTGTGGGCGAATTGGCTGCCGGAACAGCCCATGAGATTCGGAACCCGTTAACTTCAATTAAGGGATTTGTACAATTACTGCGCAACAGGTATCACGAACAGGGTTTAAGGGATTATACAGATATAATGCTTAAGGAAATTGACCGGATTAACATGATTATTTCCGAGTTCCTGGCCCTGTCCAGTCATCAACCTGATCCGAGAATAATCGATCTGGAAACCATCCTTAAGGAAATCAAGCTCCTGGTTGAAGCTGAAGCCTTACTCAAGAACATCGAGGTTGAGATTGAGGTAGTCGGCAATCTGCCTTTTTTGGTGGTGGATGTGGAACAGATTAAACAAGCTTTAATCAACCTTACCACCAATGCCTTCTGGGCGATGGAAGATGGGGGTAGGTTAACGATTAAAGCCAAGTATATTGGTGACGAAAAGATGGTTCAACTGACTGTGACTGATACTGGGGTAGGTATGAGTTCTGAAATAATGCCCCATATCTTTAAGCCATTTTACTCAACTAGGGAGAATGCAACCGGATTGGGGCTCACAGTAGCTTTTAGGATAATTCAGAACCACGGTGGAATCTTGAGTGCAACCAGCCAACCTGGCAAGGGAACGGTTTTTACCGTCAAATTACCCGTAGGTCTTACTTCTCAGGAAGGGGTGGGGCCGGGCAACCGGGTGGGCCTTGCAGGTTTAGGGGAGTTGAGAGGGAATAATCCAACTGGAAATGGGCAATAAAAGGTTTATAAAGGAAGGTCAAGATTAGGTCCACCCCTTGCGGGTGAAAAGGTGCGCACAAACGATGCGCACCTTTTTAATGTGTCATATTATTGGCAGGCAGTGTCTATATATGGATTAAAAGGACAAAGGAGTGAAGAGTGTGTATTGGAGATTTTTACCGGATCGCAAATTAAAAATGGTTTTGGCAGCGCTATTATTGGCGGCAATTACCGGCGTGGTGGTACTTTTCCCCCAGATTACGACTTTTTTACCGGACTCTTGGCGTGGTGGGAGCGCCGGTAGTCGCAGTTTCGAAGAAATTGTAAAACAGGAAAAGGCTAACAAACCTGTGGTTATGCAAAAACAGCGGGAATTACTGGAGCAGCGCTATAATCTATCGGGTAAAACTACCGATGAAGTTACCATGTCCAGGGGTAAACCCATTCCGGTGGGACCAACTGCCAGGTTATCTGGGGCGATTACCTGGGAAGAATTAAACCTTCTATCAGGGGAAGAAATTAAAAGAAGAGGGATTTTTCCTTATTTACCTCTGCCTCATGTCTTACCTGAGACGGGGGGGATGGTTTTTCCCCAAGTGCAGACGGCTCAACAACCCCAACTAATCAGATTCGATGTGGAACATGATCTGCCTGATGCCTATTTACCCGAGTTTCCTCCGGCCCTCTTTTTAACCACCCGGCCTGAATTAGGGGATGTTTCCAGAGGGCAGGTAATTACATTAGATAATTTCAATGATTTATTTAAGGATATCCTTACTCCCGTACAATTGGAAGGATTGCGTTTGCTGGTTACCAAATTCCCGCAGCAGCAGTTCAATGCTACTGATGACCGAAAATCAGAAAAACCCAGTGAAGGGGTGTCCTGTTTTGATTGTCATGTAAATGGTCATACCACCGGCCAGTTTCACCTGAACCCTGACACTAGGCCACAGGCCAAGCGGTTTAGGCTGGATACAGTCAGTCTCCGGGGTGTGAACATTCAACAATTGCTGGGCTCTAAACGGTCTTTGCGTTCAGTAGAAGATTTTACCGAATTCGAACAGCGTTCGGCTTATTTTGACGGGGACCATATTCTGGCTGCTAAGAAGGGAATGAATATCCTTGACCGGGGCCAAGTGATGCACATGGCTCAGCTCCAGAACATGATTGATTTTCCGCCGGCACCTAAGTTGAATCGGTTTGGACATTTGGAGAAAACTAAGGCCACTGAATCGGAATTGCGGGGGGAAGAACTGTTCTTTGGTAAAGCACGATGCGGGACCTGTCATCCGGCTCCTTATTATACCGATCAGTTGATGCATGACCTGAAAGTGGAGAGGTTTTATGAAGGTACCCCTGAGGGGCCCATTAAGACTTTTGTCCTCCGGGGAATCAAGGATTCACCGCCCTATTTCCATGACGGGCGGCTGCTGACCTTGGAAGACACGGTGGAGTTTTTTAACCTGATTTTTGAATTGGATTTGAATGAGGAGGAGAAAAGAGATTTGGTGCATTTTTTACGGGTGTTGTAGCTGGTAGTTGGTAGTTTTAGGGTAGAAATAACCCCCCCGGAGGGAATTCCGGGGGGTTTCATTTTTATAGTTTAAAGTTTGCCACCATGGTGTTAAGGTCTTTGGCCATTTCTTCCAGGGCCTTGGCAGAGGAGGCGATTTCTTCGGTGGAGGCGGTCACCTCTTCGGTGGAGGCCGAAACTTCCTCGGACACAGTTAAATTACTCACAATTAAATAATTTTTTCAATGAAAAACTCTAGTCTAAATTCCAGATTTCCCCCCCCAACAAAACTTTTTTCTAAAAATACTAAAGTTTTGCAGGATTTTAACCGAAGATATAGAATAGGTGGTGTAAAGTGGTTTGAAGTGGGGCAAAATGGGGGCAAAGTGGGGTGAAAAACCATGTTCATGGGGGAATACCAACATACAATTGATCCCAAGGGGCGGCTAATTGTGCCGGCCAAGTTTCGGGACGGCCTTGGAGAGAACTTCGTGGCCACCAAGGGTTTGGACAATTGTTTATTTGTTTACCCCATGGAAGAATGGCAAGCCCTGGAACAGAAATTCAAGTCCCTGCCCTTCACCAAGGCCGATGCACGGGCCTTTGTCCGCTTCTTTTTCTCCGGGGCAACTGAATGTGAACTTGACAAACAGGGAAGAATATTACTCCCTGCCAACCTGCGGGAATACGCCAAGCTGGACAAGGACGTAGTGGTCATAGGGGTTTCCTCCCGGGTGGAAATCTGGAGCAAGGATCAGTGGGAGCAGTACAATAACCAGACTGAGGTTTCCTACGAAGCCGTGGCCGAGAAGCTTGTGGATTTCGACCTTAGCTTATAGCTTGCGGGTATGACTTAAGGTCAGAGGAGCTTATGAGTATTACTTTAGGTCAGGGGAGGTTATAAGTATTTGCTTTCTGTCAGGGGTCAGGGGTAAGGGAATAACGAAATGCTTGGCTATGTTGTAATATCCCTAACCCCTAACACCTAACCCCTGACCGCAAAGAATTACAGTCAAGCCAACTGACCGGGGAGGATAACTTGCAATGCATTTCCACCACATATCGGTACTGCTTCATGAAACCATCGAAGGATTGAATATAAAGGCTGACGGAATTTATGTGGACTGCACCTTGGGGGGTGCGGGGCATAGTTCCGAAATTCTCAAAAAGCTAGGCCCCGAGGGGCGGTTGGTGGGTATTGACCAGGACACCGAGGCCCTGGCGGCGGCCCGGGAGAGGTTGGAGGGGGCGGCCCGGATTGATCTGGTGCACAGCAATTTCTACCACCTCCGGGAAGTATTGGAGCAATTGAATATCGAACAGGTAAACGGTATTCTTTTCGACCTGGGGGTTTCCTCATACCAGTTGGATACTGCTGAAAGGGGTTTTAGCTACCAGCATGATGCGCCATTGGACATGCGGATGAACGCCCAGGATAGCCTGACAGCCAAGGATTTGGTCAATAATTATGCTGAAGAGGAATTAAGCCGGATAATTTGGGAATATGGTGAGGAAAGATGGTCCAAGCGTATTGCTCAATTTATTGTCAATGAGAGAATGAATCAACCCATAGAAACCACCGGTCAACTTGTAGCGGTGATAAAAAAAGCCATCCCGGCCGGAGCCAGGAAAGAAGGGCCGCACCCGGCCAAAAGGACTTTTCAGGCTTTGCGGATTTCTGTCAATGACGAACTCAACCGCTTTCATGAAGCTCTCAACCAAGGGGTGGAAGTCTTGAAAACGGGAGGTCGGGTTTGTATTATAACCTTCCATTCCCTGGAGGACCGCATAGCTAAACAGACCTTGGCTCAATTGGCCAAAAGCTGTGTTTGCCCGTCGGAAATTCCTGTCTGTAGATGCCGGGGCCGCAAGATGGTAAAAGTTCTGACCAAACAACCCATCGCTCCCGGACCGGAAGAATTGGAGACCAATCCCCGCAGTCGCAGCGCCAAATTGCGGATTGCGGAGAAGTTATAAGGAATAATCAAAGGGGAGGGTGAATAGATTTGATACTGGCTAAAGAAAAGTACGATTATTATAACGAGAAAAACAGTCCCCGCCCACAAAAAAGGGTGCGCAGGGTCAAAAAGGTCAAGAAGAACCATAAAGCGGTTTATGTTTTTGTGGTGCTGGTGGCCTTTCTGCTGGGGATCTTTTTTACTGCCCGTTATGCCCAGGTGGCAATGCAGGGTTATCAAATTAACGCTTTAAAAGAACGCCTGACAGCTTTACAGGCCGATAACCAAAGGCTGGAGATTGAAGCCAACAAGCTCAAGTCTCTGAATCGTATCGAAAAAATCGCCATGGCAGATTTAGGCATGGTCAAACCTGAAGGAGTTCAGTTTATAGCCGTCGAAGATAAGAAGTTAGATGAAGTAACTGAACCTAAGGGCGAGGCTATCCAAAATGCGGCAGTTACAGAGAAAAGCCAGGACAAGAATACAGTTCTGGATTCTTTGGTGAGAATATTTGGCGGAGATAAAAGCCGGTTGGATGAAGCGGAGGCTGGTCAGGGAAATTAACGGGGGTTTTAAGTTTGTATACCACCAATGTAATTATAAGAAAGAGAATTACCATCCTCTTGATTCTTGTTTCCCTTTTCTTAAGCGTTCTGGTTTTAAGATTGTCCTGGATTCAGTTTGTCAAGGGTCCTGAACTGCAGAAACTTGCTACGGAAAATCGCACCCGGGACGTTCCGGTACCGGCCAAACGGGGTACCATATTTGATCGTAACGGTAAAGAATTGGCGGTTAGTATTAGCGCTGATACGGTATACGCCTTTCCGGCCCAAATTAAAGGGCTTAAACCCGAGAAGCAGCAGGAAGTAGCCAATAAGTTAGCTGAAGTATTAGGCCTTAAAGTCGATGAAGTATTGCAAAAAATCACCAAAAAATCAAGCATTGAAACTGTTAAAGCCAAAATTGAGTCCGATAAAGCTAATAAGCTGAAAGAACTGGATTTACCGGGGATTAGCATCGTAGAACAAAGCAAACGGTATTATCCTAATGATACTTTGGCTGCCCATATTCTGGGATTCACCAATATTGACAATTTAGGCGGCAATGGTATCGAAATCAGTTATGAGAAGGATCTCAAAGGTATCCCCGGGAAAATTGTCATCGAAAGAGACGCCACGGGACGCGATATTCCCCAGGCGATGCATAAATACATCCCCCCCCAGGAAGGGAACAGTCTATATCTCACCATTGATGAAACCATCCAGCACTTCGTGGAACGGGAACTGGATAAGATAATGGAGCAGCACCAGCCGGAAAAAGCCACCATCATCGTCATGGATCCCAAGACCGGGGCCATCCTGGCCATGGGTAACCGGCCCACCTATAACCCCAACGAATACGGTAAATTTGATCCTAAAACCTGGCGGAATCCAGCCATTTCCGATGCCTATGAACCGGGTTCCACTTTCAAGGTGGTTACCGCTTCGGCGGGTTTGGAAGAAGGGGTTGTGAAGCCCCAGAATCCCTTCTATGATCCGGGCTATATCGAAGTTTTGGGCCGGAAAATCCGTTGTTGGAAACGAGGCGGCCACGGCAGCCAGAGTTTTCTGGAGGTGGTTCAGAATTCCTGTAATCCTGGATTTATCACCGTCGGTCAAAAGGTCGGGCTGGAAAAATTCATGGGTTATGTTCAGGGATTTGGGTTCGGCAAGAAAACAGGCATTCCACTGCCAGGGGAAGCCACCGGGATTTTGGTGCCCATCAAAAGGGCCACTATCCTGGATTTGGCCACCATGTCCATCGGCCAGACCAATGCTACAACTCCTATACAATTGGTCAACGCCATTTCTGCCATCGCTAATGACGGGATGTTAATGAAACCCCAATTAGTGAAAGAGGTTCGCAATATCAACGGTGAAGTTATCAGGACCATCCAACCGGAAACCGTCCGGCAGGTGATTTCCAAAGATACGGCCCGGGAACTGGCTGGGATTCTGGAAAGCGTAGTGGCCCAGGGTAGTGGGAAACTTGCCTATTTGGTAGGCTACCGGGCGGCCGGGAAAACAGGGACGGCTCAAAAAATAGCTCCGGGCGGTGGGTATGTAAGCGGGCAGTATGTATCTTCTTTCATGGGGTTTGCGCCGGCCAATGATCCCAAAGTGGCTGCTATTATAGTCATCGATACCCCCAAGGGGTCATATTATGGAGGTACCATTGCGGCTCCCGTTTTCGGGGCACTGGTTGGAGATGCTCTTAAATACCTAGGGGTTCCACCCCAGATAAAT
>JAJZSN010000090.1 GCA_021849745.1 Bacillota bacterium | reverse complement strand
CTGGTACAATAATGAGTTTATTAGGCTTAATATTGATTTATATTTTAGGCATCAACCGTCTCAAAAGACTGCTGATGCCTTTATTGATGCTCGATACGCCTAATAAACTGCAATATCATTATACCACGAATTAGAGATACATGATTTATTTTCTTGAATTTAGAATACATTTTCTATGTAGCTATTCCAATACTCATCATCGCTGATAACACCATGAAGATAGCAATACATAAGTACTACTTTAAATTCCTGTTTTTTGCCTCTGGTAAAGATCTTTTTTGGCATGCTTCTATATAATGAATCCAGTCCGAACAAATTATTTTTCTGCTTATAGTCGTAATCCCAATAAAACCAGTCACTTAATTTAATATTTTTATATTCGGCTCGCTTTTCATAATTTTCGCTTTTCTGTTTATGTCCTTTAGGCCATTTATCCGGGTATTCATAAAAATGGCGCGCCCACTCATAACAAAAATTATAGATATTCACGCCATATTTCTTATAAGTATCATTTATCCATTCATTGATACCTTCAGATATATAGAATCCTTGGTCGTAAGGCGAAAAAAGATTTTTCACCCTATGAGCGTCCTTAATAAACAAGTAGATCATTTCAGACTGTCCTTCAAGAAACTTGAAGCTTTTGACTGCCTTAGGGTATAATTCATACGATAATGACCTAAATTCCGGTTCACTGTCATAAAGCAAAAAATAGTCATCTACAATAAATTTCATCAAATACTTGTGCATGTATTTCCCGTATGATGCATAAAGCGAGACTAACCAATCTTGCACCTCGGAATCATAATCTCGGGTCATTTTTCGATATTTCTCGATTTTCTGCTCATGCAATACTGTCTTTTCATCCGCTGGTTTCGTGTCAAGATAATTATTGAAATATTCAAATACATAATTTACGCAAATACGAGTATTTTCTGAGCGTTTATCAAGATCATACTCATTAATCCCATCCTCTTTTTTGCGTTTGTAAATATATTCTTCCAGTCTCATTCTGTTCACCGCTCCTATTACAAAACAGATTACTCTGCTAAAAAGTAAAGAGATACAGCTTCAAAAGTAATATTAATAATTCGCAATATCCTTTCCAGAAACTAAGTACTCCGGAACTTTTACATCTTTTGCTAAAGGATGATTAGCAAAAAACAATCTGATAGCCCTGATAGCTGTGTAAGCATCGTTCATTAAATCAAACTGCTTTTGATAAAGTGCGACATCGTATTCATTGGATGTCAATTCATGTGCTGGCTTCTGGCGAATATTTCTGATATTTTTTAATGGTTTAATAATTATTTCAGTAAGATTCTCTTGTGTTCGGATATTCTTACTTAGCCATTCTTCAAGCATTATAAGGCTACCTTTGTCTTTGCCCGATTCATCCTGGCGATTAACACCACGAATGTAGGGGGCATCTTTTTGAAATGTTTTATATGATATGTTATGTACAATAATTTTTTCAAGCACGAGAACAAAGCATAATAATTTTTTAATGTAGGTAAAAGAATATTTCGAAATCCTTCTGGCATCTGTGAATAGTGCGTTCCAAATGTTTTATTAAACAACTTTGGAATTGATTTCATTGGAGCTGGTGAGAGGAATCGAACCTCCAACCTGCGGTTTACGATACCGCTGCTCTGCCTTTGAGCCACACCAGCATATATGAGGGCGGGATTTCCGCTCTCGCTTTATATTTATCAAAACTGTTTTTGAGCTTATATTACCTTATCAACAATTACGGATTACGAATCAGTTGCTCTACCGGCTGAGCTACGTTGGCGGATATCTGCATAAATCATAATAGCAGGGTTAATCTCCAGTGTCAACATGCGAAATCCCCCATAAAACAGCATAAAACGGGCTGACATAAAATGCCAGCCCTCAATTCTTTAACTTACAAAGTCCTTCTTAATCATCGTGCTTCTTGTGACCTTTACCTTTTTGCTTTTCATGGCCTTTACCTTTTTTCTTATCATCATCATCGTCGTCTTCGTCGTCATCATCTTCATCATCATCTTCATCTTCATCATCGTCATCCCGGTAATGTTTCTTGTAATCATCATCATCGTCATCATCATCATCGTCTTTATGGTGGCGTTTTTGCTTTTCTTTTAGCTCTTTTTCAATTCTCTCCTCATCTTTCTTCCAGAGCTCGGCGAATTTCTTAAGAAGTTCAGCATCATTAACTAGGTGTCTGGCCACATCTTTAGGAATTTTCTTACCCGACTGGGCCTTCAGGTAATTGGTGTAGGCCCCTAGTTTACCTTTAGCCGCTTCCCATTCACCTTCATCCAAGTGGAACTGGACGATTTCCAACTGCTTAATCAAGTTGTTGTCAGCTATCTTGGCAGGAATTTTATCAGCCTGTACGAAGGCTCTGATATCAGCAATCAGGTGAGCGGTAGAATTGGTCTGGTTGTTGGCAGGAGGCTGATTCCCAATGACAAAGACCTTCTCCTTAACGATCTGGTTACCGGCATAGTCAGTTACCACTACCCGCAGGAAATGGTTGCCCTGGGCATAGTTGTTGAGGGAAATCTGCTGCCCCTTACTTACCGCCACATTATCCAGAGTAGCTTCTACCCTCTGCACCCCGGATACGTTATCACTGTACACGAAGTCCACTGTTAAAATATCTCCAGGCTTATAGGAATTGGCAATGTTGAGGTCAAGGGCCGGTTTAGCAGTATCGATTTTGAAAGTTAGTTCTTTAGTGGTCTCTACATTACCCGCTAAGTCAACGGAACGGTAAGCCAGGGTATGAGTACCTTCACTGGATATGGTTACATTGGTGCCGGTAGTCCAATTGCCGTTATTCACCCGATACTCGGTATTTCTGATTCCTGCACCGCCGCTGTTATCTACGGCGCTAAAGGCTACTGTTACAGAGTTGTTGTGCCAACCGTTACTGTTGGCGTTGGGGAAAGTCGCTGTAGTGGTGGGCGCTACCGTATCCTGGGTATTGGTAACCCCGAAACGGGTTTCCTGGGTAGTCCGGTTACCGGCTTTGTCGGTCGCGGTCACCTTAATGGTATGAACCCCTAGGGCGTAGTTAGTTAGAGGAATTACTTGCCCTTTATTTACTACCACCTCGTTTACCTTAACCTCTACCTGGTCTGTCCCAGCAAGGGCATCGGTGGCAGTGTAATCAATGGTTAGGGAATCGTTGTTACGGAAAGCGCCGTTTAAATTACTGGGGATGCTCACCGCCGGAACTGTTTTATCTAATCTGACCACTGTACTGTTAGCGGACTCCACATTACCTGCTTTGTCAACAGCCCGGTAAGATATGTTATAAACTCCCTCAGATGTTAATTTGAACTGGTTACCGGTTTGCCAGGTCCCGTCCCCCAGTTTGTACTCTAAACGACTGATTCCTGAACCGCTATCATTGCCGTAGAGATTTACTGTTACATCTGATTTATTCCAGCCATTGCTGTTATATACCGGCGATATGTTGGCCCAAGATTCGGGAGGAGCAGTATCCCCACTTCCCAGCGCAAACCCCGGAGCAATAGCTGACGACAGTACCATGGCCCCTAATAATCCAATTAACATACGTTTACTTTTCAACTTTAAATTCCCCCTGTTCTTTAATTCTTTACAGTTAGTTGTCTCTCTTTAACTTTTAGAACTAGAAACTAACACGTAAATATTTATACGCCATACTAAAAGAATTTGGGGGGTTGATCAAAAATATTTTAAAAAAAATCCTCAGTTTTAGCTGAGGATAAAGTTATATATATAACTTAAACTACATCTTTATTCTTGATAGGATCTTTACCCGTAAACGGTTCTTTACTATCCGGGTTTACAAGTGGTCCCTCTGCCACCACTGCCCCTACAGAACTAATATCCTGATTACAGTAAGGACACAGCCATTTGATAGTATTGTTGGAACTATACGAGTTTCTGCCACAAGAAAAACATGTTTTCTTAAACATAAAAATCCCCTCTCCTATGAACCCACGCAACTTATTCTTTTTCTAAATAAATACATTCGCCAGTTTTTTTCAATTTCCTGCCAGATGAAATATAAGTATACCGACAATTTTTTTCGTATTAAAAAGGCGCGCATCGTTTGTTCCGCTGCGCGCACCTTTTTATACTACATTCCGCTGAATTTTCCACAAGGGTGGAAAATATATAAGTTCCTGAAAAATAAAAAAAAGGCGGCCTGGTTTGGTACCAGGGCCACCTTTTATTTCTTACATCATGCCGGGCATTCCGCCCATACCACCGGGCATACCGCCGCCGCCCTTATTCTCTTCGGGCAGATCAGCTACCAAAGATTCTGTGGTCAGAACCATGGCGGCGATACTGGCTGCATTTTGCAGAGCGGAACGGGTAACCTTAGCAGGGTCAACGATACCTGCAGCTATCATATCAACATACTGCTCAGTTATGGCATTGAAGCCAACTCCAACGGGTTGAGACTTAACCTTTTCAACGATAACAGAACCTTCCAAACCGGCGTTATTAGCAATCTGACGGAGGGGTTCCTCCAGAGCACGTCTAATGATATCGATACCGACTTTTTCGTCATGGACTTCGGAAGTAACGTTTTCCAGAGCGCTGACAACATCTACCAGAGCGGTACCACCACCGGCCACGATACCTTCTTCAACAGCGGCCCGGGTAGCATTGAGGGCATCTTCGATGCGCAGTTTCTTTTCCTTCATTTCCACTTCAGTCGCAGCGCCAACCTGGATAACGGCTACACCGCCGGCCAGTTTAGCCAGTCGCTCCTGGAGCTTCTCCTTGTCGAAGTCGGAGGTGGAATCGGCATGAAGCTTACGGATCTGGCTAACCCGGGCCTCAATAGCAGCTTTATCACCGGCGCCGTCCACGATAACGGTTTCTTCTTTCTTAATCCGAACCTGGCGGGCTTTACCCAATTGGGTAATGACGGTGTTCTCCAGCTTGAGACCCACCTCTTCAGAAATAACCTCACCGCCGGTAAGAATAGCGATATCCTCCAGCATGGCTTTTCTGCGGTCGCCGAAACCTGGAGCCTTAACGGCAACACAGGTAAAGGTACCGCGTAGTTTGTTGACCACCAGGGTAGCTAGGGCCTCGCCTTCAACATCTTCAGCCAGAATCAGTAAAGGCTTACCGGACTGAACAACTTTCTCCAATACGGGGAGCAGATCCTGGATAGAGCCAATCTTCTTGTCGGTAATCAATATGTATGGCTCATTCAGAACGGCTTCCATCTTATCGGTGTCGGTAATCATATAGGGAGAGATGTAACCCCGGTCAAAGTTCATACCTTCAACCACTTCCAGGGTGGTGCCCATCCCTTGGGATTCCTCTACAGTAATAACACCGTCTTTGCCCACTTTTTCCATGGCTTCGGCAATCAACTTACCGATTTCTTCATCACCGGCGGAGATGGAAGCTACCTGAGCAATGGCTTCTTTGTTTTCCACAGGCTTGCTCTGTTTTTTAATTTCATCAACGATAACGGTAACTGCCTTTTCAATACCCCGTTTAACAATCATGGGGTTAGCGCCGGCAGCCACGTTTTTCATCCCTTCACGAATGATAGCCTGGGCCAGCACAGTTGCGGTAGTGGTACCGTCACCGGCTACATCGTTGGTTTTGGTAGCAACTTCCTTAACCAGTTGGGCGCCCATATTTTCAAAGGCATCGGGAAGCTCAATTTCCCTGGCAATGGTTACCCCATCATTAGTAATCAGGGGAGCACCGAATTTTTTATCCAGAACCACATTACGGCCCTTAGGACCTAAAGTAACTTTCACTGCTTCAGCCAGGGCATTAACCCCTTTTTCCAAAGCGCGACGGGCCTCTTCACTAAACTTAATTTCTTTAGCCAATTTATTTCACCCTCCTCATAATCATTAAATATTTTTAGAGTTATTCAATGACAGCCAAAATATCGCTGTCTCTAACGATAAGGTATTCTTCGCCGCCTACTTTTACTTCAGTACCGGCATACTTGGAGTAAATTACCTTATCGCCTACTTTAACCTCGATGGCAGCTCTCTGGCCGTTGTCAAGCAGCCTGCCGTTACCAACAGCAACAACTTCACCTTCCTGTGGCTTTTCCTTCACAGTATCAGGCAGTACGATTCCGCTGGCAGTTTTCTCTTCGCCAGGCAGAGCTTTGATGACAACTCTCTCACCGATAGGTTTAATCATTGATTAACCCTCCTTTTATTTTTTATTGTTAGCACTCACTCAATATGAGTGCTAATACCTAGTTAATATAATATAGAAAGAGAAAAACCAATGCAACCCCTTTTTAACATAATTTAAGGCAAAAAACCAAAATTTTTTTCCCCAGAGGCGGCTATTTCTAATTTTTTCTCTTTCTATTTACTTCTTACGTGATATAGAGTTAGTAAATATACCCTTTCACCCTAATATCTTTTTCCACTCAACCCAATTTTTATTCAAGTTTTTTAATTTTTCCCCCAAAAAAATCATGCAACTGACGACTGAAGACTGAAGACTGACGACTAATTTATTCCCTTGCACACTCCCCGGCTTCACCTTTAAGAATCTCGATGCCATGAGGAAGTGCGGGCAAAACAACCTCCAAACACTCCCGTACCGCTTTGGGACTACCCGGTAGGTTAATAATGAGACTTTTCTTGCGGATACCGGCAACAGCCCTGGATAGCATGGCCCGGTTGGTCTTTTTGAGGCTTTCCATGCGCATCACCTCGGCGATACCCGGTACCACCTTGTCAATCACTTGTAAAGTTGCATCAGGGGTTACATCCCGTGGTCCCAAACCGGTACCGCCGGTGGTGAGGATCAAATCCAGTTGTTCCTGGTCCGCAAACCGAATCAGTGCCTTGGCAATGGCCTCCTGTTCGTCGGGGAGAATTTCATATAAGATGACCTCGCCGTTAATTTGCTCCACTATTTCCCGAATTACAGCCCCGCTCTGGTCAACCCTTTCACCCTTGGAACCCTTGTCACTGGCCGTAATGATACCAATCTTAATCATTTGCCAACACCTCGATTTCGTCACCCACTTTGACCGGGCCGCCCTCCAGGACTTTGATGAAAATCCCTTCTTTAGGCATTACGCAGTCCCCGGCCTGATAATAAATAGCACACCGGGTATGACATTCCTTCCCGATTTGGGTAACTTCTCCCTTGGCTTGGGTGCCAATCTTGATTTTTGTTCCCAAAGGCAGCTCAGGCAAAACCAAGCCCTCGGTGGTGATGTTCTCAGCAAAATCCCCCGGATTTACATCCAGACCCATCCCCCGCATTTTTTCAATGCTTTCCAGGGCCAACAGGCTTACCTGCCGGTGCCAAGGCCCGCCGTGTCCATCCCCGGCCAAACCAAAATCAGCAACCAATTGACCTTCACCTATATTCTTTTTACGTTCACCCTTTTTTTCACTGGTACAAACGGCCACAATTCGTCCTGTTTGTTTAACTACCACTTGTTTTCACCCTCCCGCTGGTATAGACCGCTTTTACCGCCGATTTTTTCGATGAGGCGGATGTTGCCTATCACCATGTCCTTATCTACCGCTTTACACATATCATAAATGGTTAGGGCCGCCACCGTTACCCCGGTCAAGGCCTCCATTTCCACCCCGGTCTTACCCGTGGTGCGCACCCTGGATTCCACTAGCACCCTGGAGTTCTCTTCATCAATGCGAAAATCCAGGTTAGTTCCAGTGATAAGTAAGGGATGGCACATGGGAATAAGGTTACCGGTCTGTTTGACCCCCATGATACCGCCCACCTGGGCCACCCCCAAGACATCTCCCTTAGCCAGGCGGCCCTCCTTGATAAGCTGCAGGGTTTCCTTTTTCATCCTTATTTCAGCCTGGGCGATGGCCTCCCTGGCTGTATCATCTTTACCGCTTACATCTACCATCCGGGCTCGGCCGGATTCGTCGAAATGAGTTAGGCTCATAGGCTATGCCTCCTTTTTGTGGTGGGAGGTTGGGGGATTTTACTCCATAAAATCCCCCAACCTATGCATGTAAGATATAAGCTATCAGCTTTCAGCTTGCTCTAAGAAAAACCCTCACCCCTGTCCTTCACGAGGGCTGACGACTGACGACTGATAGCTGACGACTGCTTTTTTACCCCCCTATCTGCGACATCATCCTTTGGTTATCAGCCCAGCCCTCGTCGGCCATGGTGTGCTTCCTGGGCTTATCTTTAATCGCTTCGGCGATGATGTGGGCCAATTCCTCTTCGGAAGCGCCCTGGCGCAGGGGGGTCTTTAAGTCCACTTCTGTTTTACTGTGGAGGCACAGCCTCAATTGGCCCTCGGAAGTGAGGCGCAGGCGGTTGCAGGAGTCACAGAAATGGCTGCTGATGGCGCTGATGAAGCCGATGGTTCCAGGAGCGCCGGGGAGACGGAAATATCTGGCCGGTCCGTTACCGGCCCCAATTTTGGCCCGTTCCAACTTACCTAAAGGATCCAGCATCTTTTTTATTTCTTTAACCGGAATATGCCTGTCCTTACACCAGTTATCACTTTCCCCGATGGGCATTAATTCAATAAAACGGATATGAATGGGAAACTCCCTGGTCATCCCAGCGAAATCAAGAACCTCATCATCGTTGAACCCTTTCATGACAACCATATTGACTTTAACAGGCTCAAGACCGACAACAAAAGCCTCTTTTATTCCTAAAAGTACCTCCGCCAGCTTACCACCCCGGGTGATTTCGGCAAACCGGTCACCCCTTAAGGTATCAAGACTAAGGTTCACCCTTGTGAGTCCGGCTTCCTTCAGGGCCTTGGCCTTATCAGCCAGGAGAATTCCGTTGGTGGTCAGAGCCAGGTCATCAATCTCCGGAATGGCGGCCAACCGGCTGATGAATTCAATGACCCCTTTTCGCACCAGAGGCTCCCCTCCGGTAAGACGTACTTTTCTAATCCCGATACCAACAGCACTGCGGACAATCTTCTCGAATTCCTCAAACCTTAAGATACTATTAGTCAGAGGTACCCCTTCCTGGGGCATGCAATAAATACACCGCAAATTGCAGCGATCGGTAATAGAAATACGCAGATAGTTAATCTCCCGTTGGAATAAATCTTGCATTGTTTTCACCCCGTTATAGTTCATGGTTCATAGTTCGTAGTTCGTAGTTCGTAGTTGATAATCCTAGGCTAATCTTACAAGTCTATAAACAATACTTATAAGAATAGCTTTCAAACCAACTAAGAGCTATGAACTACGAACTACGAGCTAAAAATAACTTCCCCCATCCGGCTTACATCGTAACCCCCCAGGGCCAATACTTCCTGCTTGAAATCGTCATCAGCCAGAATAGCAAGTACGTCCCGGATATGGGGGGTATCCCAAAACTCTCCCGGGATGGCTAGGTCATAGCGTTCCTGAGCCACCGGGATGAAATCCAGTCCTAGGGCCTGGGCCGCCGCATAAATACCCAGCCCTGTATCAGCCGAACCGCTGGCCACCGCCGCAGCCACCGCCATGTGGGTAAATTCCTCCCGGTCATAACCTTCGATTTCTTCCTGGCTGAGGCCCAATTGGCCAAGTTGGTAATCTAAGAGCAGCCTGGTCCCAGCCCCTCGCTGGCGGTTGATATACTTGATACCTTTTCCAACCAGGTCGGTAATTCCACCAATCCCTTTGGGATTACCCTTGGGGACCAGCAATCCCTGTTCCCTTAGCACAAGATTGACCAGTACCACCGGGCGGTTGCCCAGCATCCGGTTGAGATAAGGCACGTTATATTCCCCGGTTGCCTCGTCTAAGAGGTGAATCCCGGCCAGATGGGCTTCGCCCCGGCGCAGGGCCATCAATCCGCCCAAACTGCCTACATGGGCGGAAGCCATACTGCGTTCCGGATGTTTTAACCGCAGCCGGTTAGCCAAAATATCCAGGGTTATATCATGACTACCTATGACCATTGTGGTGTTGGCAATCTCCTGGGAATGCCGGAATAACTCTACTTCAACCTCCTGACCGGCCTCAATTCCCTCCACCAGGCGGGGTATCCGCACCAAACCATCAGCCCGCACCAGGGAAGTAATCAGCCCAGCGCCCCGGGACATGGGAGTGGCGATAACTTCCCCCCCCACACGGCCCAGTTTGACCCGCATGAACTCCTCCCCTCCCGGAGGGGACATTACCTTGCGGGACAAAAGGGCGGCCATGGTATGCCGGGCCAGTAAAACCAACCCCTGCATCGCCCCCAGTACCGGTTTGACAAACAACTCGCAGGCCAGGGCCGCCGACACCGGATACCCAGGAACCCCAATCACCGGCTTTCCTTGAGCAATCCCCAAAATAGTTGGTTTTGCCGGTTTAATGGCCACCCCATGACAGACTACTTCTCCCAGTTCGCTGATGATGGCAGATGTAAAATCCTCGGACCCTGCTGAAGAGCCGGCATTAATCATCACCAGGTCGGCCTCAGCCAAGGCCGCCAGTAAAGTCTTCTTAATCCGGTCATAATCATCGGCTACAATGTCATATCTTTTGACCTTGGCGCCCCATTCCTCAGCCAAACCACCCAGTACCCTGGAGTTATACTCCACAATATCCCCAGGTTTCAGCTCACTTCCGGGTTGAACCAATTCGGTTCCGGTGGGGATAACCACTACTTTGGGCCAACGCCGCACCGCCACTTGGGTTATCCCACCGGCCAGCAAGGCCCCCAGGTCGTAGGGACCCAGCCGATGATT
Source organism: Bacillota bacterium (assembly GCA_021849745.1). Classification (GTDB taxonomy): domain Bacteria; phylum Bacillota; order Carboxydocellales; family JAJZSN01; genus JAJZSN01. Next base: position 2,328 of record JAJZSN010000090.1, on the reverse strand, counting down.
GGCAGGTACAATCATCTCCGTTGCCACCAGGTCTTCCCCGATGGCCCTTATATGCTGCCAAGGGGCAGCGGCAGCAATAATCTCTATCTCATCCCCTACCGGGGCCACATTCTCAATCATAATCACTGCATCACAACCCTCAGGCAAAGGATCCCCGGTATCCACCGGAAAAGCCTTCTCCTTCACCTTCAGCCGCAAAGGGTTGGTCTCACTGGCCCCAAAGGTATCCTTGGCCCGAACCGCAAAACCATCCATGGCCGAAGCATGATAATGGGGTGAAGAGATCCGGGCGAACACCGCTTCCGCAGTGACCCTCCCCCTGGCTTCATCTACCGGAATAAACTCCCCCGGCAGCTGACGCCAAGCCCCCGCCGCCCTGAGTTTTTCCTCATATATTCCCAAAGCCTCCTCAAGAGGCATGTTGTCCAGATAGACATTGCGAGTTTTCATATGTTGACCTCGTTTCTGGTTAGTTCATAGATAGGATAGTTCATAGTTCGTAGTTCGTAGTTCATAGTTAAAACAATATCCTTCATTACTTTCAGGTCAAATCTTGAACTCCAACTACGAAAATGCAAACCATTAATCCTTACCCATAAACCATAAACTACGAACTACGAACTATGAACTATGAACTATGAACCTAAACTATGAACTACGAACTACGAACCTCTAAAAAATTCTCACTTCAACAATCTCCCCTGCCTGTACACCCTCTTTATGAAGGGGGATGCGGAAAACGCCGTTGGCCTGGACCATGGTGGTAATCAGGCCCGATTTCCCCAGAATAGGCTCGGCCCACAACTCCCCGTCCCGTTCCACCAGGGCCACCCTGACATGATCCTCCCGGCCGCTGCCGGAAGCCATGTTGCGGGACAGTCTGGCCCTGATTACCGGCTGTCGGGAATCAGGGGACAACCCTTGCAAAGCCTGGATGACAGGCTTGACAAAAATATCAAAGATTACCATGGCAGACGCTGGATGGCCGGGTAAACCAAAAAGGGGTTGACCATTTACTATACCCAGAATGGTAGGCTTCCCCGGACGAATGGATACCCCATGGACTACCACTCCAGGTGAACCCAATTCATTAATCACCTTGGCGCTGTTATCCCTGGTTCCGACGGAACTGCCGCCGGAAAGTACAACCAGGTGGTTTTCCTGCAAGGCCCTGGCCGTTACCTGATACAAATCTTCAAAAGTATCCGGAATGATTCCATACCGTGTGACCTGGCCGCCTATTTCCTCAACCTGGGCCGCCAAAGCGTAGGAATTGATATCCCGCACCTGCCCCGGCCCTGGTTCCTTTGCCGGATCCACCACTTCATCCCCGGTGGAAATAATTCCCACCCTGACCACCTCAAAGACCTTCACCTCGGTAATACCGATGCCGGCCAAAGCCCCGATATCCTGGGGCCGCAGGCGATGGCCCCGGTTCAGCACATGCTGTCCCACAGCCACATCTTCCCCAGCCCTAACCATATTTTCTCCGGGGGCCACCGGCCGATTAATCCCCACAGTCCGGTCATCAAAGGCTTCCACGTACTCAATCATAACTACAGCATCGGCATTGACAGGCAGCATACCACCGGTTGGAATCTTTACCCCTATACCTGGGGCCAGTTGAATCCCGGCATCTTGGCCCATAAAAACTTCCCCGGCAATATCTACCAACGCAGGCAAGCTCTCTGAGGCCCCAAAAGTATCTCTGGCCATCACCGCAATTCCATCCACCGTTGACCGGTGAAAACCGGGAACATCCACCCCGGAAACTATATCCTCCGCCAGCACTCTATTTAGAGCCACCGACAGGTCAACAACTTCCGTCCCCTGCAAATCTTTATTAACCTGTGGCAAAAAGGCCCGAAAAGCCTCTTCAACAGTGACTAACTTCAAAATTTCCGCCACAACGGCCCTCCTAGAATCTTTTTAGAGGCTGTTCGAAAACAGCCTCTTTTAACCTATTTTGCCTTAAATATTACCAATAAATACCCCAAAAACAATCCCCAAGCTGACAGCTAAAAACATCCCAACTGACATCCTTTAATCTTAATCTTCAACTGATCACAAGCCTGCCCAATAACCAAACGCTTAACCCCTAATTCTTCAGCCAACTGCTCTGCTTTGCCACAGGAAATTTTCCCCTCTTCAGCAGCTTGACTCACAGCTTCCAGAACTTTTTCGTTAATCTGGTTTTCACTCATAGTATTTACCTCCCTCTATAAATTAAAGATTTTCTTGCTAATACTCGCTCATTCTCACAATTTCATTTTCTTTAACAATCTCTATTTGGATATGTGTTGAATATAAAGGAATATTTGTAAGCAC
>JAJZSN010000089.1 GCA_021849745.1 Bacillota bacterium | reverse complement strand
GCTTCGTCCTTTGTGCCCAAGGCTCACACGCCATTTCAATGGGAACCCCAGGCTGCCCTTGAGGAATTGAAGGCTAAACAGAATTATCTTAAGGAACGGATTCGTAACCGGAAGATAACCTTTAACTGGCATGATGCTAATTTAAGCTATATCGAAGGAGTTTTTGCCCGGGGTGACAGGAGGCTGGCGGCGGCCCTGGAAAAGGCCTGGCAGCTGGGCTGCAAGTTTGACGGCTGGACCGAGCACTTTAAATTTGAAACCTGGCTTGAGGCTTTTCGGCAAGTGGGGATTGACCCTCGCTCTTATGCCAACAGGGCTTTTGTCCATGAGGAAATCCTGCCCTGGGATCATCTCAGTTCAGGGGTGAGCAAGGAATACCTTATCAGGGAACACCGTCAGGCCCTAGCCGAAGCGGGTACCGGTGACTGCCGTTTCCATGGCTGCCAGGGCTGCGCCTTGTGCCCTGACCTGGATGTGGAAGTTCATCTGCAAAGGGGGGCAGGCCATGACCCGTATTAGAATGGAGTTTGCCAAGGGTGATGGAGTGCGGTTTGTCTCCCACCTGGATACCATGAAAACCTTTGAACGGGCCATCCGACGGGCCGCTCTGCCCATCGCTTTTTCGGAAGGTTTTAACCCACACCCGAAGCTTTCCTTTGGGTCGGCTCTGGCTGTAGGGGTAACCAGTGACGGGGAGTATGTGGATATTGAGTTAAGCAGGGCGGTGGCAGCAGGAGAAGTTATGAAAGCCCTCAATGCCAGCCTGCCGCCAGGGTTTAGAATTTCCAAGGCGGCGGAAGTCTCCCAAGAGGCCCCGGCCCTTATGGCTGTTCTTAATAGGGCCGACTATCTGGTCACCGGGAAAATAACCGGCTCGTGGAGCCAAGCCCAAATGGAACAGGTCATTTTGGAATTCCTACAAAGGGATGAAGCAGTCATCGAGAAATGGTCCAAGAAGGGGGCCAAAGAAGTAGACCTGCGGCCCGGTATTCTGAACCTGTCGGGTGGCTTAGAAAATGATACGGTCAGGTTAGAAATGTCCGTTATGGCCGGAAGCGAAAAGAACATCAGGCCGGAGGAAGTGATAGCGGCCCTGGTGAAATACCAAAACCTCCCCATTGACCCCCAGGGGGTTAAAATTCATCGCAAGAGGTTATATATTTTTAAAGACAATAAAGTTCTGTCACCTATGGAATGACCACCCGGCGACCTCCGGGTTATAGGAGTTGAGGGGAATGCTGAAAGAAATAATCGTTAATGTGACAGAAGAAGAAACCAAAGTTGGAGTACTGGAAGATAAGATATTGGTGGAACTTTATATTGAAAGATCCCTAAACCAGCGTCTGGTAGGGAATATCTATAAAGGGAAAGTAGAAAATGTTCTACCGGGTATGCAGGCGGCCTTTGTGGATATTGGCCTGGAGAAGAACGCTTTTCTTTATGTGGAAGAAGCCGTTCCTAACAGAGTCCATGGCGAGCATGGTGAAGAAGAGGTTAATCTGCCCAGGTTGACCATCAATGATGTTGTTAAAAGTGGCCAGGATATCATGGTTCAGATTATAAAGGAACCTATTGGTACTAAGGGGCCACGGGTGACCACCCATATCACCTTACCTGGTCGTTTTTTGGTGCTTATGCCCACGGTGGATTATGTGGGTATTTCCCGGCGTATAGAGGACGAAGGGGAACGGGAACGGCTCCGAACCATGTCTGAAAAACTTAAACCCCAAGGGATGGGGGTTATTGTCCGCACGGTGGCGGAAGGGACTACCGAAGAGGATTTCAGGCAGGATATGCACCTGTTAACCAAGCTGTGGAAAAAGATTCAGAACAGGGCCGCCCACGGGCCGGTCCCCGACATCATACACAAAGACCTGGAACTGATTCAACGCATCTTGCGGGATTTGTTTACTGAAGACATCGACCGGTTGGTTATCGATTCCCGTTATGACTATGAAAAGGTGCTGGAACTTCTGGACTTGATTGCGCCGCCCTTGAAAGCCAAGGTCCGCTTATGCGAAGGCAGGAATGTTTTTGAAGAATACGACCTGGAACTTGAACTGGACCAGATTCTTAAGCGTAAGGTCTGGTTGAAATGCGGCGGTTACATCGTAATTGATCAAACTGAGGCGCTAACCGCCATCGATGTTAATACAGGTAAGTTTGTGGGAACCAGTAATCTGGCTGATACCGTACTGCATACCAATTTGGATGCTGCGGTGGAAATTGCTCGTCAACTACGCCTGCGCAACATCGGCGGGATTATTATCATCGATTTCATTGACATGGCCGAAGAGGAAGACCAGCAGAAGGTTTTGGCGGCCCTTGAAGAAGAGCTCAAAAAAGATAAAACCAAGACCAACATTCTGGGCATTACCCAATTGGGATTAGTGGAAATGACCCGTAAAAAGGTACGTCAGGGTATTGAAAATGTATTACAAAAAACCTGTCCTTACTGTGATGGAAAAGGAAAGGTATTTTCTGAAGAGACCATTAGTATTCAGGTAAAAAACCGTATCTATGAAATGGCCCAGCGCACCATGGCAGAAGCCATTATGGTAGAAGTACATCCATCGGTGGCATCTCTCCTCATAGGCAGCGGCGGTGTGAATCTAAGGGAACTGGAGGCTAAGACCAGGAAGACCATATACATACGGGGTTCGGAATCGCAACATATTGAAGCCATTAACCTCCGGGCCATTCAGACCAAGACGGAAATGGAAGATTTAATTCCGATTAAGACGGGGCAGATACTAGAGGTTAAAATAGAAGAACCCCACGTAGTCAATATTAACGACGGTATCGCTAGGATTCACGGTTTTGTAGTGGATGTTGAAGGCGCCGGGGCGTACATAGGAGATTCTGTAACCGTGGAAGTTACCCGGGTTCACCGGACTTATGCCAAGGCGAAAATAGTGAAGTAAGTCGTCCGGTTTTTATATTTTTGTTAATTGACTATATCTCATAATTATGTTACAATATTTCACTGTAGGTACTTATGCGTGCGGGCGTGCCCGCAGGCCGTGCCGAAACCGCTCAGGACAGGCGGCATGGTAGCTGTTAGTTGGTAGCTGATAGCTGGTAGTTTATAAGCCTTACTTAAGGGTTATCAATAGCTCAAGAGAAGGACATTCAAACTACAAGCTACAAGCTATAAGCTACAAGCTAACCTATAAGACCACTAACAATCAAAGGCCTTTCCCTGGCGAGTCTGTGATGCAGGAGGTGTAATTATGTACGCTATCATCCAAACCGGTGGCAAACAATACCGGGTGCAGGAAGGTGACGTCCTCAGAGTTGAGAAGCTGGAGGTTGAAGCCGGCCAGACCCTGGAAGTCAAAGATGTGTTGGCAGTTGCCAAGGACGGACAGGTTAAGGTAGGAACTCCCGTTGTTGAGGGCGCCAAGGCGGTTCTGAAAGTGCTGGAGCACGGTAAAGGTAAGAAGATTATCGTTTTCAAGTATAAGTCCAAGAAGAACTATCGCCGCAAGCAAGGCCATCGTCAACCCTTTACCAAAGTGGTTGTCGAGAAAATTGAAGCTTAAGGCTTGGTAAAAGTAGTTGAGTTGATAAAAATGATTGAGATTGAGATTTTTCGTTCTGATAAAGGAATTTTCGGCTATCAAGTTTCCGGTCATGCCATGGGTGGTAACCGCAGCGAAAAATACGATTTGGTGTGCTGTGCGGTATCGGTTTTGGTTCTGACCATCACCAACGGGCTTACCGATGTACTTAAGGTTACACCTGAAACCTTGGAAGTCGGTGAAACAGGCGGTTTGATTCGGTGTATCTTACCCCGTGAGTTAGAAACCCTCAAGTTAAGTCAGGTTAGCGCTTTGCTGGAAACCCTGGTCATGGGTTTAGAGGAGATAGCCAGAGAGTATCCTCAATATGTTCGTTTCAAGCAAGATTAATGATATTTAGGAGGTGAGCCTCGTGATTAAATTGAATCTTCAGTTTTTCGCTCATAAAAAAGGGGTTGGTAGTTCCAGAAACGGTCGGGATTCCGAAGCTAAACGCCTTGGCGTTAAGCGTTCCGATGGTCAGTTTGTAACTGCCGGTAACATCCTGGTTCGCCAGCGTGGCACCAAGATTCACCCCGGTAATAATGTGTCCATCGGTGGGGACGACACTCTGTTTGCCTTAATTGACGGACATGTCAAATTTGAACGCAAAGGCCGTGACAAGAAGCAGGTCAGCGTATATGCAGCCGTGTAATGACAGAACTCCAGCCGCCTAGGCTGGGGTTTTTTTTACTACAAGAATTTATATTTTCCACTCTTGCGGAAAATTTAGCGGAATGTAGTATGAAAAGGTGCGCACAGCGGATCAAAGGATCAGTGTATAAAGGTTAAACTCAGGATAATGTCGAAATACAGCTAAAAGTTTCCAAGGATGTGGTAACTATATATGAAAGAACTCATGGAAGTTTTAAGGGTTCAAAAGCACGATTTTCTTAACCACCTGCAGGTTATCTCAGGTTACCTACAATTAGATAAGGCAGAAAAGGCCAGGGATTATATTCAGCAAGTAAGTCATGAAATCTATCATTCCGGGATGATTACCAAATTGCGGCTTCCTGAGGTGGCCATCAACTTGCTTATTTTGAAAAATGAAGCTGTTCACTACGGGGTAAATCTGGATATCTCCATGGAGACAGAGCTGGAGTACGCCGGGATAGCCGGTGAATCCCTCGGTGCCACCGTTTATAAAATGATAGGTATAGCCTTGGAACAAGCTAGTAAAAGCGGAATTAACAGTCCCTTTTGTCAAGTGAAGTTAAGTCCCGGAGAAGTCGGTTATATTATAAGAACCGTGTTTCCGGGCCAGGAACATGACTTGATTGAGAAATATGTGGCCTTGGAAAATCGTACCTTCCGGAAACAGGGGGGTAAGATAACCTTTAAGGCCAATTCCCCTATTGAAGTAGAAATCGTGATAAATATCCCTAAGGGTTAGTCGAACTCGGTTAATTCCCGGTTAATTATTGCGGTTTTGTCTATAATAAAAACAGTGGTTTAAATGACAACTTTGAGATGACTGAATTAGGAGATGCCTATGTTTTTCGATAAAGCTAAGATTTATGTTAAAGGCGGCGACGGCGGTAATGGCATGGTGGCCTTCCGCCGCGAAAAGTATGTACCCGAAGGCGGCCCCGCCGGTGGGGACGGGGGCCGGGGTGCAGATGTTATTTTTGTGGTGGACCAGGGTCTGCGGACTCTGGTTGATTTTCGCTACCAGCGCCATTACAAAGCCGACCGGGGTGAACACGGGGGCCCCAAAAATATGCATGGGCGGGGTGCTGAGAACATGCGCATTAGGGTTCCAATGGGAACCGTGGTGAGGGACGCCGAGAGCGGTGAACTGCTGGCCGATTTGGTTGAAGCCGAGCAGGAGGCAGTAATAGTAAAAGGCGGCCGGGGCGGCCGGGGTAATTCTCGTTTTGCTTCTAACCAGAACAAGGCCCCTACTCATGCGGAAAAAGGTGAACCGGGGGAAGAACGGTGGCTAGTCCTGGAATTAAAATTGATTGCCGACGTGGGCCTCATCGGGTTCCCCAATGTAGGCAAATCAACCATCATTTCCAAGGTATCGGCGGCTAAACCCAAGATTGCCGATTATCATTTTACCACCCTGGTCCCTAACCTGGGGGTTGTCCGGTTAGGGGATGGGGATAGTTTTGTTATGGCCGATATTCCTGGACTCATTGAAGGAGCCCACACCGGGGCCGGTCTGGGCCACGAGTTCCTGCGGCACACCGAGCGGACTAAGTTGCTGGTTCACGTTTTGGACATTACCGGCTCTGAGGGCCGCGATCCCTTGGAGGATTTTCGAGTTATCAATAATGAGCTGGAAATGTATAACCCCAGGCTGGCCCGGCGGCAACAGGTGATTGCCGCCAATAAGATGGACCTGTCCGGGGCAGAGGAGAACCTTAACAGGCTGAAGGAAGCTTTGGGAGATGAGTACGAGATATTTCCTGTTTCCGCTGTCACCGGGGAGGGCTTAGAGGCCATGGTCTACCGGGTGGCTCAATTGCTCCCCACCATTGAAGAGGAATCGGTGGCCGAGGAAGAAATTAAGATTACCCGGGCCGCCGACAAGCCCCGCTTTTCCATTGATGTGGAAGACGGCGCCTTCGTGGTGGCGGGTGATGAGATTGAACGCCATTATGCCATGACCGACTTCAATAATGAGGATTCGGTGAAGCGGTTCCAGAGAATTATCAAGTTAATGGGTATTGAGGATGCTCTGCGGAAACAGGGAGCGAAGAATGGTGATACGGTGAGGATTAGGGATTTGGAGTTTGATTTTGTTGAGTAATTTAAAAAACTCTGGTTAGAAAGCAGTTTGATTCTAAGCAGAGTTTTTTAAGTTAGCGTGTAGATAAGCGCTGTTTGGTTTTGTGGGCAATCTTTTTTTTCTATGCTCTCCGTGCCCCCCGTGGTTGCCTTTTATACGAAATCGTCTATTATTCTAGGTTTTTTTACACTGGTTTTTCAACTTTTGTCTCTCTGGAAAGTATGGTATAATATACTTTAACTCACAAAATAGAGGAGGCAGGAACCCGCAAAGGCGGGTTTACCGATAATTATGTTAACAGGAAAACAAAAAAGATTCTTACGGGCCATAGGTAGTACCATCGATCCCATCGTTCAGGTAGGTAAAGGTGGGGTAGGCCCCAATCTGATTCAACAACTGGATGAGGCCCTGGAGGCCCGTGAAGTGGTGAAAGTCCGGGTCCTGCGCAACTGTCTGGAAGAACGGGAAGAGGTAGCCGAAACCCTGGCTCAAGCCACCAAGGCTGAAGTAGCCCAGCAAATCGGCAGCAACATCCTCTTCTACCGCAAGTCGAAAAAGCCTCAGATTGAATTACCTTAGCAGCTGTCAGCTATCAGCTATCAGCTAGCAAAAGCCATAGGCTACGAGCTATGAGCCTATAAGCGACTAACTATTAAGGCACAAGCTAAACATGCATAGGTTGGGGGTTTTTCTGGAGTAACTTTTCATAAGCGTGCGAGAGACAGCCCGTCGGATGCCGAGACATTACCCTGTAAGGGCGTAAAGGTGCAGTCACCTCTCATTTAAGACGGAAAAGAACAATAATGGTAGCTCGCTTGAAGCCTGAAAAGTTGCGGAAGAAAAACCCCCAACCTCCCGCCACAAAGAGGCAATAGAGGTGTACTTATGGGAGAGAGAGACAAACTAAGCGAAGTCAAACGAATAGTAGTAAAAGTAGGCTCCAGTACCATTACCCACGGGTCGGGGAAACTAAACCTAGCCCGGATGGAGGGGTTGGTTAGACAGTTGGCTGACTTGCACCACCAAGGCAAGGAAGTGGTGCTGGTTACTTCCGGGGCCGTAGGGGCCGGGATGGGTAAACTGGGTTTGAAACAGCGACCTAAAACCATCCCGGAGAAACAGGCCACAGCCGCAGTGGGCCAGGGTATATTGGTTCATATGTATGAAAAGATGTTTGCCGAATACGGACCGGTGGTGGCCCAGGTCTTGCTGACCAGGGAGGATATGGCCGAGCGGCGGAGGTTTCTTAATGCCCGCAATGCCTTGCTAACTTTACTGGATTACGGTGTCATCCCCATTATTAACGAAAATGATACCGTAGCAATTGAAGAGATACGGGTAGGAGATAATGATACCCTTTCCGCCATGGTGGCCAGCCTGGTGGATGCCGATTTGCTCATTCTCCTTTCTGATATTGAAGGGTTATATACCGGCAACCCCAGGGAGGATAAAGAAGCAAAGCTAATCCCTCTAGTAGAGGAGATTACTCCGGAGGTAGAGAAACTGGCTGGGGGAGCAGGCAGTAACCTTGGAACGGGCGGAATGATAACCAAGATTCAGGCGGCCAGAATTGCCATGAGTTCCGGGGTGGCCATGATAATTGCCAACGGTTCTAGAGAAGGAAGCATTAGAGATGCTGCTGCCGGCAAGGATATTGGCACCTTGTTCCTGCCCAGGGAGAACCGCCTCCAGAGTAAGAAACGCTGGATTGCCTTTAACTCCACGGTGATGGGCTGCCTTCATATTGATGCTGGGGCCGCCAAGGCCCTCTTGAAAAACGGCAAAAGCTTACTGCCTACCGGCATTACCGGGGTGGAGGGTGATTTTGAAACCGGCAATGCCGTCAGCGTCTATGGCCCCGACGGGGTTGAAATCGCCCGGGGTATAGTTAATTACGATGCTGAAGAGATTGCCCGGATTAAAGGGGTCAAAACCAAGGATATTATGGAAGTTCTGGGTTACAAGGATTATGATGAGGTTATTCACCGGGACAACCTGGTGCTTAATGTTTAGGGGGGATACCAAATGGTAAGGGAAGAAGTGATGACCAAAGGCCGTTTGGCCAAGGAAGCTGCTTATACACTGGGGACACTGTCCACCGTTGTCAAAAATAAAGCCCTGTTAGCCATGGCCGATGCCTTGCTGGCCAACCAGGACAGGATTATTGTCGCCAATGACAAGGATATGGAGGCCGGACGGGAAAAAGGCCTATCCAAGGCCCTCCTTGATCGTCTAATGTTAAATCCTCAGCGTATCGCCGATATGGCTGAAGGGTTGCGGGCGGTGGCGGCCCTGCCTGACGTCATAGGTGAAGGGGTAGAAATGTGGACCAGGCCCAATGGCTTGCAGATCGCTCAGGTACGAGTCCCTCTGGGCGTGGTGGGCATCATCTATGAAGCCCGGCCCAATGTCACTGTGGACGCCGCCGGATTATGTATCAAGACAGGAAATGCCGTTTTGCTCCGAGGTGGTTCGGAAGCCATTAATTCAAATAAAACCGTCACTGATATCATTGCTGCCGCCGCTGTGGAGGCAGGTCTGCCCGAGGGTTCCATCCAGTTAATCGAAACCACCGACCGGGAAGCGGTTAATATTATGCTCAAACTCAATGAATACCTCGATGTCCTCATCCCCAGGGGAGGAGCGGGTTTGATCCAGACAGTGGTCAAGAACGCAACCGTTCCAGTCATTGAAACCGGGATTGGGAATTGTCATGTCTATGTAGAAAATGACGCCGACCTGGATAAGGCCACTGAGATTGTCATTAACGCCAAGTGCCAGCGGCCCGGTGTTTGTAATGCCATGGAGACCCTGCTGGTTCATCAAGACTTAGCTGAAACATGGTTGCCAGGACTGGTTGCCAACCTCCAGGAAAGGGGCGTGGAAATTCGGGGTTGTGATAAAACTCAGCAGGCAGCCGGTAATGTAATTCCTGCCACCGAAGAGGATTATTACGCCGAATTCCTTGACCTTATTATGGCCGTCAAGGTGGTGCCCGGTTTGGATGAGGCCCTGGCTCATATCCGGAAATACTCCAGCAAGCACTCGGAAGCCATTTTGACCGCCGATTACTTCAAATCCCGCCGCTTTGTACAGCAGGTGGATGCCGCTGCCGTTTATGTCAATGCTTCCACCCGTTTTACTGACGGCTTTGAGTTCGGTTTCGGGGCGGAAATCGGTATCAGCACCCAGAAGCTCCATGCCCGGGGCCCCATGGGTTTGAAGGAATTGACCACAATTAAGTATGTGATACATGGGGATGGACAGGTGAGATAGAGTCGTCAGTCGTCAGTAAAAACCCTGAGATAAGGGGGGGTAATACTTTATGAGTAAGATTAAAATTGGGCTGATGGGAGGGACTTTTGACCCGGTTCATTATGGGCATATGGTCACTGCTGAGGCGGCTCGGTATGAATTTCAACTGGATAAGGTAATCTTTGTGCCTTCCGGGCATCCACCCCATAAAGCTGGCTCTCCGGTTACCGGGGCGGAACACCGTTATTTTATGACGGCATTGGCGGTGACCTCCAATCCCAACTTTGAGGTCAGCAAGGTGGAGATAGATAGGGTGGGTCCGTCTTATACGGTGGATACCATAAAATATTTTTTGGATCAATACCATGGTGAAGCAGAGGTATATTTTATCACCGGGGTAGATGCTATCCGGGAAATATTGACCTGGAGGAAAGTTGAAGATTTGTTGGAGTTGTGCTATTTTATTGCTGCCACCAGACCTGGGTATCAACTGTGGGAGATGCACCAACGGTTGTCGGTATTATTGTCCCATCAATTGGAGCGCATCAAGACCATGGAAGTTCCCGCTTTAGCTATTTCGTCCACCGATATCAGAAATCGGGTCAGAAAAGGGCGGCCCATTAAATACCTGCTGCCTGAACTGGTTGAAAGTTATATTATTAAAAACAAGTTATATCTTTAATAAAGTTTCCTCTTTTGGTTATTGTATACAAAACCGCAGAGCCTGCATATTACCGTGCAATTTGCACATAATACCATTAATCCAGTAACCAATTCAACTTGTGAGGTGATTTTGTCCATGGTTCGCACTTTATATGTGGGTAACCTTCCCTGGGGTACAAAGCCGGAGGATTTGACAGAGGCTTTTGCAGCCCATGGAGAAGTCGTAAGTAGCCGGATAATTACTGATAAAGAGACAGGCCGATCCCGGGGTTTCGGTTTTGTGGAGGTTAGTGATGCCGATGCTGACAGGATGATTGAAGTTATGAACGGGGCAGATTTTAACGGACGCCCTCTTACCGTCAACGAAGCCAAGCCCAGAGAAGCTTAAGATTTACAAACATAGCTCTCCTTTGCCTTAGGGCAAAGGAGTTTTCTTTTTGGCTGCCAATGGTGTATAATACCGTTAAGAAACCTGGGAGGTAATTTATGGACTGGGCGGTCATAGAGGATAAACTGAGAAAAACATTGAAGCCGGAGCGTTTTCGGCATACCCTTGGCGTGGTTGAAGAGGCCCTGGAGTTAGCCCGTCGCTACGGCGCCGATTTGGGCGAAGCCCGGCTAGCTGCTTTGCTTCACGACTGTGCCAGGGGAATTAAAGGCGAAGCCTTGATGGAATTAATATATCATTACGGGATCCCCCTAACCGAAGAGGATAAAGTTATTCCTGACATCCTTCACGGTCAGGTGGGGGCCAGGCTGGCTTCAGAAGTATACGGAGTTAACAGCCGGAATGTACTCCAAGCCATTGAAAGACATACCGTGGGGCATCGCTCCATGTCCTTGCTCGACAAGATTATTTTCCTGGCTGATATGATTGAACCAGGCCGGGTTTTTCCCGGAGTGGACAAACTTCGTAAGCTGGCTGAAGAAGATCTCGATAAGGCTGTTCTGGCCGGTTTTGACAGCACTATTGCTTATGTCGTGCACCGCCAGGGGTATCTGCACCCTGCGGCCATAGAGGCCCGTAACGCTTTATGGCTGGCCGTTCACCACAGGAGCAATGGTAAATCCTAAGTGAATATAATGGGTTTGGATAGATAAACTAATTTACATAATAGATTACATTTAAGGGGGTAATCATTTGGTTATTGATCCAATGGAATTGGCGCGAGAGGCGGCCCAGGCTGCCGAAGATAAAAAAGGACTGGATGTCCTCATCCTGGATATCACCCAAATTTCTACAGTAGCGGATTATTTCGTCCTAAGTACAGGTAATTCTTCCACTCAGGTTAAAGCCATTGCCGATCACGTGGAAGAAAAATTAACAGAAGCCGGGATTAAACCTTTGCGCCGCGAGGGCGTCAGGGAAGGCCGCTGGATTCTACTTGATTATGGCGATGTGGTGGTTCATGTCTTCCAGCAGGAAGACCGGGCTTATTATAACCTTGAAAGGTTATGGGGCGATGCCCAGGTTGTGAATTATGAATAAGCTGGAACCGGGACAGATTGTTAAAATGCAGGTAGCCGGTGAGCACCAGATGGGTCTGTGGCTGGAAGATGAGGACGGTAACAGGGTCCTGCTACCTTTGAAAAATATTAAAGGTAGGCTAAAGAAGTATGAAGAGGTTTTGGTAGGTTTTTACCTGGATAAAAAGGGTCGTCTGACTGCCACCATGAAGTTGGAAAATGTCTTTCTGCCTGACAGTAAACCGGCTGAAGATCTAAAAAGAGGTGATACCGTTACGGGAATGGTTTATAACTTAACCCCTTTCGGCGCCTTTGTAGTGACCCCTGAGAAATACATCGGTCATATTCCCAAGGTAGATATGATAGGAGAACCTCAACCTGGCCAGCGGGTCAGTGGTCGGGTTACCTTTGTCAGGGATGACGGTCGGTTTAATATGTCTATGCGGCCCTTAAAAGAGGTGGGGCGTATCACTGATGCTGAACGCATTCTGGAATTCCTCCGCCAACGGGACGGGGTTATGCCCTATTCCGACGAAACCGCTCCTGAGGTGATTTTGGACAAGTTTGGCTTAAGCAAATCAGCCTTTAAGCGGGCTTTGGGTAAATTGCTGAAAGAGGGTCAGGTGGAGCAAGACAAAGGCTGGACTTATCTAAAGGGAAGGCCCCAAAAGGGAGAATAAATCCCGGGGGTGGGAGGAACTTTACCACCATGATGTATGCCAATTTTGCTTATGTTTACGACCGGTTGATGCAGGATATTCCATATGGGCAATGGGTCGAGTATATCTTTGAGCTTTACCAAAGGTATGGGGTAAAACCCCGGCGGGTTCTGGATTTGGGCTGCGGCACGGGTAACGTTTCCTTACCTCTGGCCCAGCGGGGTTTGGATGTGGTTGCGGTGGACCTATCCCCTGACATGCTGGCGGTGGCCGACCAAAAGGCCTTTGAACAGGGGCTAAAGGTCTCTTTCGTTCAACAGGATATGCGTCAACTGGCCTTGCCGGGTAGTTTTGATACCATTCTCTCCATGTGTGACAGCCTGAATTACATTACCGAGGCTTCGGAATTGGCCGAAGTTTTTTGCCGGGCCGCCAACCTCCTGAATCCGGGAGGGCTTTTCATCTTTGACCTTAATACCCCCTACAAGCTGGCGGAGGTTTTCGGTGATAGTACCTTCACCTTGCTGGGTGAAGATGTGGCTTATATATGGGAGAATAATTACCTCTCGGAGAAGGGGATTTGCCAGATGGATGTGACTTTTTTCGTCCGGGAGGATAACGGACTTTACAGGCGGTTCACCGAGGAGCATACCGAAAAGGGTTATGGGTCGGATGAGATCGTTGAAATGATTGAGAAGGCGGGTCTGGAGTTTCTGGATTCCTTTGCGGAATTGACCTTTAATCCTCCTGGGCCGAGTACTGAACGGGTTTACTATCTAGCCGCAAAACCAAAAAGTTGAAGGTAAAGGGAACTGGAAAAAGGCGCGGTTTAATAGGGAAACTTATTGAACCATACCCCAAACCGGTACGGAAAAGGTAAGCGTCAAATATTGCACACCTTGACAGCAAAAAAAGGGACACTAATCCCTTTTCTGCCTTGTTACCGGCAGGCAGCTATCCGGTAGCTTTTGTGACCATGGCATGAGATCGTCT
>JAJZSN010000004.1:55519-59065 GCA_021849745.1 Bacillota bacterium | reverse complement strand
ATTCCACCTTTCAAAGTTGATGTAACTATTGTACATGCAACAATGAAGGTAAGGTTAGGATAAAAGCAGAAAAGTAAAATTAAATTCAAAAAACCGTTGAGCTACCGCGCAGCGGTTTGGTACAATAATACTTATTGACAAAAACTTATGCAAGGGAGATAAAAAATGGCGAAGATTCAATTGATAGCCACAGCCGCTTTTGGCTTGGAGGCTGTGGTGGCCCGGGAGGTACGGCAACTGGGTTATGAGGATGTGATGGTTGAAGACGGGAAAGTGACCTTCTTTGCAGATGAGGCTGCTATCTGTCGGACCAATCTCTGGCTGCGTACTGCAGAAAGGGTTTTGCTCAAGGTAGGCGAGTTTAAAGCCACTTCCTTTGAGGAACTATTCGAGAAGACCAAAGCCCTGCCCTGGACTGATTGGCTGCCGGTGGATGCCAACTTTCCTGTGGAGGGTAAGTCGATAAAGTCCCAGTTATACAGTGTTCCTGACTGCCAGGCCATTGTGAAAAAGGCTGTGGTGGAGAAGATGAAGGAAAAATATAAGCGGTCCTGGTTTGAGGAAACCGGAGCTCGCTACACCATTGAGGTAGCTTTACTCAAGGATATGGCCACCTTGACCATCGATACCAGTGGGGCTGGGTTGCATAAACGGGGTTACCGCAAGCTGTCGGCGGCGGCGCCGTTGAAGGAGACTTTGGGGGCGGCCCTGGTACTCCTCAGCCGGTGGTTCCCGGATCGGGCCCTGATTGACCCTTGCTGCGGTTCGGGTACTATCCCTATCGAGGCGGCCATGATTGGGGCCAATATAGCCCCCGGTTTGTCACGACAGTTTGCGGCAGAAAGCTGGCCTAGGCTGTCTGAAAGGTTATGGGGGGCGGCCCGGCAAGAGGCCGAGAGTTTAATCAACCAGGATATAAAACTAAAGATTACCGGTACCGACATCAATGAAGAAGTTCTAAGTTTGGCCCGCTACCACGCCCGTAAGGCCGGGGTGGATAAACATATCCACTTCCAACGGCGGCCCGTGGCCCAAATCGGTTCCCAATCCAGTTACGGCTGGGTAATTACCAACCCGCCCTATGGTGAGCGGCTGGGGGAACTTAAGGAAGCAGAATTTCTATACAAAGAAATGAGCCAAGCTTTCAAGAACCTGGATACATGGTCCTTTTATATTATCACCTCCCACCCTAAGTTTGAGCAGCTATTTGGCCGCCCGGCAGATAAAAAGCGGAAATTATATAATGGACGGATTCAGTGTAATTTCTACCAATTCTTCGGTCCGAAACCACCAAAGGCCAAGGTCGAAGATAAAGAAGGGGTTAAGCCGTAATGGCTTAGCCCTTTTATAATTTCAACTTCTGTTTATATTTTTCTAATCCTTGATAATGTCCTTTATCCCGTATCTTATCTGTATAAATGGCTTTTTGTTTGCAGTGGTTATAACATACCCAGCATCCGTTGCATTTTTCCTCATTGAAATCCGGTTTTTCATTTAGAGTAACTGATTTATATGGGCAAACACTTTGGCAAAGTCCACACTTATTACATTTTGTATCGTCGATATATTTTTTTCCCATTTCAATTTTGGATTTATTGCGGGGGTATCTAGGTAGTAGGTAATCAATCAGGCCTATTTTCAATATACCCTCCTGGGGTTCTGTTGCGTTTTGGAAAAAAAGTTTATTCAGGTTGGAGATAAAATTATTAAACTGACTTATGTTCTTAGGGACAGGATTTTTCTCCTTGGTAACACCTTTTGCAACATAGGGCGGATAACTCTCGGGTGCTTTTAAAGTAAAGCCTCCTACTACTTTGAAGCCTTGATCATTAACCCAACTTTTTAATGTCTTTAAGGATTTGCCGCTGAATCCTGCACAGGTGTTGACTAGAAATGCCGATTTATCATTTTGCTGAGGAAGTTTTTCGATAAAAGTCTTAACCACTAAAGGTGGGTCAAACCAATCCGCAGGTGATGCGAATCCAAAAAAGTCATAGGGATTGAGGTCTGGCAACTCTCCTTGGGTAATGTCGTAAAGATCAAGAACGGCATTGGTCATGTGTTTCTTGATATATTGGCAGGCATGCCTTGTATTACCCGTTCCGGAAAAATAAAAGATTAAGCCTATCTTCATTTTAAAACCTCCTCGCAAGAATTATGTTGTATTATACAACATGTATTGTAAAAAAACACTTCACTATGTTGTATTATACAACTAATGTTGGCATTAAGTCAACTAATCTTGAAATATTTGTTTTAAGAAATTCTCTCTGTTGTTTAAAAAAGCTTTAGTTAGTTGATAATGATCCGTATCCTCATAGGCAACCTGCCTAACCCTATCACCATCAAAGTTATATAACACAGCCCCAGGATAGGCCATTAGAATTGGTGAATGGGTGGCAATTAAGAATTGGGCCTTTCCTGATTGTTCTAAATCTCGTATTATCCGAAGAAAGGCCAGTTGTCTTTGAGGAGATAATGCGGCTTCAGGCTCATCTAAAATATAAAACCCCTTTCCCCTAAATCTATTAGTAAAAAGAGAGATAAATGCTTCGCCGTGGGACTGTTCATGGAGGGATTTACCCCCGTAAGGGGCATAAATTTCATCACGCTTTGCGAAAGGTTCATCAACCAATTCATCTATGTAATTGGCAAAATCGAAAAATGTTTCGGCACGAAGAAGGAATCCATTATTTATTTTCGGCAGCCATGAAAATTTCATAATGGATTCCAGTGAGATGCTGTTATCAGGGTCTTGGAAAATATTATACTTCCCTCCCCCCTTATTACCGAAGCCGCACTTAAAAGCAATTGCTTCTAAGAGGGTTGATTTTCCGGTGCCGTTTTCACCGATGAAAAATATTACGTTATGGCCCATGTCTAAGGTTTTTAAACGGGACAAGGCGGGAATGTTGAAGGGATATTTTGTTTTATCATCTACATTAGTCCAGTCGAAGGTTATTTTTTTAAGAAATGACAAGACAATCTTCCCTTCTTAGATAATCTAACACAGGGGGTCATTCAGGTACGACCTTTTAATACGGTAACAAATCAATCCGGGAATCCCTTATTAATTGGGAGAGTTACAATCCTTTTTCATAATCCGAATCCTGCTTTGCTGGCGCAATATACGGTTGCGCTTTGTTTGGGGACAAGCCCAAGCCCTGAAGAAACGTTGGTAATCCATCCCCATATTTCTCAGCTAACATTTGAAGATCTGATTCCTGAGAACTATCTGCTAATTCAGTGATTAGATCAGGATAACTTACTTTTACCTGTTTGAGTTTTGCCTCGTCACGGCCGGTGATAATAACCCGGTTGCCGGTTTGGAGAAATTTTTTTGCCAAGGTCAAGCCTATCCCTGCGCTGCCTCCGGTGATTAACACAACATTGCCCCTTGTTTTCATTTTGCTGCACCTTCCCTTTTCTTTAAATATAACTTCAGGTGCAGTTAATTTCATTAACCTAGTAGTTTGTCAACGCTAAAACTATAATAAAAGTTATTTTCGTGGTATACTATCCTTAAGAATGGGGGGTGTATACCAT
>JAJZSN010000004.1:0-55509 GCA_021849745.1 Bacillota bacterium | reverse complement strand
ATAACTTCAGGTGCAGTTAATTTCATTAACCTAGGTTAATTATCTATTAATTTGGCCCGTATTCTGCTTAATGCTACCGGCGTTATTCCGAGGTAAGAGGCGATATGATACTGTATTAATGTCCTACCGTAATTATCAGCGCCCCAGGGAAGCTATATCTATATTTTAACATAAACGAAAGGGAAACGCCTCAACATTACGTTGAAGCGTTAAGTATACATTTATTAGCTTGATACAATTGATATCCCGTAGTTGATCTAATAATTATCCATGGGACTAAAGTATTCCAGCAAATAATTAGTTAGGGTTAATTCTATCAAGGACATAAGAGACTTGCCCTTTTTAATTGAGGCTTGGGTAGGGTCGCCCCAGACACCATTGGAGCCTTTCATTAAATCTTTGAACGAAGTGTTATTAAATCCGCTTTTTTGAGTGGGAGAAAGTTCAGGAAAGTGACTAATACCCTTCATTTTTTTTACCATATAAGGATAGATAGAAGAAATTATTGAGGTTTCAAACTCATTGGCGTGTAACCCCCACTCCAAACTGCTCAATTGCTTACTCTCCTTATCAGGAAGTTTATCCCAATAAGATAGAACCAAAAGATTAGTCTCTTTTCTGACCTTATCATTTACTTGTTCTTTGAACATTTTCAAGGCACCCAAGTTACCGCTATGGCCGTTGAGAATGACAATATCTTTAAAACCGCCGGTGTTAAGAGATAATACTATTTCAACCAGTAAATTACATAGAGTATTTGGCGAAAGGGTTATAGTTCCGGTATAATCCATATGTTCATCCGATACACCAAACCAAACAGGAGGTAAGAGCACCGCACCAATCCTCATTGCAATGCGATGGCATACTTCCAAGCAGATAAAGGTATCTGTCCCTAATGGGGCATGAGGACCATGCTGTTCGAAAGAACCAACCGGGATGATGACCGGACGATTACCCCTTTGGACAAAATTACTAGCCTCTGGACTACTCCATGTTTCCATCTTCAAATACTTCATTCGTTTCGTATACTTCATTATCGTTTGCCCTCGCTATTTAAATACAACATATAACCCGCGAAACCTAACCATTACTTCTTGATGATCTTTGATTACGACTTGGAGTTCCAACCGTGCTTTTCCTAATTGTTTATATGTCTTGAAAAACCGTTCGCGCTTTTCGTTATTTATCAATTCACATTCCACAACAAAATCTGAATCTATTGGTTGAAAATATTCAATAGAACTTTTTTGTATTACGATATGTGCATCTGCATCATGGCTGATTATGTTACTAAATACTAAGGCCCAACCACATACTGACATAACGGTATTGATACTCCCTCCAAATGCCAGCAGCCTGTTGTTTACATTTGTTTTCAGTTCAACTCCTAACCGGACTTTTGAAGGGGTAAATTTTTCAACTCTTAAAATTATATCATTAGTAATTGGAATTTGCTTTTGTAGAAATTCTTCGAACTCTTTCTCGGACATACTCATACCTTTATCCATCTACATCTCGCTCCTTAATAGTTACAGCATTTAAGGGATTTAATACTTGAAGTCAAGGCAGACTCATCTTAATTAGATTTTACATGATAATGAATGTCTTCTTACTATCTTTTTCTCCAATGACCAAATTTTTCGTCTCAATGGTTAATTGAATTGATATTCGGTCTTAATAATAGAAAAATGGCCATGCTATCATGTCTCGCAGCTTTTTGTATCGTTTAACTTCAGATTCGACCGTTCAAAACGTCAATTGAACCGTTCGCCATTCGCATAATTATAGATGGATAGAGTTTTAACAACTTGGAAGCAAACAATATTGCTCGCCACTATTTGAGGGTAAAAATAAGCTGGCACCATATGGAAAACAGTGCCAGCTTGTTAATTTTGCAAGTTATTTTTTGAAAACCATGGACGGATATCATGAATATTCACATTCCCATGACCAGCGAACTGGTCGACTTTCTCTGCCAGTTCCAACCATTGCAGATCGCCTCTACCTTAATGCCCAACTCCCAAATATTGAGACTGAACCTCCGTATTATCGACCAATTCCTTTGGCGTACCGGAAAATACCACTTGCCCTTTGTTTAAAACAAATACACTGTCAGCAATTTTTAGAGCCATATTGATGTTTTGTTCTACTAAAAGGATGGAAACCCCCATTTTCTTGAGTTCAACTAGTTTTTCAGCTACCTCATTAACAACCAGGGGGGCTAAACCCTCGGAAGGCTCATCTAATAAAATCATATCGGGATTTAACATAAGTGCTCTACAAATAGACAGCATTTGAGCTTCGCCTCCACTCAGCTTTCCCGCTGAATGATTAGCTCTTTCCTGTAATCTTGGGAAAAGCTCGTATACCCGGGTCAAGTTCCAACCCATGCCGTTACCCGGCCGGGCTGCAATTAATAAATTCTCTAAAACTGTTAGATTAGGAAAAATTCCTCTGCCTTGTGGAACAAGACCTAATCCTAGCTGCGAAATTCGGTAAGATGCCATTCCCTGAATCTCTTGACCACGAAATAAAATCTTACCGGTACGCGGTGGGTTAAAACCGATTATGGAGCGAATGGTCGTGGTTTTGCCCATACCATTACGCCCTAACAAAGCACCTAAAGTGCCTTCACGTATACTGAGATTTACCCCGTGTAAGATATGACTTTTCCCATAATAGGTGTGAATATCGCAGATTTCAAGCATATTTCTCGCTCACCTCGCTTCCCAAATACACCTCCCGCACACGTGAATCAGCACGAATTTCTTCGGGTGTACCCTCGGCCAACACCTTACCATAGTAAAGCACCGTGATACGATCAGCCAAACCAAAAACTATCTCCATATCGTGTTCAATGATTAACATTGTCATATCGACCGGAAAGTTTTCTAAAAATCTCAGCATGTGCTGTGTTTCTGCCACTGACATGCCGGCCGTAGGCTCATCCAATAATAAAATTTTGGGATCTGCGGCCACACCTAACAGTATTTCTATTTCACGCTGTTCACCATAGGACAGTTCGGCAACTTTAACGTGGCTCTTTTTGGCTAAGTTCCAAGACTCTAAAAACGACTCTGCCTCTTTATAAAGAAGGGGAAAAGCTTTCGGGCTACGATGTTTAAACCAATTCCCTTCGTGATTGTGTTTTCTCTGTAAAACCAATGCTAAATTATCCAATACCGAAAGATTAAGAAATAAGTTGTTTTTTTGGTAAGACCTGGCCAGACCACGACGTGCTCTTTGATGATTGGGCATATCGATTACTTCTTCACCGAATAGTGAGATACTTCCCTTACATGCTTTTAGCTCACCTGAGATGACATTAAAAAGGGTGGTCTTGCCAGCGCCGTTAGGACCAATAATAGCTCGCCTTTCTCCGGGTGTAACGCTCATAGACAGCTGGTCTAATATGTTCAATCCGCCAAAGTTTTTACTTAAGTCCTCAATATGTAGTGCTTTTTTATTTTTTGTACCGTTTTCAATCATGCTTTTTCACCTTCCACATTGAAATTTTGAGTAACTTCCTTTTTACCAGGTAACTTTAACAAGGATATTAACCCCATGATTCCTTTAGGTGCAAACAATACAAAAGCTATAAAGGTAAGACCGACTATACTATACCAACGATCAGTATAAGAGCTGACAACACTTTGCAAGATGATTAGGAATCCGGCTCCGAGTGTCGGTCCGATAAGGGTCCCCGCTCCGCCGATTATAACCATGATTATGGCATGCCCGGACACAGTCCAGTAGACTTCGTGTGGGGACACAAAGCCGTTAAAATAACTATAAAGCGCCCCGGCAACTCCGCCTAGTCCACCGGCAATGACAAAGGCCAATAGCTTGTAGTTCCTTATATTATAACCAATTGCCTTCAATCGTCCTTCATTCTCCCTTATGCCTATTAAGGTCTGACCAACAGGTGATGCAATAAAACGACGGATGCCAAAAATCACTAATAAAAATACTATTAAAATAAGATAATACAGTAGTTTTTGATCTTCAAAACTAAAGCCGCTCCAAAGTTGGGGAACCGGAATTCCCGACAGTCCATTAGAGCCACCGGTTAAACTTTCCCATTGATGAGCAATCGCATAGATCATTTGTGCAAACGCTAAGGTTAACATTAGGAAATAAAAACCTGAAACTCTGGTGCAAAAAAACCCGATAATCAAGGCCGCCAACAAAGAAACAATAACTGCGGCAGGCAAAGTAAAAAATATATTGGCCGAAACATTCTGAGCGAAAATACTAGCTGTATAAGCGCCTATGCCGAAAAATGCCGCATGTCCAAAGGATACCAGGCCACTATAACCAAGTAATAAATTCAAACTACTGGCGAAAATTCCGTAAATAAGGATTTCAATAACTATACCCAAGGGATAAACAGCAATCACCCACGGTAAAACTAATGAAATTAAAAAGAGTACACTCATGGCAAGCAAGTTTTTTCTATTCATTAAGCAGCCCTCCCGCCAAATAACCCCTGGGGTTTTACCAAAAGGACTACGGCCATAATGGCAAAAATCAGAAACAGGCTAGCCTCCGGAAACCATACCTTCCCAAGAGTATCCGCCAACCCGATAATGATTGCCCCGCCAAAAGTAGCTGTAAAGGAACCTAACCCACCGACGACCACTACAATTAAAGCGAAAATTAGGGTTTCAAAATCCATTCCGGGATATAGTCCGAGAATAGGCCCGGCTGCCACACCACTTAACCCCGCTAAGACACCCCCTAGAGCAAAAATCAGGGTGAAAACCAGGTGGATATTTATGCCTAGGCCGCCGACCATCTCTTTATCACTCACACCCGCCCGGATTATAGCCCCCCAACGGGTCTTCTCTTGAAAAAACCACAAAAGAAAAGCAATAACGAAACCAAGAAGGACCACGAAAACACGATAACGCGGAAAAGTCTGACCCATAATTTCTAGAGAGCCGCTGATTGAGGCCGGCGGGGTTAACGTATGAATTGCGGCCCCCCAAATCCAGCGGACCAAATCATTAAATACATAGGCTAAGCCAAAGGTTAGGAGCACTTGGGTCAAATGGCCCCGATTGTAAGATATTCGCAGCAGACCCAACTCTAAAACCAGACTGATTAACCCGACCAACAGCGGGGCTAAAATTAGAGCCAACCAGAAGTTGTCTAGGTATTGAGCCACACTTAAAGCGATATAAGCACCCAACATATAGAAAGAGCCATGAGCTAAATTCAAGATGTCCATATTGCCGAAAATCAAGGAAAGTCCCGCAGCTAATAAGAATAGCAGCATACCGTAGGCCAAACCGTTGAGTACTTGCATTGCTAAGATGCTTAGTGATTCATTCATACATTCCCAACCTCCTTATTTAGCGATGCTTTAAGTGTCAAGATTTAATACTGACTGCTGCCGTCAGCAGCAGTCAGTATTAACTGGTTTCTATATGGGGTCCTTAACATTTTTAAACGTAGCAATGATTTTATTCTGCAATTTGCCATCAATTTTTTGTGTTTCAGCAAGATAGATATTTTGAATGATCATATGATTTTCCTTATCAAACTCAATTGGTCCACGGGGGCTAACGAACTTTATATCACCCCAAGCCTGGGCCACTTTCAATTTATCAGAGCTATCTCCTTTCAGAGTTTCCAGACCTTCGGCAATTACCCGAGCAGCATCATAACCTTCTACAGCCTCACCACTCGGTTCTTTACCAAACTTTTTCTTATAGTTTTCCACGAAATTCTTATTTTCCGGTGTATCCAATGCCAACTGCCAGTATAAGCTACCCTTAACTCCTTCAACAGCACCACCCTGTGCAGGGCGAACATCTTCAGCATTTAACCATCCGGAGCCATTTAGCGGTATTTTCTTTTTTAGCCCAAATTCCGAATACTGTTGAACGAAACGAACTGCATCCGTACCAGCGAAAAAGGCATACACGGCGTCAGGTTTAGCTTTGGTAATTTGTTGGAGATAAGAACCATAGTCATTGGTACCCAATGGGGGCCAGGCCTCACCAACAATGGTTCCCCCGGCACTTGTAAAGCCTTTCTTAAACCCATTGATCTGTTCTTTACCTGCAGCATAGTCTGGAGCAATGACAAAAACCTTTTTGCCGAGGTTTTCGTACGTCCACTTTCCATTAGGAAAGTTAACTTGTTCATTGGTAAACGATATTCTGTAAACATAGTCACTCTTCTTCGCCCTAGTTAGACCGACAGCTCCGGCATGAGCTACCAGGAAAGGCACTTTGTTCTGATCGACATAATCCCTGATGGCTAAGGCTATTGAACTATTGACAACACCGACTAACACGTCAGACTTGTCGCTTTCAACTAATTTTTTGGCCTTGCGCAGAGCAGCCTGAGCGTCGTTTTCTTCATCCTCTTGCAGCAGCTGGATCTCCCGACCACCGGCTTTCCAACCTATTTCGTCAAAATACATGGTCATTCCATTTGACAGGTTTTCACCTAAAGTCGCATAAACATTAGACTTTGGTATGATTAAACCAACTTTGAAGGGTTCTGTTGATCCAACGGTAGCGTTGCTGCCACTTTTGTTATCACCGCTACTGCTATTAGTACTACCACCGTTACCACATCCCACTAAGGGTAAAATTATTAAACCAAGTATTGCAATTACAAGTAGTATTTTTCCAATCTTAAAACTTTTTAATTTAATCATCATTTCAAATCCTCCTCTTTAATTGAGTTTTTTAGAAAGGCCAGGCATCTTCGTTCATATGAAATTGTGTTCAGGTCTTTTTGTCTAATGCTAGCTTTGGTAACCTCCTTCCCTGTTTTGTTTAAAATCTTCTACCTTATGTTAATTGATTATATCTCAGTGCGAGTAGGGGTTCACTGTATTTCTTTTGAATAACCGAAACATCGAGTTTAGTGGTTCAAACCCTACGGCTCTTCTGTCGACAACTTTACCTTGAGTAATCGCTAGGAATTACTCGGCTATTTATTAGCTAATTTTACCATCGAGTGACACATAATACCGTTTGGTGGAAAATGAAGCGTCGGAAAAGATCCGGATAGCGGAGCATTTTGTCCGATGCCTTTTTGATTTGAAAAGCCTGGTCAAGCTCAAGGTTCAAAGTCATTTCGTGAAAGGAATCCGTTAAATGGGAGCCAAGTATCGATTTTCCTCCATATCGCCAAGTCGTTCTTGAGAATCTTCAACTAACGAAGCTTATACCTTTGCAGTTTTCCACTCGGTGTTTTAGGTAACTCATTCACATACTTAATCCAACGAGGATATTTATAGTGAGCAATCTTGCTTTTAACAAAATCTTGTAATACTTTGGTAAGTTCTGAAGAACTATACCAACCCTCCTTCAATACTACAAAGGCCTTTGGTTTATGTAAACCTTCATCATCGGGTGCTCCGACAACCACACATTCGGAAACAGCCTCATGAGAGTTTAAAACCCCTTCCACCTCAATCGGTGAAACCCAGATACCACCCGCTTTGATCATGTCATCACTGCGGCCGACAAACCACAATATACCATCTTCATTGCGATAACCCTTGTCTCCAGTTTTTATCCAGCGACCATGAAAATTCTTTTGAGTCATCTCGTGCTTATTCCAATAACCATAAGCGTTACTACTACCTGCCACCATTAAATTTCCAATTTCCCCTGGAGGCACTTCCTGACCCTCATCATCTACAATCTTAACCTCATATCCCGGTATCGGCCTACCTAATGAACCAGGAACAACATTACCTAATCGATTGGAAGAAAAAATATGAAAACACTCAGTAGATCCTATTCCATCAATAATTTCGATGCCGAATTTCTCCAGCCAACGCTCGTAAACTACTGTAGGCAATGCTTCACCAGCAGAAGTACAAACTCTTATAGAACCGAAGTCGTGCTCTTCTGATAATTTTGGCAATTGTAAAATTGCATTATATGAAGTAGGAACACCACAAAACACTGTTGGTTTATATTTAGTAATTATTTCAGCAACTGCCTCTGGAGAAGGTATATCTGGTAACAGAATCGAGGTTCCTCCGGCGCAAAATGGCCAATAAAGTGAATTTGCTTGACCATAGCCAAAATATAATTTAGCAATTGAGAATATTCTGTCCGCTCCTGTGATTTGTAATATTTCTTCAGCATAACAACGAAAATGTTGAACAATACTTTTATGCATATGTATGATACCCTTTGGCTCTCCCGTTGTTCCAGAACTATATTGCCATACTGCGGAATCATCCTTTGATGTTTCCGCCGCCTTTAACTGATTCGATGCCTTGCTAACCAGTTTTTCGTAGGAATACTGACCAAGACTATTTTCCCCGATAACGATAATATCTCTAAGATATTTTAATTCACCCCGCTTCTGGTTTAAAACCTCAGCTAAATTTTCGTGCACCACTGCTACCCTTGCTCTACTATCATTAAAAATGTAAATAATATCGTTAATCGGCAACAAGAAATTAGCAACAATGGGAACAGCTCCAATCTTCATCGCAGCCAAGATAGAGCAAATCAACTCTTGACTATCGGGAGCAGATATTAGGACCCGGTTCTCCATCTCTACCCCTAAATTCAATAGGACATTACCAAACCGGTTGACTTCTTCAAAAACCTCCTGGTAAGTTGCTCGTTTATCCTTGCTTATTATTGCAAGGTTACCGCCCCTGCCCTCTTCAATATGGCGATCTAGCATGTAGGTTGCTACGTTAAACATTTTTGGCACAACTGCACTAAACTTTTCTTGAACAATTGCGTCCATAATCAAACTCCTTTCAAAATTGCTCCTTGTCGTATCAGACTTTCTTTATTAGCCTGTTGAAAATATCGTGGGAAATAAAAACCAAGGGGAGCCTAATTCCTCCTTAAGGTGGTAATTTTTTTTAAACCCTACCTCTTTCAGTTAGTTTGATTATAAGGCCAGGCATTTTCGTTCATATGCAATTGTGTTCAAGTCTTTTTGTCTAATGCTAGCCTTGGTAACCTCCTTCCCTGTTTTGTTTAAAATCTTCCACCTTATGTTAATTGATTATATCTCAGTGCGAGTAGGGTTTCACTGTATTTCTTTTAAATAACCGAAACATCGAGTTTAGTGGTCGAAACCTACGGTGCTTCTGTCGCAACCTTATCTTGAGTAATCGCTCGGTATTACTAATCTACTTAGTCGCACATTATACCATTTAGACATTGAACACACAAAGGCTTTTCTTGGGGCGGATCATCTTCACACATGTCACATCCAAGGGGAGACCGGAATCGGATTCTTTAAACAAATCCCTATTTTTGCATGCCTTTCTTTTTCAATAATTGCAGCGATTTGCTTACGAAGTGTGCGCCTTAAAATCTTGCCGGCCGGACTTAAGGGAAATTCATCTACTACTTCAATTCTTTCCGGCAGTTTGAATTTTGCTATGTTCTGTTCTTTTAAAAATCCGATTACTTCTTCGAAAGTAATCTTTTCACCGACCTTAGGAATAATCCAGGCACAGGCCCGTTCTCCATAAACTTCATCAGGCATTGCTACCAGGCATACATTTTGTACCTTGGGATATTGTAAAATCAGGTTCTCTACCTCTTCGCAACTAATTTTTTCACCGCCACGGTTGATTAGATCCTTGATCCTGCCTTCGGTGAATAAGTAGCCGTTTCTTTTACGTACTACGTCCCCTGTTCTGTAAAAACCATCTGGAGTGAAGGATTTAGCGTTGGCTTCCGGGTTATTATAGTACCCCCGAATAGTATAGGGCCCCCGACAAATCAGTTCACCTTTCTCACCGTCAGGCACTTCGTTGCCGACGTCATCTACCACTTTGATCTCATCATGCGGTGAAATCGGCGCTCCTGAACTGTTAAGAATCAAGTATTCCTCATCATCTAAACGGGTCAAATTCAACAATCCTTCGGCAGTGCCAAAGACCTCCTGGGTTGTACATTTATATTTTTCTTTAATCCTTTTGCGCAATTCGGGCGCCAACATGGCTCCGCCATTTTGGATTACTTGCAGTGATGTCAGGTTGTATTGATCAGGTATAGGAGAGTTAAGCCAATTAGAAATCAAAGGTACGGCCGCAGGGATAATGGTAACTTTTTCACGTTCCACCAAGGGAAAGATTGATTCCGGGTCAATCCCGGGAGCAATTACCACCTTACCACCATGAGCATAGGTAGCAAGAATCCCCGGACAGGCCAGGTTGTAGTTATGAGCCAGGGGTAAAATCGCCAGGAGTACTGTTTTTTCATTAAATCCCGATACCTTGCCACATTGTATACTGTTATATACATAATCATTATGAGTACGGGGGATTAGTTTAGATAGTCCGGTAGTCCCTCCGGAGAGCAACATTAAAGCAACTTCCGAGGGATCGGGGAGAAACTTTGATAGATAGTCGGGCGATTGGTTTCCGGCAGGAGTCTCCAGTAATTTAGCGAGAGAAATCTGGTCGCTTTTAGTTTCGCCGGCAACAAAAACACATTTTAACTGCGAGTTTTCTGCTTTTATTTCTTCAGCCATCTCCGTGTAATCGAACTTGCGATAAACTCCCGGAATAAAATAACCAACGGCACCGGCCCCCTTAATGAAGTGTTTAATTTCATGCTGCCGGTGAGCTGCTAAAGCCATAACCGGGATAACACCGATTTTAACTAAGGCCATAAAGCAATAAACAAATTCAGGTATATTGGGTAGTTGGAAGACCACCCGGTCCAAGGGTTTTAAACCACATTCTAGGAAATGAGCAGCTAGACGGTCAACTTTTTCTCCCAGTTCACGGTAGGTTATCCGCTGTTCTTCATAAACCAGTGACTCTTTGGAACCATGTTTTCGAATAGTGGACTCCAACATTTCTGAAAGGGTAATATCAGTCCAGTACCCTTTCTCGCAATAAAGCTTTGCGAAGTCTTCCGGCCATGGTGTACAATGTTCTAACATGATTTAACCTCCTTCATTTCATAAAATTTGAATAAATCCCTTATTAACCAGATTTAAGCTTTAATCACCTCCAATTTGCATCCTTGGTAGCCAATAAACGCAAAAAGAATGCCAACGGATTTTTTCGCTGGCATTCTTAAACAGGTAAGAATATACATTTTTATTTAACAGTCAAATGAAAAATTTGATTGGTTGAAAAATGAATTGAATGTTGAATCATAACGCGGAAAAATTTTAAATAACTTTTAAAAGGTGTGATTAAAAAACAGAAAATATTTGCGGCGGGACAGAATTTGGAACGAATCTCTTCCAAGAACTTATTCTCTGGAACTTTTAGTTCCCACTTGGAACTATTGCGTTCCAGGAAAAAGCTTTATCCCATATTTTTTTGATTACCAAGATACAGGCGTTGTCCTCTGCTACTTGCACTAAATATCACCCGGTATATTTGATTTATCTTGATATTTCTTAAGTTTCCTCAGAACTGCAGTATGGGAAATCCCCAACATCGCTCCGATTCGGCGTGAGTTTTTATATTTTTTAAATGCTCTGAGAATTAACTCTTTCTCCCTTTCCTCTAATGCTTCTTTAAGTAGCGGAATATCTTCATCGGTTTCTTGATTATACGGTCTACCTGCATTTATACGGTTAGCTTTTTCTTTATTATTGTGCATTGATTCCCAAAATTCGTGTTGGCTAATTACATCCCTTGAACTGATTAAGATTAATCGTTCTAAAATGTTTTTTAATTCCCTCACATTGCCTGGCCATTGATGACTGATAAAATCTTTTAACACTTGTGGGGCAAGGGTTTTTTGGGTATTGTATTTTTTGTTAAGTTGACCAAGGAAATACTCAGCCAATAAGGGGATATCTTCCACCCTCTCACGCAGTGGTGGAATTATCACAGGGACAATATTAAGACGATAATAAAGGTCTCGTCTGAATTTATTTTCCTCCACCATTGTTGTAAGATCTTTATTGCTGGCTGCGATTATCCTGACGTTAACTTTAATTACATTTGTTCCTCCCAAACGAATGAACTCCCCATCCTGTAGTACACGAAGAAATTTCCCCTGCAGTTCTAGAGGTAAATCCTCAATTTCATCTAGGAAAAGGGTGCCTTCGTTAGCCAGTTCAAATAGGCCTGGTTTACCCATGTTATTGGCCCCGGTAAAAGCCCCTCTGGCATAACCGAATACCTCAGATTCCAGTAAGTGGCCGGGTAAGGCGCTGCAATTAACCTTTAGGAAGGCACCTTTTCTTTTGCTCCAGACATGAACCAGTTTAGCAAATACCTCTTTACCCACTCCGGACTCTCCTTGAAGTATTACGGTTGCATTGCTATCGGCTACTCGCTTGATTAATTCAACTATATTTAGCATTTTATAGTTACGGGTAATTAACTCATTAGCACGCAATTCATCTTCAAGAAGTTTATTAAATTCCGTTCGCAGGTGACCGGTAACTTCAAGGGATTGCTTAAGCTGTTCTTGTAAATCTATTATTTCGGACATATCTTTTACGTTGGTAACTACTCTGAATACTTTGCCATCTTCATCAAATACAGGTGTTGAGGTTACCATTACTTCTTTACCTGTATTCACCTTCTGTAAACCTGTAACTATTTTCTTGTCAATCCGTGCTCGCTTTGCTATGGGTTCGTAAGAAAAAAGACCGCTTTCCTGCAAACTATCTATTCTATTACCCAAAAAACATTCTTTAGAAAGGTCCGTAACCCTTAATAGTGAATTATTAATTTTTATTACGTAACCCTCACCGTCGGTAATTATTACCCCGTCATGGGAAGATGCTATAATCCCCTCTAATTCCAGGTTAAGCTGCTTAAAGGATTCTAATTCAGTGAGTATGCCTTCTAATTCAGTGATATCCTGAAGCATAGTAACTGCGCCAACTATATTTCCATTATTAAATAATGGTATCCTATTAACAATAAAAGTATTATCCTTATGATAAAACTTCTTACGATATTGACTTTGTCCTGTATTTATTACTTCCATCAGTTGGCTATTCGGTATTAATGAAGTTAACTGATTGCCTATAACATCATTACCTAAGTCCAACATCTTTTGGGCTTGTACGTTGCAAATTGCGACTATTCCATCGTAGTTAACTGCAATAATACCTATATTAATGCAATCAAACAGATCAGGAATGATTGGGGTCTTAAAAATTGTCATGTCCTGCATAAAAATCGCCCCCTTTGCTAATATCTTAAATATCTCAATTTTCCTTAGCTATAGAATAGAATCTATGAAAGTCCCTCTTTTTCTTGGTATTAGTTGATTGTTGGATGCCTTTATTATACCAGAAAAGTAGGGGTCTTTTTAATTACTTATAACAAATTTGTCTAGTTTTCCTATGTTTGATGCCACTTATTACAAAACCCCTTACACAGAAACATCTCATGAACCAATAATATGGTTCTTTTTAATGTGTCTACTATAAGGGGATTACACTACCTGGGATCTTTTCTTATATTAAAAATACAGGTTTTTTTCTAATAAATTGCAAACTATTGAGAAACTTATTAATTAAACTTAGTTATATTATTGCAAAGCTCGTAGCTTTTAAAGAACTTAAAGTACAATTATTGACCTGAATCCTTCACCGGAGCGCAGATAATCAAGCCCTTCATTCACCTGATCCAAGGAGAACCGTTTAGAGATTAAAGGTGTCAGCACAAGCTTACCACAGCGTACCATCTCAATAGCCTTAGGATAGTCAACAAGACGGCAGCCAAGGGAACCAATTACTTCAATTTCTCTATACATTACTCTGCTGGCATTAAGATTCATGCTGTGCTCAGTATATCCGACAATAACAAACCTTCCACCGGTGCGTACTGTATTAAGAGTAAGCTCCATGGTTTTCGGGTTACCAATACATTCAAATGCAATGTCTGTGCCACCCCCGGTAATTTTACGTACCGCTTTGCCTACGTCGAGTACTTCTTTGGCATTGATTGTTGCTATAGCTCCAAGTTTCTTGGCCATGTCAAGTTTTGTTTCGTTAATATCAATGGCAATGACTGATCCGCCTGCTGCATTAGCCATCTGTACCGTATTTAAGCCAATTCCGCCACACCCATATACCACAACATAATCACCGGGTCTTACCTGCCCGCGGTTTTTAACTGCATGGTAGGGCGTAGTAATGGCATCGGCAATGACACACCCATCAGTTAATGGAATTTCCTCAGGCAGGTGAAAGGCATCTTTGGCTGGCGCCTTTACATACTCAGCAAAACCACCGTCGATATCGTTACCGGGCATTACCATTTTAGCGCACACATTCTCCCGGCCGCTCCGGCACATTGTGCAAACCCCGCAAGACATAACCGCAGGTAACAATACCCGGTCGCCCACCTTAAAGTTTGTTACGTCGGGAGCTATTTGATCTACAATTCCGGAAATCTCATGTCCTAAAATCAACGGGGGCTTCTTAAAGGTAGGTACTCCATGGTCAATATAGTGCAGATCGGTATGGCATAACCCACACGCTGCGACTTTAACCAGAATTTCACCACTTTCAATCTTAGGAAGGGGAACTTCTTCAATTTTAAGTAATTGATTGGGTTCATAAAAAACTGCAGCTTTCATTGTTTAACGCCTCCTAGTTTTTAAAATTATAATTTCTTTTTCCTAATGTTTAATTTATGGGTTTTGTCACCTCCAATCTATATAGTTTATAAATAGCAAAAAAAATGCCAACGGAATAAAATCGTCGGCTTTTTATATAAAAAAATATATAAGTATTTGATTTATATTTCTAATAGTCAATCAAAAATGATGAGTGGTCAAAAAATGAGTTGAATGGATATTAATTTTTGCTGTAAATTTCTAATCTTTTTTAATAAGATTTTAGAAAAACAAAATATAATACCGAGTTCCCGGAGATGTAGCGAAAGGTTTCCAAGAATTTTTCAACCTGGAACTATTGGTTTCCGCTTGGAACTGTTACGTTCCAGGAAATACAGCCTTTAATTTTTTCGAACAAACATGGCATAATTTTAAACTTGTTCAAGTAGGTCTTCCCTCCTGGTCATTTTGTACCCAAGAATACTCCAAAAAGAATCATGGTACCACCAATAAGGTGATAATCTTGGGGTATTTCTCCCCAGACAAGATAGCTCATTATAGCTACAAACAGGGGAAGTAAATTATAAAACATAGAGGCCTTGCCGGGACCCACCTGGGCAATTCCCCGGTTCCAAAGCAAAAACGCAATCACTGAAGGGAAGATTCCCAAATAGATGAGGGCAAGAACACTTTTCCAAGTTAACGGACCGGCAGGTTGAAAGGTTGACTCAATATAGGTAGCCGGAAAAAGTAACAGCAGACCAAAAAACATGCTAAAGGTGGTGATAACCAAAGGCGAAACAATGGGTACAACTTTTTTTACCCAGATGGAATAGATCGCCCAAGCCAAAGCACCTCCGAGAATAAACAGATCACCTTGGTTTATAGCCAGGTTACTTAATTTATCAAGTTGTCCTTGCACCGCAATCCAGACTACACCTATAAATGATAATATTAAGCCAATAATTTGTTGACCCCGCAGTTTTTCCCCAAGAATAAAAATGGATAGCAATATCGTCAAAGTGGGGTTAAAAGCATTTATAAGGGTAGCATTAACCGGTGATGTTTGCTTTAAACCGGCATAAAGCAAGGTGTTGAAAGCGAATACGCCTGTAATGCCGAGAAAAATCAGCACCCCCCAGGTTTTGGCTGACATTTTCTTAACAGGGTGCTTTGTGCGGTAATAAAGAAATAAGGGTAATAAGCACAAAAACGCAACGGCAAAACGGCCCGTTGTGAGCGCAAAGGGGGGCAAGGTTTTTACTAATTGTTTGGCTATAATAAAGTTACTTCCCCATATCAGTGGGACCATTGTTAATGCTAAATAAGGGGAGTTTAATATTTTTGAAAATATAGTCATAATAATTCTCCTTGCACTCAGTATCACCATCTTAAAATAATAAAAAGCCCGGTTCAGGCTTTTTATTTTAGAAATTATGGGTGGCCTGTGGTTAACACGTAGCCCTAGTTGAATTTGAATCCGAATTCGGATTCAAATTCAACGCTAACCCCTTTTCTTAAGAAACGAAAATTGCTTATTAGCATTTTGTTATTTCTTGGTGAAATTAGGCGGTCTTTTTTCTAAGAAGGCTGACATGCCTTCTTTCTGATCCTGTGTAGAGAAGCAATAGCCAAAACAGTTGGCTTCATGAGTATGAGCCTTATGAGAATCCATTTCTAAGCCTTCGTTAATGGCTTGTTTTGATAATCTAACTGCAATTTGAGCTTTAGAAGCGATTTTTCTGGCCATTTCTTTAGCTGTTTCTAACAGTTTTTCACCTGGTACAACCTTGTTGACCAAACCAATACGCCATGCTTCCTGCGCATCGATGATATCACCAGTATAGATTAGTTCTTTGGCAATGCCTTTGCCTACTAAACGAGGCAGTCTCTGGGTTCCGGCAAAGCCAGGAAGTAACCCTAAATTAACCTCCGGTTGGCTAAATTTGGCCTTTTCACCGGCGATTCTAATATCGCAGGCCATGGCCAGTTCACAGCCACCACCAAAAGCATAACCGTTAATTGCAGCTATAACCGGTTTTTTATTATTCTCTATTTGGTTTAAAACCTTCTGCCCCAAGAGCGCAAAATCTCTAGCCTCAAGGGGTTCAAAATCCTTCATAAATGCTATATCAGCGCCAGCAACAAAGGATTTATCTCCGGCCCCGGTAAGTATAACAACATCTATCTCGTCATTATTCTCCAGTTCAGCAAAAGCATGCCCAAGATCCTTAACAGTTGCAGCGTTAAGGGCATTTAACGCTTGGGGACGGTTGACATAAACAATAGCAATATTCCCTTCTCGTTCAATTAACAGGTTTTCAAAAGACATCAGATACACTTCCCTATTAATTATTTCTGTGCGTAGCTATAGAAACCTCGACCGGATTTCTGTCCTAACCATCCTGCCTTAACCATCTTGCGCAATAAAGGACAAGCCCTGTATTTGGGGTCTTTAAAGCCTTCATAGAGAACATCCATAATAGAAAGACAAGTATCCAGGCCTATCATGTCTGCTAAGGCTATTGGGCCCATGGGATGATTGGCGCCAAATTTCATTACATTATCAATGGCTTCAGGTGTACCTACACCCTCATAGACACAAAAAATGGCTTCGTTGATCATAGGAATCAACATTCTATTTACAGCAAAGCCTGGAGAATCGTTAATCTCTACAGGAGTTTTGTCCATCTTTAGGGTCATTGCCTCTATGGTTTTATACACTTCATCACTGGTTGCAATGCCGCGAATAATTTCAACTAATTTCATTACCGGTACAGGATTAAAGAAGTGCATCCCTATTACCTGGGCAGGGCGATTGGTAACAGCTGCGATTTCAGTAATTGGTAAAGACGAAGTATTAGTGGCTAGAATAGCACGGGCTGGAGTAACCTTATCCAGAGTTTTGAAAATCTCAGCCTTGATAGCCATATTTTCAATTGCTGCCTCGATGACCACATCAACATCCTTGGCGTCTTCTAAACTGGTAGATTTTATTATCCGGCTTAAAGCTGCCTTTTTATCTTCCTCAGTGAGTTTTCCTTTGGCAATGTTGCGATCTAAGTTCTTAGTAATGAGACCAAGACCTTTCTCGACAAACTCAGGTTTAATGTCATTTAGAACTACCGTTATGCCTGCCTGGGCCGCCACCTGGGCAATTCCTCCGCCCATTTGACCGGCTCCTACGACCATTATTTTTTTTATATCCATTCACTTTGCCACCTTTTTAATTATATCGTTACTGCCTAATGAATTTCTTCATTAGGCAGTAAGTTAAAATTTCTTTTATGGCCTTTCAACAACCATGGCAACACCTTGGCCGCCACCAATGCAAAGCGTGGCAAGCCCGTAATGAGCATCCTGCTTTTGCATCTCATAAATCAGTGAAACTAATACCCTTGCTCCTGAGGCACCGATTGGGTGCCCAATGGAAACAGCTCCGCCGTTTACATTGGTTTTCTCTATAGGAAGCTCTAATTCTTTTACAACCGCAATGGCTTGTGCTGCGAAAGCTTCGTTAGCCTCAATTAAATCTAAATCACTTACTGTAATTCCAGCTTTTTTCAGGGCCAGACGGGAGGCTGGAACAGGTCCAATACCCATAATCGCAGGGTCTACACCGGCTGAAGCAAAGCTGCGAATAATTGCTAATGGCTTCAAGCCAAGTTCTTGGGCCTTCTCTGTGGTCATCAATACAAAGGCAGCAGCCCCGTCATTAATCCCGGAAGCATTCCCGGCGGTAACTGTTCCATCCTTTTTAAAGGCAGGTTTCAACTTAGTTAAGCTTTCTAAAGTTGTTTCCGGTTTTACAAACTCATCTTGAGCAAACAGAACCGGATCACCTTTTTTCTGAGGAATAACAACAGGTACTATTTCATCTGCAAAACGACCTGATTTTACAGCTTTACCTGCTTTTTGTTGGCTGGCTAAAGAAAAGGCATCTTGCTCTTCTCGGCTTATGTTATATTTGGCAGCAACATTTTCGGCGGTAATACCCATATGAACATCATTAAATGCACACCATAAACCGTCTTTAATCATGGAATCCACTAAGGAAGCATCGCCCATGCGTAGACCATGGCGGGATCCAGGGGAGAGGTATGGAGCAAGGCTCATATTCTCCATTCCCCCAGCAATAACAACTTCAGCATCTCCTGCCAAAATAGCCTGGGCCGCCAAGCCAACTGTCTTTAAACCGGAACCACATACTTTATTGATGGTCCAGGCTGGAACCTCCTGAGGTAACCCAGCTTTGATAGAAGCCTGTCTGGCAGGATTTTGACCTAAACCTGCCTGTAGAACATTGCCCATTATAACTTCATCAACTTTGCTGCCATCCAAGTTAATTCTTTTAAGGGATTCGGCAATCACAATAGCACCTAAATCCACAGCCGCTATTTTGGATAAAGTACCACCAAAGGAACCTACAGCAGTACGTACAGCACTAACAATGGCGACTTGTTTCACTACAATATCTCCCCCTTATTGGACACTTTCCCAAAGTATTTCAGCTAAATCTTTAGTTTTAACAGTTTCGATAACATCTTTGGCCTTTGTTCCATCCTCCAGCATGGTTAAACAGAAGGGACAAGCGGTAACAATAAGGTTTGCCCCGGTTTGCAGAGCCTGCTCTGTCCGGTTGTTGTTAATTCTTTCCCCTATATGTTCTTCCAGCCACATCCGACCGCCACCGGCTCCACAGCAGAAGCCTTTGGTTTGGTTTCTTTCCATTTCCTGCATCCGTAGACCAGGAATGCTGCCGACCACAGCTCTTGGTTCTGCATAAATGTCGTTATATCTACCTAAATAACATGAATCATGATAGGTGCAGACCGCATCCGTGGACTGCTGGGGTTTTAACTTGCCTTCGCTGACTAGTTGACTTAAAAACTCTGAATGATGGATTACTTGGAAATTACCACCAAATTGGGGGTACTCATTTTTGAGAGTATTAAGGCAGTGGGGACAGGTGGTAATAATCTTTTTAACCCCATATCCATTAAGGGTTTCTACATTTTCTTGAACTAGGGTCTGGTAAAGGTATTCATTACCTAATCTTCTTGCTGAGTCACCACAGCACTTTTCTTCTATACCTAAAATGCCGAAGGAAACACCAGCCTTCTTCAAAAGACCCACCACTGCGGTAGTAACTTTTTTGTTACGGTTATCAAAGGCGCCGCTACATCCAGGCCAAAAGAGATATTCAACATTGGCTTCATCTGATAATTGAGGGACTTCTAAATCATTGGCC
Source organism: Bacillota bacterium (assembly GCA_021849745.1). Classification (GTDB taxonomy): domain Bacteria; phylum Bacillota; order Carboxydocellales; family JAJZSN01; genus JAJZSN01. Next base: position 35,745 of record JAJZSN010000004.1, on the reverse strand, counting down.
CAATCGGCCCGGGATTTCCACCCGATATTCCATGGGTTGCCGTTATTCTCCATCCCTCTAAAAGCAAGCTGTGCTTCCTGGGGGAATTCGCTTTCCATCATGACCATGTTCCGCCGCAAATCAACAACTTTGGGTACGTGCTCCACAAACATGGGACATTGTTCTTCGCAAGATCTACAGGTGGTACAGGCCCATATTTCATCTTCCTGGATAACTTCCGGCACAATGGATTTGGAAACCTCTTCGTCTTCTTTTTTATTCAGCAAAAGAGGACCGGTTAATGATAAGTGGTTTTTCAAATCCTGGGTAAACTTCTTCGGAGATAAGGGCTTGCCGGTTAAATGAGCGGGACAATTGTCCTGGCAGCGACCACAGCGGATACAAGCATCACCATCCATCAATTGTTTCCACGTAAACTGCTCAATTTGGGCGACACCGAACTGTTCGATGGATTCGTCTTCCAGATTCAAGGGTGTGATACTTTGAGCGGCTTTGTCTTTAGCCAGATATTGATTAAGAGATCCGGTAAGAATGTGGAACATCTTTGAGTGGGGAATGTAGGCGATGAGACCGAAGGTTAACAGAGCATGAATCCACCAAATCACCTGGTGTACTACACTTAAGGTGTTAGGATCAGCGCCGGCAAACCAAGTGGAGATAAAGTTACCAATAGGAGTCCATGTGGCCCAGGGATCGCCCTTAAAGGCTATACGTAAACCTTCCAAGAGGAAACCGGTAATTAATAACGCTAAAATAACTCCCAACGATATGGCATCTTCAGGTTTGTTATCCAACCTTTCAGGTTTTGTTGCGTATCTACGCCACAAGGCAAGGCCTACTCCGATAATAGCACCAATGCCGAAAAGGTCTAAAGCTAATGAAAGAACTAGGTAGTAGGTTCCTCGAAAAATCGGAAGGCCAAAGTCTTCTTCTAAGACTAAAGAACCTGTACCTATAGCAAATACTACAAACCCCCAAAAGATTAACCAGTGGATTATTCCCGGATATAAGTCCTTTAACAAACGGAGATGTCCAAAGCTATTGATCAGAAACCGCGAAAAACTAGCAGTATTCTTGCGGTCTTCGGGCACACCTAATTTCCATAGCTTATACCGGTCATAAATCCCCTTACCAAAGATAATAAAAGCCACTAAGGTAAGTAACCACATGATAATATATCCATCTTGGTACATGCCCAATTGTCTGGTCGGAGTCATACTAAGAACCTCCTTTCTTGTCAAACCATAACATGATGAAGTCTAATTATTGCGCTAATGCTTTTTTGAATTCTTCAGTTAATACAGGTAAGACTTGGAACAAATCAGCTACAATACCATAGTCTGCTACTTTAAAAATTTCAGCCTCGGGGTCTTTGTTGATGGCTACGATATATCTAGAACTGCTTATCCCCGCTAAGTGCTGAATAGCGCCAGAAATCCCACAGGCAATGTATAGGGTAGGAGATACTACCTTTCCGGTTTGCCCAACCTGGTATTGAGATTCTGTCCAACCTTCATCGATGGCGGCTCTTGATGCACCTACTGCCGCACCCAAAACATCGGCTAAGTCTTCAAGAATTTTGAAACCATCTGTAGATTTAACCCCACGGCCACCGGATACTACGATATCTGCTTCAGTAAGTTCTACCCGACCGGAGGCTTTGCTGATTACATCTTTGACAATTTGTCTGATATCGGCAGCGCTGACGGAGGTAGTAACAGCTATTACACTAGCTGTACGACCGGCTTCAATGGCTGCAGATTCAAAGACTTTAGGGCGCACGGTGATAACCATAGGCCGGGCTCCAGCAGTGAAACTGACATGAGCATAGGCTTTACCGGCATAGATAGGACGCTTGAATCTTAAACCGTTTTCATATTCCACAGCGATAACATCAGAGGCCTGCCCCGCAGCTAACTTTTGGGCTAAGGCAGGAGCTAAATCTTTACCTACTGAATTATGGGCAATTAATACTACCGTAGGTTGTTCTTGCTTAATAAAATCAGCAAGAGCTTTGCTATATCCATCGGTGGTATAGTTTGCTAGTTGAGCATTTTCGATTAAGTAAACTTTATCTGCTCCGGCTTCACCCAAAGGTCCGGCATAGTCCCCAATCCCTTGACCAACCACCACTGCATGTAATTCTTCACCTAAATGTTGAGCAATCTTCTTACCTTCTCCCAACATTTCAAATATAACTTGTCTAAACTTGCCGTTCTTTTGATCGGCAAATACTAATACACCAGCCATGATATAATCCTCCTATCTTAGATAATTTTCGCTTCAGTCCGCAATAGTTTAACGAGTTCTACTGCTGCTTCTGCAGGTTCGCCACCGACAATCTTGCCAGCTTGACGAGGCGCAGGCAAGGATAGTGCAGCTATACTTACCTTTGCACCATTGGCGCCTACTCCCTCAGCTGAAACACCTAAATCCGCCAATGTCAGGCGATCAATTGGTTTCTTCTTAGACTGCATGATTCCTTTCATTGATGGATAACGCGGTTCTGCTAAGCCTTGTTGGGCTGTAAATAAGGCGGGCAGAGGTACTTCAATAAGCTCAACCCCGTCATCGATTTCCCTGGTGGCTACGGCTTTGCCGTCTGCCAGTTCCAGTTTGGTGACGATAGTAACTTGAGGAATATTTAAGAGTTCCGCTATCCTAGGACCAACCTGGCCGGAACCGTCATCTACTGCCTGGAAACCTGCCAAAATGATATCATAGTCTTCTTTTTGTAAGGCTTTAGCTAAGACTTGAGCGGTGGTATATTCGTCACCGCCTTCTAAAGCAGGATCGTTAACCAAAACACCCCGATCTGCACCCATTGCCAAGCAGGTACGAAGGGCAGACTCAACCTGTTCAGAACCGATTGACAGCACTACGACTTCACCGGCACCCAACCTTTCTTTAATTCTCAGGGCTTCCTCTACTGCAAATTCACAGTAAGGGTTAACTACATAGTTCACCCCGGTGCTATCGATTTGGCCCTTTGCATCCAATGATATCTTGGTCTCGGTATCAAAGGTTTGTTTCATTAAAACAGCAATTTTCACGAGTACTTCCTCCTTTTTAAATTAGTTCTAAAAGCGAAGTAACTAGCTAAAAAATGAATGAACAATTCATTCATATTTTACCTTCAAAAATTTTAAAAACCTAGTTTTTTGGCGCCAATGGTTAAAATTGAGTGGTTAATGAACAAAAATGGCACCCCAACAGAAATTCGACATAATTCGTACTTCCAGAAAAATTATTAAAAACACTATTTATAATTATAACATACTTCAATCCTTCTGGGCTACATATTTTAGTTAAACAGTAAAAATAAGAAGTTGACAGATTCAAATTCAACCCAAGAGGTCATCCGCATATTTTTGTTAAATTCAATATCCAAATATGTTATTTTTGCATGATAACCTACCTTTGTTGCAATTAAACCCTTTTATTCTCCCATCCACCCCTTTCAAATTTAGACTGCCAGCCCTACCCTCTTGACACCCATTCTAAAAAGCTTCATAATCTACTATAGGGAACGGTGGTTTTTTATGCAGAACAAATTGATGCTTATGGAGGGGAATCCGATGTATATTTCTCAAGGTAAGTTAGCTCTAGTAAACTTATCAAGCGGGAAGGTGACAATCACCTTCACACCTAGGCAACTTATAGAAAAATACCTGGGTGGACGCGGGCTAAACATGTATTACTTACACAAGTTGTTAAAACCAGGAGTAGATCCACTTTCGCCCGATAATGTCCTGATTTTCGGAGCAGGACTATTAACTGGTACTTTGGCCCCTAATTCCAGTCGGATAAATATCACCGCAAAATCTCCTGAATCAGGCATCTTGGGTGATGCGAACATAGGTGGCTTTTTCGGGGCGGAAATGCGCCTAGCAGGTTTTGACCGGCTTATTATAATTGGAAAGGCCCAGGCTCCAGTTTATCTATACCTAGAGGATAGTAAACTGGAAATCAGACCTGCTGACCAATACTGGGGGTATAATGTCAATGATACCCAAAAGCTACTACGGCAGAATCTAGGATCGGATATTCAGGTAGCCTGTATCAGCCGAGCAGGCGAAAAACTGGTGCGCATGGCCTGTGTAATGACCGGAATCAAGAATGCTGCCGGTCGAGGCGGTATGGGTGCGGTGATGGGTTCAAAAAACTTAAAAGCTGTTGTAGCCCGGGGCAATCAAGGCCTGGCGGTACACGATGCTTCTGGACTCTTTCAAACCAGGCTGGAGTTGCAAAAGCACTTGCAGAATTCAAAAATCTGTCAGGTACTAGGTAAGGTGGGTACTCCCCTCTTGTATGAAAACAGTAACCGTTTGGGGGCAATGAGAACCCATAATAACCAACTCAATAGCTTTTCCGATAATCTAAATGCCAGTGAAGTGGAAAAGTTTACAGAAAAAATGGTTTCCTGTTATAACTGTGTTGTACACTGTCGCCATCGCAATACCTTGGGAGGAGAGGGTCCGGAGTATTCTACTCTGGCACTCTTGGGTTCTAACTGCGGTATTGCAGATACTGCCCAGGTCATTGAGCTGAATAATCTGGTCAATGATTTAGGATTGGATTCATCTTCCACAGGAACTATCATCCCTTGGGCGATTGAACTTTACCAACGGGGTATCATAAATCATAGCCAGACTGGTCGGCCTTTGGAGTTCGGCAATTTTGAATTAATTAAAAGCCTTATTGAGGATTTAGCAGAGCGGCGGGATTTCGGTAATTTGCTGGCAGAAAGCACCCAGGCTGTAAAGTATTTTGGGGAGCAGTCCAAAGATTATCTAATTGCCGTAAAGGGCTTGCCCCAGTCAGATCCCCATGATGTCCGTTACATTAAAAGTTTTGCCTTAGGGATTGCGGTTGCTTCCCGGGGAGCTGACCATCTTCGGAACAGGCCTACGCTAGATATCCTCAATTTACCTAAGAAATTGCGGGAAAGTCTTTATGGATCTGATGTTAGCTCTGATCCAACCGCCTATGATAATAAGGAAAAAACTGTTTATTATCATGAAAATGTTTATGCTATCACCGATTGTATGGGGATTTGTAAGTTTGTTTGTCACAGTTTTAACAGTCCCCATCTTCTGAAACCAGGGCATTTTTCTACTCTGATTAAAGATGCTACAGGCCTGGAATTCACCCAAGAGGATTTATTTGAAGCCAGTAAACGGGTAATCGACTTAGAGCGTAAAATTAATTTAAGAGAAGGCATAACTAGAGCTGACGACACCCTACCCAAACGGTATTTTGAAGATGAAATGCCGGCCGGTATAACCAAAGGCCATAAAATCAGCCGTGAGGAGTTTGCACAGATGCTGACTGGATATTACCATCTGCGTAATTGGGATCAAGATGGGCAGCTTGCACCGGAAAAGGTGGCAGAAATAGAAGAATTAGCTGCCATTGATCTAGAAGTTACGGAATTTGGAACTAACGGAAGGGGGCCTGCGTAATGGCTAAACCTATAAAGATTACTGCGGAGAAATGTATTGGTTGTAAATCATGTGCACTAGCCTGCTCCACGTTCAAGACGGGAACTGTAAGGCCTAATGCTTCCGGAGTAGTTGTGCACATCGACCAGTTCAAGAAAGAAGAGAAACCCATCATTTGTCGTCAATGTAAACAGCCTAAATGTGTGCCTGCCTGCTCTAACGGCTGTCTAACTCTCGATTCTAATGGAGTAGTATTGGTGAATGAAGCTAAGTGCACCGGCTGCTGGGATTGTATCGAGGTCTGTCCTTTCAATGCTCTTCATCGGGATACTATCCGCAATGTAGTTGTTAAATGTGACCTTTGTTATAATCATCAGTCTGGACCTCGTTGTGTGAGTATTTGTCCGGTACAGAGTCTGACATACTCGAAGGAATAATTGGGAAGCTTGAGTAAAACGTGGAAAGAAAATTTGCTTAAAGAGGTGCTACCATGATTGTGAACTTACAGCTTGGTGAACCGATTTGGAGAAAAATAAACCATCGGGAACTGTTGGTCGATTGGGCTTTACCGGGTATTTCGGTTAGTGAATTTATCCACGAGTTAGGCAAACGCTATCCGGAACTTACTGAGGAAGTTTTCGGAGAATCGGGGGATTTTAATTACCATTTTATTATTTTCTTAAATGGAGTTCAGGTGCGATGGTCCGAAAGTAGGCAAACTATTTTATCTAATGATGATGAAGTTATGATAATGATGCCTCTTTCCGGCGGTTAACCGTGAGGCCGTTGGAGTTCCATGAGTTGCTTAATAACCAGTAAGAGGCGCTAGACACCCTTTTACTGGTTTTTGTATTTGTATTATTTTTGTAGACGGTGGTTTAACTGCATTGACGAGAATGTCCGGTTAAGCTATTAAGTAACATTTTATAAACCTGGGGTGCCTGAGCCGCTAGACTGTGGCGGCGATTAAACACCCAACTGATAACAATCTCGTCCAAAGTACCGAATATCATTTGACGAGCCAAATATTTATTCAATTCGGGATTAAAAAAACCACTAGCCTGCCCCTCTTCTATCAGGTCCTCGATCAAATGAAAATATCTTCGTAGTACGTCTCCTGTGGCTTGCCGGAGTTGAGGGTCCGGTCGACGAAGTTCCACCAGACAAACTATGGCTAAATCATGATCATTCTCCAGCTTAGTCAAATGGGCCTCTACCAATTTTTTTAGTTTATCAGCAGTATTAGTTATCTCTGACATTTCATGTCGGATCTCTTCAATAAAACCACCTAAAAATTCATTAAATACGTCCACCATCATTTCTTCTTTGCTATCAAAATAAAGATACACAGTTCCGTCGGCTACTCCCGCTTCTTTAGCAATTTTACTGATTTGGGAATTGCCGTAACCGTTAACTGCGATTACTTTAACTGCAGCCCCTAAGATAGCATCATACTTTTCGCCTTTTTTCTTCGCCATTTTTGCCTCCATCAAAATGCATTATTCCAAAAGACATCAGAACCTCTTTTAGTTTACTCTCCATTGTTTAAAAAAGAGAGCAAAGAAGGAAAAGTGTTCAATTAAAAATACTAGATTGAAAATTGAGTCCCTTCTCTGCTCTATTATATTTAGCCGTATCTATTACCGGTTCTTTGCTTCCCCTAGGGCAAATCCGGAAATAATTAGTTTCTGAATATTAGAGGTTCCTTCTACTACCTGGAAGGACTTGGCATCCCGCAGATAGCGCTCAACAGGATATTCGGAAGAATATCCGTAAGAACCCAGGATTTTCATGGCTTCATTAGCGCAATGAACTGCAGATTCACTTGCCACGAACTTGCCTACAGATGTTTCGAATTGGTTGGGCAGACCTTGATCCTTTAGCCAGGCAGCCCGATAAACCAATAACTGAGCTCCCTCATGTTCAGCCACCATTTCAGCGATGGAGGCTTTAATCATTTGGAAGGAAGCGAGCTTTTGTCCAAACTGGGTCCGCTCATTAGCATAGTTAACAGCGGCGTCGATTGAGGCTCCGGCAACACCAAGGGCACCAGCAGCACAGCTAATCCTAGTGTTATTCAACTGCCACATGCAGATGTTAAAACCGTCTCCCACATTACCTAATACGGAATCCTTTGGAATCTTAGCCCCATCAAAAGCAATCTCACCGGTAGGAGAATTAGCCAGGCCCATTTTGGTGGTTATATCCCGTACAGTTACCCCTGGAGTCTCCTTTAGGTTAATAACAAAACAGGTTATACCTTTATGTTTCTTTTCCCGATCCGTGGATGCATAAAGCAGACCCCAGTCACCCTGGGCAGCCTGGGAAATCCACATCTTACTCCCGTTAATTTCCCAGTGATCACCTTTATCTGTGGCGGTAGTCTTCATGCTGGCAACGTCAGAGCCGGTATTAGGTTCAGTTATAGCAAAGAAGCCCTTTGAATCACCACTTACCCAATCAGGAATAAAGCGCTCCTTCTGTTCAGGGGTTCCGAATTTATTTACCGTAAGTGCGGGTCCAATGTTTTGCATGTTAAGGGGTAACCGCCAGGAAGCATTTACCTTAGCCAACTGCTCAGCAATCAACACCGATTCAAAAATACCGAAGCCATTGCCACCATATTCTTCCGGCAGACCACAACCAAAATATCCTGCATCACCCATCTTTTTGACGATTTCCGGACGATAGGTGTGGTTTTTCAAATCTTCTTCCATGGTGGGAACAATTTCTTTTTCTATAAACTTTCGTACTGAGTCCTGTAACATTTTTTGTTCTTCACTCAGACTAAAATTCATTTTCTTCACTCCTTTTAATGTTTGTATTATTCGCCTTTAAAAACAGGCTTACGCTTTTCTTTAATAGATGCAACACCTTCTTTATAGTCGTCCATTTCAGTAACGATAGCCATGTGAGATGATATCATGTCCAATGCTGTTCTTAAATCATGTGTCCTATAGCTAGAGTACACAGCTCTCTTGATCATCTGAACATGTACCGGTGGATTATCAGCAATTTTCCTGGCCATCTCCATTGTAGCTTCTTCTAGTTTATCAGCGGGGACGACTTTATTTACCATACCAATTCGCAATCCTTCCTCGGCGGTGATAAAATCAGCTGTCCACAATAGTTCCAGGGCCTTGGCCACCCCTACCAATCTAGGCATATAGAAACAACCGCCATCACCGGGGACTAAGCCTGCTTTAACATAACCTCCGGATAACTGGGCAGTATCAGCTGCAATGCGGATATCGCACATCAGGGCCATATCTAATCCGGCGCCTACAGCAACTCCGTTTATAGCGCATATAACCGGTTTATCCATTCCTTCCAGTGTGAGTGCTACCTTGTGAATATAATTCATCAAGGCTCCTTTACGGTTCAGCGCTTTTGCACCCCAGCACTCCCCTTTTTCGTCATCGGCAATAAATCCGGTTCCTGCCAGCATACTTTTAACATCTCCGCCGGCGCAAAAGGCTTTACCGGCAGCAGTTAAAACAACTACCCGGATGTTTGGGTCATCCTGGGCATTTTGCAGGGCTTTAGCCCAACTCTTAATCATAGGCAGTGAAAAAGCATTAAGGGCATCCGGACGGTTGAGGGTTAACTTAGCAATTGCTCCATCCTTTTCATAGAGCAAATGACCCTTACTTATTTCTAAGATTTCCTGGTCTGTGTTCGTATCACTAACATTAGACATGTTTAATCCTCCTCACAGATTTTACCCCTTAGGGAACGATTACCGATCTAAAACCTTCACCGGAGCGTAGGTAGTCTAAGCCTTCATTAATTTGATCTAAGGAGAATCGTTTAGAAACCATCGGTGCCACTTGAATTTTCCCTGCACGGGCTAATTCAATTACCTTTGGATAGTCTACTGGACGACAGCCTAGGGAACCAATTACTTCCATCTCTCTATACATAACACGACTAGCGTTAAGGTTCATGGAATGTTCAGTATAGCCAACCATGACAAAGCGACCGCCATTACGCAGAGCACTAAATGCCACTTCCATTGTTTTAGGGTTACCAATACATTCAAAGGATACATCAGCGCCGCCACCGGTTAATTTACGAACTGCTTTAGCTACGTCAGGAACCTCGTTTGGATTAACTGTCGCAGCAGCACCAAGTTTCTTGGCCATTTCCAGCTTTGCCGGAGCAATATCTACAGCAACAACTGATGCTCCAACGGCGTTAGCAACCTGAACCATGTTTAAACCAACACCACCACAACCGATGACCAACACATAATCACCAGGTTTGACCTGACCACGGTTTTTCACTGCATGGAATGGAGTTGTAATGGCATCAGCAATAATAGCGCCTTCAATTAAAGGTATTTCATCCGGCAGGATAAAGATATCTTTGGCCGGGGCTTTTACGAATTCTGCGAAGCCTCCATCAATATCATTACCAAACATTTTCATATTGGAACAAATGTTTTCCCGACCACTTCTACAGTAATAACAAGTTCCACAGGACATAACTGCAGGCAACAATACCTTGTCACCTACCTTAAAATTTGTTACATCTGAAGATACTTCGGCTACAGTACCGGAAATTTCATGACCTAAGATCAATGGGGGTTTTTTAAAGGTAGGTACTCCGTGGTCAATATAACTTATGTCGGTATGACAAAGTCCACAGGCTGCCACTTTAATCAAAACTTCTCCACTGCTAATCTGAGGGGTTGGAACTTCCTCAACTTTTAAAGGTTGATTTGCTCCATAAAAAACTGCAGCTTTCATTGATAAACACCTCCTGAATTTTTAGGGAAAATTATTTCTTTTTTAAGAATATCAACAACACCCATCGGTATTATGCGAACATATGGCAATCCGGTAAAGCTTAGGAAACTTAAACTAAATAGGGAATCATACCAGGGACATCCAAGTGGGCAAGATATGCCTTGCTAAGGAGAGGGGATTGATGATGAAGTCGGTATGGCCGTGAACATCCAAGAAACCCGGCAATAGGTACATACCCTGACCATCTAAACTACTTATTTAGCTGCTTCAATACATATCGCATAGTCTTGCCCGTAGCAGTTTTAGGTAGATCGGATACAAACTCAATCCAACGGGGATATTTATAAAGTGCAATACGCGACTTAACATAATTCTGAATTTCTTTAGCCAGTTCCTCTGATGCTTCAATACCTTCCTTTAGTACTATAAAGGCCTTGGGTTTTTCCAGGTTATCCTTGTCAATGGCTCCGACTACACCACATTCCTGAACACTATCATGTTCCAAAATGGTGTTTTCTACCTCAAGGGGGGAAACCCAGATACCACCAGCCTTGATCATATCATCGCCCCGGCCTACATACCAATAGTAGCCATCTTCATCCATATAATAATTATCACCGGTATTGATCCATGGTCCGTGGAAAGTTTCTTTGCTTTTCTCATGCTTATTCCAATAATAAGCAGCTATACTGTCACCCTTTATCATCAGGATACCAACTTCCATAGCCGGCAAACGATTGCCATCAGCGTCTACTATTTTAGCCTCATAGCCTGGAACCGGTTTACCGGTACTTCCCGGTTTAATATCCCCTGGTTGGTTGGAGATAAAAATGTGTAAAATCTCGGTAGAACCTATTCCATCCAAAATGGTTAAATTAAACTTTTTATGCCATGCTTCAAAGATGGGTTTTGGTAAAGCTTCACCGGCAGAGACACAATGTCTAATGGAGCTCATATCCACTTCAGGAAGCTTATCTGCCATTTGTAACATGGCGCCATAAGCGGTAGGTACACAAAAGAATAAGGTTGGCTTGTAACGTTTGATTACTTCAAAAATACCTTTAGGTTCAGGCCGTTCCGGATTTAGTACCGTGGTAGCTCCTACTGAGAAGGGGAAATATAATCCATTACCCAAACCGTAGGCGAAAAAGAGTCTTGCTACTGAGAAAGTAATATCATTTTCGTTGATACCAAGAACTCCTTTAGCGTAATATTCAGTGGCTACCAACATGTCATGTTGTAAGTGAACCGTACCCTTGGGACTTCCTGTGGTTCCGGAACTGTATAGCCAAAAGGCCACATCATCTTTACCGGTATCAGCAGGCTCTAATTCAGTTGAAGCATTTGCTACCAGTTGTTCATAGGCAATTTGGTTAGGACCGGCATTACCAACCACTATCAAGTGCTGGAGAAAACGAAGTTCACCCCTGACTTCCTCAATGAGGGGTACTAAGTCTTCACTAACAACAGCTACCTTAGCTCGGCTGTCATTTAATAAGTAAAGGTAGTCTTTGGCCTTTAACATGGTATTGGTTGGAATTGGTACAGCCCCTATTTTAATGGCCCCAAAAAAGCTAAAAGCATATTGTTGACAATCTAGCAGGAGTAATAATACCCGGTCTTCCAAGCTTACACCCAAATTTCTCAAGGCATTACCGAATTTATTTACTTCCTTATAGACATCCTCATAGGTAAAGGATTGATCCTGGCAGAGGATTGCAATTTTTTGGCCTCTACCTAGCTTGATGTTTTTGTCTACCATCTCCACAGCACAATTTAGTTTCTCAGGGATTTCCAAAATAGGTTCAGTCACAAATACTCCCTCCTCAATCTCAAAAAACTAATATATCTACATGTTTCTAACAATTCCAGCGGAATCTACCTTGCGCAAGTATTCCAGTTCAATACTGGTTGGTTCTTGAGTAACAGGGATTTCGTCGGGAATAACTAATTGAAAACCGGTATTTTCCACCACTTGCTCCAAGGTTACACCAGGGTGCAAGGACTTCAAACGCATAACTTTAGTCTCCTCATCGAAATCCATTACACATAAGGGTGTAACTACTAGGGCTGGACCCTTACCGGGCAAATCCTTAGCCTTGGTTGACCAGGATTCAGGGCCATCTAAAAATCCGGGACCACTGTTAAAATCGACTTTTTCTATTAAAGTCTTAGCATTATGGGACATGGTATAGATGACGACTCTTCCTGCCCGCGGCAGGAAAGGAAGTCCTACAGTTCCCGGGCCACGCAAAGCAGGTTTCTCCCAATCACCGATACAGATGAGGTTACAGTTACCGTACTTGTCAATTTGCAGGCCGCCGCCAAAGAATACATCCAGGCGTTTACCATGACCTTCGAGAAGAATTACATCCGGCAGAGCCAGGGCCGCATCAGACCGTAGGAGCTCATCATCACAGGAGGAGGGTACCATCGGTTCCAGATAAGGGTTTACAGCACCGCTTCCACCGGTGATATAGTAAAGATTGGGAGCGTGGGTCAGTTGGGCCATCCGGCAAGCCGCCATAGGAATCATGCTTACTGCTCCCATGACAGCCACTTCACCATTCTTTAGGTGGCGCGCCATTACACAAGACATTAACTCAGATGTAGAGTATACTTTTTCACTCATTTGACTCCACCTCCTTGCCGTAACTTTTCCAACTGCTCTGCACCGATTTGTTGGGAATAATTCTCCTCAGCAATACCGGTTACATATTGTTTAAAGTACTCACTATAGGACTCGGTATCCTTGCATGCCTTCAGGTAACCCTTAAGATGGCCCTCATCGTAGGTATAGTAACCATGAGATGAGGTGGGATGACAACCGAAAGGTGCCTCTACTACTGCTGAGACCAGGAACCCTGGGACATTAACTTTAGTAGACCCGTATTTCTCAGCTAGGTTAGGAACCACCTTTTCCACCTGAAGAATTACTGTATCAGCAGCAAAAATCATCTGGCGATCAGTAAATTCACTACCCTTAAAAATTGCGTTACCAAAGGGGTCAGCTTCCTGGCAGTGAATTAAAGCAACTTCCGGCTTGATTGGAGCTGCGGTCATAACCTGCTTACCTGTATATGGGTCTGTAGTGTAACGATATAATTCCGGATTTACCCTGGGAATATCAGTTAATTCCAGTCCTGCAGGATAAGGAATAAAGGGAAGTCCACCGGCCCCGGCCTGAAGTCCATAAACCAGAAAAGGCTCATCACATTCCAGCAGATTAATAGTCTTTTTCTCCACACCTCGGCGGAAATTAGGCGCCAATCCAAGGTGTTCCAAACCAACATATGAAGTTAGTACTTCACTTACCAGACCGCTGCCGATTAAGAGGTCAGCGTTAATGCTTCCGGAGGGACTGGTAATCAACCGTTTAATCTTTTTCTGCTGGCGAATAACTTCGCGGATGAGGGCCATTGGATTATTATGCATATGCATACCGCCAATTGCCAACGAGGCACAGGTATCACCCACAAAGCGCTGTATTGCCTCACTTATGGAAATAACCTTGCTAGTACGCTCCATGATTTCACTCCTTTCTATCAGTTACGTATTGGTTATCAGCCTATAGCTCTTTCTCCTTCAGGAAGAGGAGGTGGAACAGGCTCACCGGAAATCTTCGTCACCGCACCAAATTTAGAGGGGCAAGCTTCGAAACAATTACCGCATTTTATACATTTCTCCTGGTCAACTACATGAATCTGTTTCTTGGCGCTTATAATGGCGTCTACCGGGCATCTCTGAGCGCAAATCGTACAGGCCTGACACTTACCAGGGTCAATATAGTATGAAACTACTTCGTTAAATAAACTGTCTATCTCGTCCCTAGTGAAAAGTGTGTCATATTCTTCTTGTTTTCCAAGACGCATTGCCAGTTTGTCCCTTTTCGCCAACTTAATGTAAGGGACAAGCTTTCTAATTTCTTGAAGTTTACTCGTTAATTCAACTTGGTCTATTCCTTCACCTTTGCCGAGGGGTCCTAGTTCCTTCACCTTTTTGCCAAAGTCACTCATAACTTCGGCAAAAAGATTTCCTTCACCGGAAGAAATAAATTCTATCCGTAATCTTTCAGGGTTCAAACCTATGTGTTCCATTATTTTTTTACTTAGAAGTACCATGTTTAGAGCATCGTAGTTGCCCTGAGTATCGTAATTACACTCATTTAAACGACAACCCCCGATAAACACCCCATCCATTCCATTTGAGAAGGCTCTGAGAACAAACTCCAGGTCGACTCTACCGGAACACATGACGCGAATAAGCCTATTTTCAGTTGTATATTGTAGTCTGGAAACTCCAGCCATATCAGCAGCACCGTATGCTCACCAATGGCAGACAAAACCTAATATTCTTGGTTTAAAGTTTGGTCCTGCACTCATTCCTTCCCACCTCCTAACTTATATTCCGGCTTGTTTATTATGGGACTGCTACAAGCCTTGTACCGCAGCATCAATTTGGCTCATGAGTCCTTCATCGGTAAAGTGTTTTAGTGCAATAGCCCCTGTTGGACACTTGGCGTTACAGAGACCATCTCCTTTACAAAGAACGGGATTAATACCGACCTTTTTGCCATGTCGTGTATCATGAAACTCAAGGGCTCCATAGCTACAAGCTGAGATACATGCCCCACACCCAATGCACTTCTTCTCATTGACTTCACAAACTGAACCGGAGGCTACAACTGTTTCATGGGAGAGCAAGGTTAAAGCTCGGCCGGCAGCCCCATAAGCTTGGCTAACCGTTTCAGCTATAAGTTTTGGATAGTGAGCTATACCACAGAGATAAACACCATCTGCCCCAAACTCAACAGGTCTTAATTTCACATGGGCCTCCTTGAAGAAACCATCGACGCCCAGAGATACCTTGAATAAACCGGCTACACCCTTTCTGTCCTCCGCAGGAATAATGGCGGCAGCTAAAGCCAGGTAATCGGCATCCAGTTCCAGCTTCTTATCTAAGATAATATCGGTTACAGTAACCCGTAAGACAGGGCGACCCTCCTCTACAACAGCTTCCACCTGAGGCTTATCCTGGGGTTCGTAGCGGATGAACTTTACATCCTTACTTGCAGCTTCCCGGTAATAATTCTCATTGTACCCATAGGTTCTCATATCCCTAAAGAGAATATAGATATCCATCTGAGGATTAATCTCTTTGAGTTTCAAGGCGTTCTTTACAGACTCACTACAGCAAATCCGGCTACAGTAATTTCTGTCTTCATTTCTGCAGCCTACACATTGAATCATCACTAGACTCTCAGAGTTTATAAGCTTTTCTTCCCGGTTAGCAATTTGCTCCTCCAACTCCAAGTGGGTCATTACCCTATCATCTTCTCCATACAGGTATTCGGTGGGCTTGTATACTTCTGCACCTGTAGCGATGATGGTTGCACCGTGTTTTACCTCTAGTAACCCTATTTCAGACTTCACTTTAGTTACGAAATTCCCTACATAACCGCTAGCTTCCGTAATGGATGCATTAGTATATACATGGATTGAGGGGTGCTGATAAACCTTACGGATGATATCACCTAAATATTCTTGGACATCTAATCCTTCTAAGGTGTAATGAATTTTCCGGGCCATTCCCCCTAAATCTGTATCCTTTTCAACTAAGTGCACCTCATGTCCTTGGTTAGCTATGGAGAGGGCACTGGTCATGCCGGCAATGCCTCCACCTACAACTAAAGCCGTCTTGTTCACAGGTAAATCAAATTCCTGTAAAGGCTCCAAGTGGTTGGCCCGGGCTACTGACATCCGAATTAATTCCTTGGCCTTTATGGTGGCTTCATCTTTTTCTTTTGAGTGAACCCAGGAGCAATGTTCTCTGATATTAGACATTTCGAGATAATATTGATTCAAACCGGCTTCCCGCAGGGTGTCCCGGAACAAGGGTTCAAGGGTTCTGGGCGAGCAGGCGGCTAACACCACTCGATTGAGGCCTTTTTCTTTAGCTATATCAGTTATCTCTTGGGCTGAATTGGTAGCACAGGAAAATAACTGGTTGGTAGCGTAGACCACATTGGGTAAAGATAAGGAATATTCAACTGTGGAAGGAATATCTACTACCCTGCTGATATTAGCGCCACAATGACATACAAAGACGCCTATCCTTGGCTCCTCTTGAGAAACATCCTTTTCTACAGGATAAATCCTTTCTTTAGTCAGATTCCCACGCCTATAGTCAAGGAGTTCACCACATTGGGAACCGGCTCCGCTGGCGCTGAAAACTGAATCAGGAATATCTGTAGGACCCCGGAAGGATCCGCTCACAAAGATACCAGGTCTGGTGGTCTCCAAGGGATTGGAAACGACTGTTTTACTGAATCCGTGGGAATTGAGCTCAATACCGAACTTATCTGCCATATCAACATTATCAGCAGGAGGATTCAAGCCAACAGACAATACCACCATATCGAATTCTTCTTCTTTTACTCCATCTGGGGTAGAATATCTGATAACTACATTCTTGGTTTCCGGTATTTCTCGCACTATAGTTACATAACTTCTAATAAATTCTACTCCGGGAAGGTTCGCAGTTCTTTCGTAGTAGCGCTCAAAATCCTTCCCATGGGAACGAATGTCGTTATGGAAGATGGTACAGTGGGCCTCAGGGTTGTGATCCTTTGTTAAAATCACTTGTTTCTGGCTATAGGTACAGCATACCCCTGAACAGTAGCTATTTCCGCCTGGGATAACCTGTCTGGAACCGACACAGCTAACCCAAGCTATTTTATGGGGATGCTTCTTGTCTGAAACCCGCAGAATCTCCCCTTCGTAGGGTCCAGTGGCACACATCAACCGCTCATAGTCCATACTGGTCACAACATTGGCAAACTCACCATAGCGATATTCTTCCCTCACCTTGGGATCGAAAGGCTCAAGGCCATTAGATAGAATTATAGCTCCTACATTAATTTCTACCTTTTCCGCCCTTTGATTAAAATCTATGGCGTCAGCCCCACAGACTGCTTGACATATTGTACATTTCTTTTCTTTAAGGTAAATACAGCTTTCATCTACATAAGTGACAAGTGGAATTGCTTGTGCAAAGTAGATATGGATGGCTTTATTATTGGATATTTCCTGATTAAATTGATCAGGGTATTTGATGGGGCAGTACTCGACACAGACATTACAACCTGTACATTTACTCTCATCAACATATCTGGGTTTTTTAATCAGGGTAACCTGAAAGTCTCCCGCTTCTCCTTCTATACTGTCAACTTCAGTATAAGTTAGAACTTCAATATTTTGATGCCGGCCGACCTCGACCAGCTTAGGTGAGAGT
The DNA here is from genome assembly GCA_021849745.1 of Bacillota bacterium. Taxonomy (GTDB): domain Bacteria; phylum Bacillota; order Carboxydocellales; family JAJZSN01; genus JAJZSN01. The sequence continues at coordinate 18,257 of JAJZSN010000004.1, read as the reverse complement.
ATTCACATGGAGCAGTCATTGGTGGGAAAAGTCTTGTCAAGCTGGGCCATATGGCCCCCGATGCTCGGCGCTTTTTCAACAAGGTAAACCTTGAAACCTGCAGTGGCAAGATCAAGAGCGGCTTGAATTCCGCTAATCCCTCCGCCGACTATCATAACGTCTCCAAAATCACGACCTGCAGGACCTGTAACAAGCTCTTTTTTAACTCCTTCTAGTGCGTTTTCCACTTTTATCACCTCTTTCTGGTCTTTGTGTCCGTACTGTTCGGGTTCGGCCTACTTTAATCTGTTGAGCAGCTAAGTCGCTCCGGGTAAGAATATACCTGTAAACGACCTCCGCGTGCATGACCAACCAGAGTAATGCCTAAATCATTAGCTAGGGAAACGGCACCACCTGTAGGCGAATGACGAGAAACAACAATCGGGACCTGCATTTTTGCCGCCTTATGCAGCATTTCCGAAGAAATGCGACCGGTAGTGAGTAGTAATCGATCTCTAGTGGATATTCCCCTCATTATACATTCGCCTTGAATCTTATCCAAGGTGTTATGGCGTCCAATATCCTCAGCAATTATTAAAAGGTTACTATTGTCAGCCAGAGCTGAAGTGTGGACACCACCACTAAGCCTGTACAGCTCCATTTGGTCTAGAAATTGCTTCATTAGTGATACCACTTCCGTGGGTGTAATAACAAAATCCGAATCAACTTTCTGCCCCTGAGTTTTAAAAACCGCACCGCCACCACAACCGGAGGTAATTGTCCGCTGGGTTGGCAATTCATATTCGAGATTGTTCAGCCTCACATCGGCCAAGGACTCATCCTCACACATCCGCATTACCGCCACGTCATCGATGCCAGAAATGATACCCTCTCCGTACAGGAAGCCAAGGACAAGGAGATTCAGTTTTGTTGGAGTGCACAGGATAGTTACCAGTTCTTGTTGATTTAGATAGATTGTGAGCTCCATTTCGCTAGGCACGTGAACTGAGATTCTAACCCATCCCTCGTCTGTATAGCGATGGCAGACTATTTCCTCTGCCACCCCTTTAACCTTGGGCTTATCGATCCCTGTTTTCATGTCTAGGTGCTCGGTCATCTAAATCACCTCCTGGAGGATCTCTGTAATGTCCTTAACCTGGATGATGTCTTCATTATCCAGGCCTAACCTACTTTCCTCAAAACTGGTGATGCAATAGGGGCAAGACGTGACCAAAACCTCAGCTCCAACCCCGATAGCTTGTTCCATTCTAAGGTTGGAGAATCGTTCAGACTTTGGAGTTTCGGCCCAAACCCTGCCTCCTCCCATACCGCAGCAGAGACTTTCTTCCCGCGACTCATCCATTTCACTTAGTTCCAAACCAGGTATCTTCTTTAAGACCTCTCGCGGTTCGTCAAATATACCATTATGTCGACCAAGGTAACATGGGTCATGATACGTTATCTTCTTCCCATACTCCTTGCTGATCTGAAGCCTACCCTCATTAATCAGCTGGAATAAATATTGGGAGATATGAACCACCTCAAAGTTTACACTGAATTCAGGGTACTCGTTTTTGAATGTGTGGTAGCAATGAGGGGAAGAAACAAGGATTTTCTTGACCCCGTTTTCGATGAAAGTTTTAATGTTTTCCCTGGCCAGGCGTTTAAATAATTCCTCATTACCTGTCTTGCGGATGCTTTCTCCACAGCAGTTCTCTTTAGTACCCAGGATCCCAAAATCTACCCCAGCTTTTTTGAGGATAGCGGCCGTGGCCCGGGCTACCTTTTTTAATCTGGAGTCATAGCTTAAGTAGCAGCCGGGAAAATATAAAACTTCCATCCCTTCAGTAAATTGTTTTACAGCTAGTCCTTCTGCCCATTCTTTTCTGTTTGTCCGGGCTTCACCAAAGGGGTTACCTTCGGCTGTAAGGCCTGCGCTTACACCGCGATAAGGCTTGACTGCAGATGGGAAAACACCATATCCAGTGGCCATCCGGCGCAGTCCTACCATGTCTTGAATCTGCTTTACGTCTCTAGGGCATTTCTGGGGGCATTTGCCACAGGTAGTACAACGCCAGATTTCTTCGTGTTCTATTTCCGTCAAACCAAAGTTTGCTTCGCGGATTAGCTTACGCATACTAAAAGTTCTAACTCTATTCCATGGACAAACCGTATCGCACTTTCCGCATTGATAGCAAAATTTGACGGCGTCGGCACCGTTTTCTTTTATTTCTTCTATTACCTCTTTGAAGGGGGCAACAGTCTCCACCATTTTTCAATCCCCTCCTTTCCCAATTAATGTTTTATCCCTTCTGTGACATTCGGGTAATGGCATCCACTAGCTTTTGGAATCCATATTTGTCTACCAATGATTTCAATCCTGTCTCCATATCTCCCAACTTAACTTGTTCTTCGACTTCCTCTTCGTATTCTTCATAGATGAGGGCCTTTGCTAAGCACCATTGAACACATAATGGCTCTTTTTGTTCCGGATCATCTTCACACATATCACACCGCAAAGGGAGACCGGAATCCGGTTCTTTAAATAAATCCCGGGCCGGACAGGAAGCTCCGCAGAAGCTGCACTCGCTATATTCCTTTCCGCTAATAACATAAGCATTTCTGCCATCACATTCGGATCTGGTATATTCTGCGGCCCGGATTGGTACATATTCATCATTCAGTGGATCTATAACCATCCGAATCCGGGACCGGGCCGGATTAATGCTGCTATATTTAGGATTAGCGTGAAAAGCGGAGCAAGCTAATTCACAGGCCCGGCAACCATTACATTTGTCTAAATCCACCTTGATTACCTTGACTTTTTTCTTAACTTTGCTCATTTTCTATGATCCCTCTCTGTTCTAAGTCTTCACTAACATAAGCTAAATTTAATTCATGTAAAGACTCTTTAGTAGGAATACCTTGATTATTCCATCCCTTAAATTTGTAATATTCATCCAAGAGCTGAGTTTCAAGCTCAGGAAATCTCTTCTTCCAATGGTTTTCCGGTGGCTTTTCGTCGGCTCTGCTCATGCCTCTTCTTACATTAAAGGCTCTAATTAGAGTTCGGTTCCTCTTGGCTATTTTGGTTAGTCCATCTTTATCCAGATCCATACCGTTCGCTGCTGAGATAACCTTCGGGTAATTGTGGATGTGATAGGGGGGTTTCAATGGAAAGGATGATAAACCGGCGCACATTCCGAGGGAGTCATCAATGTAGTGCATCATCTCCATCCAATCTACAATTTCACAGCAGGCTTGAACACCTGGGTAAAAAGGCATTGAGTATTCTCCTCGGAATTCCCACTTCAAGAAATATTCCTTAAATTTGTCATCAGGAACTTGAATCCAATCCTTAACAAAGGCTTCTTTCTCTTCCATGGTGGCAAAAGGTGCCTGGGGAAACTGCCCTTCGATCTGGGTTATGTTTATCTTCTCACCGGTAGCATACATCAGGAAATAAATAGGATTCAGCATACTTAGCTTAAGGGGTAGCTGCTCGTGTTTCTTAATGTTATTATGAGCGAAGGCTTCTGCCCCATTGCCGATCTGTTCTGCCGCCCAATGAGTGCCATTGGCTAAGACATCCCCTATTCCTTCACGCCGAACAATTTTATCCAGTAACCAATAGAATCTACCCTCCGGATCTTCCGGCATTCCTGGGAAATCCTTCTCAGTCAAGATACCGGCTTCCAATAGCTCCAGGGCGAAGGCCATAACTTGCGGGGTCGAGAATCCGTCCACTCCATACTCGGTAGCCCGTTGAGCGATTTTAAAACCAAAATCCAGATCTGAGTAGGCTGCCATTGTATAAGTGAGTTTCGAGAAGCATTTCATCATGTAGGTTGAAATACCTGGTACGGAAATTATTGCCCCACATTTTAACGGACAGTTATAACAGCTTATTAAACGCGTCCGCACACTTTCTTGGGTTTCCTTCCACTTCTCTTCAATTTCATCGTTCCAAAAATCTCTTATCCGAGTTCGGGAATTTCCCCACATGAAATTTTCGGTATGCCACTTTTCATCAACGTGTTTCATCTCTTGTGGCGACCCAAGCCCTTGTAAAATGGGCATTACTCCTGGAATGAGATTTTCTTCTCGGAAATTTATATAATCCAGAACTTCGTTACAAAGCTTCATCATTTCAGCCGGTTGGGCAATATTGAGATCCTTGGTTCCACGAACGGCTATCGCCTTCACGCCTTTGTCGCCCATAACGGCGCCTATTCCTAAACGGCTGGCACTGGATCTGCCCTGCTCAATGGATGCAAAATAAACCCTGTTTTCACCAGCTAGGCCGATGGCAGCCACATGGGCCTTGGGCTCACCCAACTCTTCTTTAATGAGTTCAGCAGTTTCAACGGCGCCTTTGCCCCGTAAATGAGAAGCATCCCGGATTTCTACTTTGTCGTTGTTTATCCACAAATAAACCAAATCGGGAGACTTGCCGCGAAGAATTATTTTATCGTAACCGGCATACTTCAATTCAGGCGCAAAAAATCCCCCCATCATTGAAAATGCCATTAAATTAGTCTGAGGAGAAATGGTTGAAACAATAGTACGGTTAGCCCCAGGAGCTGGTGTGCCACACAAAAGACCAGCACTAAATATCAGTAGATTGTCGGGGGAAAAGGGTTCAACTTCAGGACCAACCCTATCCCATAATATCTTGGCGTTAGTACCTAGCCCTCCCAGATAAAGTTCGGTTAATTCTGGATCAGTTTCTACCTTCTGAATGTTTCCTTTGGATAGATCAATTTCTAAATTATATCCCGTTTCTGCGTACCTCATTTTTCAACACCTCTAGGTATGTTATTACAGCCTGGGGTTCGTGAACCCCAGGCAATGAACCGGTAAAACATCTACTACATAAAGGATTACTTATCCTAATTTTGCTCCGCAGACTCCGCAGAAGGTAAAGTCGTCAGGTATACCCTTAGCTCCACAGCCACTGCAGGTTTGAGTATATGGACCATAAAGGAATTCGCTGGAACCGCCATCAGCTGCCTTCTGTCTTAGCCCGATATAATCCTTGGGACGTTTTTCAACAAAGGCTTTCATGCCTTCATAAGGCTCAACACTGGCAAAATGAAGGGCCAGCCAGTCACGGCCATGACCAATGGTGGTACTCCAAGAAAAATCTTTCCAGAAATTAAGCTGTTGCTTAGTATAGCGGGTACACTCGGGGAATTTATTGATTAATTTCTGACATAACTCGTCAACCTTGGCATCCAGTTGATCCCTAGGCACAACATAATTTACCAAGCCCCAGTCTAAGCATTTATCTGTTGGGATGGGCTCACACAAGTAGAGAATTTCTCTGGCTCTGCGATCACCTACCATAATAGGTAGCCATTGGGTAGCACCACCGGCAGCCACACTACCGACCATGGTTCCCACCTGTTGAATGGTAGCGCCTTCAACCATTACTGCCAAGTCACAAGCCATATTCCACTCATTACCGCCACCGGCTACCATACCGTTAATTTTGGCAATAACAGGCTTACCACAGTTTCTGAGAGCATCGTGGGCTTCAATAAAAATTCCCATCCACTTCCAGTAGTCTCTAGGCTTAACGGTATAGTCTTCGGCATATTCTTTAACATCACCACCGGTACAGAAGGCTTTTTCGCCGGCACCGGTAAGGACGATTACGGCTACGCCATCATCCCAGGTAGCATCTTTGAAGGCTGTGATCATTTCTTGCAGAGTCAGGGTGCTGTATGAGTTGTACACGTGAGGCCGGTTAATGGTCACTGTAGCAACCCAATCCTTCTTCTCATAAATAATCTCCTTGAAATCAAATGAATCTGCTGGTTTTCCGGTAAAGCGTGGACACATGTTAACATCCCTCCAAGTTTATTTTTATTTTTTGTTTGGTGAAAGTATCTAGTAGATACCTTCAACAATAGTAGCCATTCCCTGGCCTCCCCCGATACAAAGGGTAACTAACCCGTAACGGGATTTACGGCGGTGCATTTCATAAAGTAAAGTTGTCATTAACCGAGCTCCTGTAGCGCCTACAGGGTGACCAAGAGCAATAGCTCCACCGTTTACATTTACCTTTTCCATATCTAATCCTAATTCTCTGATTACTGCCAGAGACTGAGCTGCAAAAGCCTCATTAAGTTCTATTAAATCTATATCGTTTAAAGTTAAGCCTGCTTGTTTTAATGCTTTTTGGGTTGCCGGTACAGGTCCTATTCCCATAAGCTGAGGAGGAACTCCTGCAAAGGCATCGGTGACAATCCTTGCAAGAGGCTTAATTCCCAGTTCCTTGGCCTTATCAGCAGTCATTAGCACTAAAGCTGAAGCTGCATCGTTACGCCCACAGGAGTTTCCGGCCGTAACACTTCCATCCTTTTTAAACACCGGCTTTAAGGAGGCCAATTTTTCAAGGGTGGATACTCTAGGACCCTCGTCAGTATCGAAAATTATAGTCTCTTTGCGGGTTTTAATTTCAACAGGAAGTATTTCATCTTTAAAAACTTTTGTTGCTAAAGCCTTTTGGCACCTTTCCTGGCTTTGCACAGCAAAGAGATCTTGATCTTCCCGGGATATGTTATACTTTTCTGCTACATTTTCAGCTGTATCGCCCATGGAAACGATACCGTACATAGAAGCCGGTTGCCCTCCAGGGCCTGCTTCAGTGAGGGAGTCCACTAGAACTGCATCACCTGCTCCATAACCAAAACGGGCGTTCTTCAGGTAATAGGGCGCCCGACTGAGACTCTCCGTCCCCCCGGCAACTACTACTTCAGCCCTTCCAGTTTGAATCTCTTGGGTCGCATTACTGATGGCCTGAAGACCGGAAGCACACTGACGGTGCACCGTGAAGGCTGCTGCCTCTTCGGGGACTCCTGCTAAAAGAGAACATACTCTGGCTATATTTGATGCCTCCGTTGTCTGGCGTGACCAACCCATAACAACTTCTTCTACTAAACTTGATTCAATGCCAGCTCTTCTAATAGCTTCTTGAATCACTTGTCCCCCTAATTCTTGTGGTGGAATATCCTTAAGAGTCCCCCCAATTACCCCGATAGGAGTTCTAACGGCACTTACAATAACAACCTCTTTCATATCAACCCTCCTTTATTTACTAAAGACTTGGATCTATCTCATGATCATTCCACCGTCTATACAAAGGATTTGGCCGGTTATAAATCTAGCGTCTTCCGAAGCCAGAAAAACCACGGAAGGGGCAATTTCTTCCGGCTGGCCGAATCTCCCCATAGGAACCCTAGCGAGGTACTTTTCGCGAAATTTTTCATTGGTGGCAATTGTTTCCGTCATCTTGGTCTCGGCGAAGGGTGCAATTGCGTTTACAGTGATTCCGTAGGTAGCGAACTCTCGGGCCGCCGCCATTGTCAAAGCGTTAATTCCACCTTTGGCTGCGGCATAGTTGGCCTGTCCAATGGTTCCTTGGATACCGGCGGAAGAGGTTACATTAATAATGGAACCGGTTTTTCTTTCCCTCATATTTTCGGATACTGCCTGGATGGCTAAGAAGGTTCCTTTAAGATGGACGTTTATTACCGCATCCCAGTCTTCTTCAGTCAGCTTGTGCAGCATTCCGGGTTTAGTAAAGCCTGCACAGTTGACTAATATATCTATTTGTCCAAAGGTGTTTAAGGTTTGCTCTACCATATTTTGAACGTCTGCTTTTTTAGCAACGTCAGCTTCAACTGGAAGGGCTTTTCTACCTAAGGCTTTAACTTCTTGAACCACTGGACTATTTTCATCAATTGTCCGATCCCCCAACCGTACATCGGCCACTACTACGTCGGCTCCTTCTTTAGCTAAAGCTAATGAAATTGCCTTACCTATCCCTCCCTGTGCCCCGGTAACTATGGCAACTTTACCGGCCAATTTCATTCAATCATCCCCCTCCAAATATGCTTTTTTCCGGCAACCACGTTTCTGAGTTTGTGCTTTTAATTATTATAATTGCACCGATATAATTGTACCGAAAAATGAATGACTATTCATTACCTTTATCTTCAACGGCCAAATTTTCAAGCCGAACGGTCAAATAGACGATTATTTGGTTATATATTAAAAAATAGTTATCATTTTCACCTTAAAATGAACTATTTTTCTATTCAGTTCGCTATATTACCATTCGGGGTCCAAAACAAGCAGTTGGCGAAAAATATGGTGCAATATTTTTTATTATATCACCATCAACTTCTATTTTAAAGTCTTCATAATTAAAAAGTGTGTACCCCAAAATTATTCCAGGATACACACTTAATGATTTAGATTAAACAGATTTCTTTGGTTCCTTAATCAATTGAATACAAACAAAGCCGGCTAACATTAATACACCATTTAGAACAAGAGGTGCAATCCAATCTCCAGTTGCATCTCGGAGTGCTCCGGAAACCACAGGAGAAAGAATAGCTCCAATTTCAGCGATCAGATTCCAAACCCCGAAGGCACTGGCCACCAAGGCTGCTGGGGCAAAATCAGTTGTAAGAGCAAAGGATACGGACCATGTTCCGAACAGGAACACCCCGGCAGCAAAAACCAACGATCCTAAGATTAACAGAGATTGACCGCCGATATATAGATAGTAGGCAAGAGCAAAGATAAATAATGCGTGTAAACCCATAGCTAGCAGCAATGCCGGTTTTCTGCCGTGTCCTCTCTTATAGAAACTATCGGCAATTTTACCCATCAATGGGAGACCGATTAGTGCTGCCAGACCGAACATTGCTGCAGTTGTACCGGCTGTGCTAATACCCGTTTTAGCAGCATCCTGAATTACTTTAATAGCCCAATAACTATAGAACCATAAGCTCCACAGAGTGGGTAAGGCCCCCCAATAAACCAATTGTAAATTCTTGTTAAAGAAGACTGGTCCTACCTGTTTGCCTAAACTAGTCATAATATAGAACATAATTCCTAATGCTAATATTAAAATCATTACGGAAACCCAAACGTCACCTACGTTTAGAACTGCACCTGCATACGCTACAATCATAATCAGGATAAAGAATACTAAGGCATACTTCATGATACTGGCCATGGATTTAGAATAACTATATTGGAATTCCAGTTCTCCTTGACTACGTTCTCTTTGATTATCCGGTTTAATCAGATACCACATAAGAAGAGCTACAAGGAGAGTCGGGATAGCCCAGAAGTAAAAAGGGAAAAGCCATCCTTCTTCCGGACCCCACCACTTAATGCCAAGATTTAACGCCCAGGCTCCACCGATGGCGGCACCTACAAGTCCTAAACCCAAACCGGCGAAAGAAATACCCATTCCAACTCCGAGTTTGTCTTTAGGAGTGGTTTCGGAGATTAAAGCCCGGTCGTTGGAATAATAACAACCTTCACCTAGTCCGGTAACAACACGGGCTGCAATAAGACCCATCATGGTCTTGCCAAAAATACCGGTTAGCACCGTGCCGACGGCAGCCCATACGATGCTTAATATAAGAATAGGTTTGCGACCAAAACGGTCACCGATATATCCGGCAGGAAATTGCATTGCCATATAACCTGCAAAAAACAAGGTGCTGAGCATACCGCCCATGGCGTGAGGGCTGGTAACATTGCCAAAGAAGGAAATCTTATTTTGAATCATATATGTAACAATTGGTGACATCAAGTTTCGATCTACATAGGCAATAAACCAACCTATTAAGAGCATGAGCCATACAGTATGATAATACTTCCATTTCATAAATAATCCTCCCTATTCATTTGTTTTGTTTTAATTATGCCGAATTTGATCTTCCTTCTCTTTGTCTTAGGTTACTAACAATACTTTATCATATCTCCCCACCCTTCACCGATAATCGTAGCATACTCAAATCTTAAGAAGCTGAAGCATATTATCAATCGTGCTTAAATCGTGCTTAATATGCTACTAATCTTAAGTAATTTAATTGTAACCATTACTAAGCCAAGTTTCATTCTATTTATCTTAAAATGCAATATTTCAAATTTAAGCGGTCAAATAAATAACTGTTTGGTTTTAATTATATGGGAAATGGTATGAATAATTAGTTTATTATTTTTATTTTTCAATTAAAATGACTATTTAACCGTTCGGAGGCAAAATAGTGCTATTCGCGGAAGAAATGTTTGTAATAGATATATCCGGTATTAAGATAGGCTCCCCTCCATATAAAAATAAAATTCCTAGCAAAAAAACCGGGAATAACTCCCGGTTTTTTTGCTAGGAAATCCTCACCAATCGCTTGGCTTTCATTTCAAAACGAGGTAAAGTTCCAGCAGCAGCATGTTCAGTTTCAACACGAATTTGGAGTTTGTTTCTCACTTCTTCGACAATTGCATTAATGGTTTCTTTGATCTTCTCTGCCGAATACTGGTTTTGGTCTATTTCCAGCTTTAACTTCAAATCGTCCATTTCTTTAACTTTATGTACTTCTATCATGAATTCGGCCACTTCGGGGTAGTTACGTATAATGTTTTCTAATGCTGAAGGGAAGACATTTACTCCTCGGATAATTAGCATATCGTCTACCCGGCCAATAACCCCACCTTCGATTCGAGCAAAGGTTCTACCGCAATCACAACGGTTAACGTTTAGTATTACCCGGTCTCCGGTGCGGTAGCGGATATTGGGCATACCCCAGCGTCCTAAATTGGTTAAGATCAGTTCCCCTGATTCACCATCGGCACAGGGCAGCCCGGTTTCCGGATTAATGACTTCCACGATAAATTCACTTTCGATAAGATGAATTGATCCGGGCTGCACCTGGCACTCAAAACTTATCGCTCCCATTTCAGTCATCCCATGATGGTCATAGCATTTTGCTCCCCAGCTTTGCTCCAGTTTTTTCTTGGTGCTGGGTATACTGGCCCCTGGTTCACCGGCGTGAATGGTCTTGATGATACTGGATTTGGACATATCAATGCCTTGTTCAGCGGCAGCTTCCGCCAGCCGTAGGGCGTAAGAAGGGGTGCAGGCGATCACTGTCGGTTTATTTTCCAGAATGCTGTTAATGCGTGTAATGGTATCCTGTCCACCGGCGGGAATGGAGATAGCGCCAATAATACGGGCTGCTTCAAAGGCAGACCAAAAACCAACAAAGGGTCCAAAAGTGAAGGGAAAGATGATTATGTCTTTTTCTGTTACCCCGGCTCCCTTAAATACATGCGCCCAGCATCTGGCAAACCAGTTCCAACTTTCATCGGTATCTAGCCATTTTAAAGGTTTGCCTGTGGTACCTGAGGTCTGATGAAAACGTACATATTTATCTAAAGAATAGGTCATATTGCTCCCGTAAGGACCATTCTTTTCCTGGTCCTGAACCAGTTCTGACTTCCGGGTAAAAGGTAACCTTTGAAAATCTTCCCATGTCTTGATGTCATCGGGGCTGTTAATACCGGCGGCTTTCCATTTTTCCGTATAAAACTTGTTTTTACCGTATAGTTCGTTAATCATAGCTTTTAGTTTATTGAATTGTAGCTTTTTCAGCTCTTCACGGTCCATAGTCTCTACTACCTGATCAAAATAAGTCAGTTCTTCTTTTCGATCATTGATTGGTGCCTTAGCCAAACTCATTCTTACCACTCCTTTTAGCTTCGTTCAGTATGTAGAACTATGTTCTCTATTCTTAATTGTAATTAGAATACCATAGACATTATTTTTAGGCTATGGATTAGACTTAAATAGTCAAATAAAGTTGCCAAGTGGTCAAAAAAACGTAAAGATTAGTTTAATAACTTAAAAATATTTCATTAAACGTTTTGGATAAACTTTTTTCCACTGAAACTTATTTTCTGCTATTAACCTCTGGCTCCCTCGAAGCCTTCTGAATTCCTCTTGACAACTAATTTAAAAAAAACGATAATTTATGATAATGAACAAGTTGTTTTTTATCCGGAACACAATGGGCTTTTAATTTTTCTATTGTCACAATTTAGTTAAGGCGGTGAACATATGGTACAGAGAAAAGAAGGTAATGGCGGTTACAATGCTCCCCTTATTTATAAAGCTTTCGCCCTGTTAGAAGAAGTGGCCGCCAACCAATACGAAATGGGGATTAGCGATCTATCCAGGCGCTTAAATATTTCAAAAAGCACCATTTTTGGCATTACCCAGGCTCTGACTGATCTAGGGGCTTTGCGCCAGGACCCATTGACCAAAAAGTTCCGTCTCGGTCCTACTTTGGTCAAACTGGGCAACCAGGCATTCTCCGGGGTGAATTTACGGGTCGTGGCCAAACCATTTATGGCTGAACTTAGTCATAAGTATCAGGAAACAGTGTTCCTGGGAACTTTTGATGAGCAGCAGGGTAGTACCATTGTTGACAAATCCGACAGCCCCGCAGATCTAAAAATCACCGCACCGATTGGGACTAGGATTCCCTTTCTTGCCGGAGCAACTGCAAAAGTATTCCTGTCCAGCCTACAGGAATCAGACATTAATAAGATTCTGAAAGAAAATAAACTACCCCAATATACCGAAAAGTCCATAATCAATCCTAGTGATTATATAAAAGAACTCCAAGAAGTTCGCCAAAAAGGCTATGCCCTTGATTACGAGGAATATCTCCGCGGGGTTAATGCAATCAGCGTTCCTCTCACAGACCCTTGGGGTCGGCTGGCAGGTGCCATTTGGATGGTCGGCTTTAGCCATTCTTTCACCGGAAAGAAGCTAGAAGAGGCTCTTTCTTCTACCCTGAAAACTGCTGAGCAAATTAGCCAGGAATTAGGTAGTTAACTAGGCTGTTTCAGAACTCCGTTAATAAAAAAAAGGGATTTCAGCCCGAATAGGCCGAAATCCCTTTTTTTTATTGTTTAGGTTCCAAACTCGTTTAAGCCCCCGGACTTTTCGGACTCAACTCATGTCCGGTCAATTTATCAGTTATCTCCTCAAGACCGACGCCCTCATCGCTTACTTTATAGAAGTAAACACAAACGGCGCAAACTAATGGAGCGATGGCAAAAGCTAGGAAAAATGAACTAAAGCTGAAATTGGCCATCATCATGGCGCCACCCATTAACGGTGCCACAAAGGAACCAATCCGACCAACAGAGTATACGAAGCCGACCCCTGTTGAGCGAATCTTGGTAGGAAAGGTTTCGCCGGTAATAACGTGCTGAGCAGTCTGAGATCCCATTATAAAAAATCCTGTAAATCCTGCAGCAATCATCATAGCGGTTGTTGATTCGGCATAACCGAAAAAGACTATACTTATTGCCCCCAAAATATATGCTGTGACCATAGTCTTTTTACGGCCAAAAGCATCAATCATACTTCCAAGGAACAATGCGCCTAGGGAAGCCATAATGGCTTGAACCATGCCAAAGCTGTAGCTCTTGACCAGGGAAAAGCCTTTTTTAACCAGAAGGGTAGGCAACCAGCTGGATAATCCGTAAACCGTCAATAGATTAAAGAAATAGGTTATAGAGATTATAATGGTCATAAAGGCAAATTGGGGGGTGAAAAGGTCTTTGAAACCTGTTTTGGACTGAGTTTGAACAATTTCAAAATGTTCCGGCCCCCAGGCAATAGGTTGTGATCCACTGGCCTTCTCAACCTTCCGGAGTTCCAGAATAGCCTCCTGATGACGTCCTTTGGAGGCCAGAAAACGAATGGACTCAGGAAGGTATTTTATCAGAATAGGGATATAAAGTATAGGTAGCACACCTATCAGAAGCACCGCCCGCCATCCTAAAACAGGAATGACACCCATAGCGACCAACGCAGCCAAAACCCACCCAGAAGTAAAACCTGAGAACATGGCAGTAACTGCTTTGCCGCGCACATGAGCCGGTGCATATTCAGAAACCAAAGCAATTGTAATCGGCATAGCCCCGCCCATACCCATTCCGGCCAATAAACGCAAGAAGCTAAAAGTTTCAAAGGTAGGAGCAAAATACGCAGCCCCACTAAAGATAGTAAAATCGGCAATGGCAAACATGAGGGCTTTTTTCCGACCAATGGCATCAGATAGCATTCCGAAAAAAGCTGTACCAATTATTAACCCGATAAATCCATAGGAGGCTATGGATCCTGCCTCCACAGGGGTAAGATTCCATTCTTTAATCAACTGGGGCATGACATAGGACAAAATCTGTGAATCGTAACCATCAAAGGCTAAAACGAAAAATGATAAAATAATGACAAGGTAGTGAAACCTGGTGGTCTTTTGATTATCCAACCATTCGGTAGCGCTTTTTACAGTAGCCATGTTGTTATCCTCCTATAAAAATATAATTTTTTGGGACTTCAATAACCACTACTGACCGACTATTTGCCTAAGTTTATAACGCTGGGTCTTACCGGTGGCGGTTTTGGGTAATTCATCATGATAATGAATCCATCTGGGGATTTTATATGGGGCTGCTTTTTCTCTAAGATGTTCTATTAACTTTGTAGTCATTTCCTCGTCACCTTGAACACCCGTTGACAGAACCACAAAAGCTGCGGTTTTTAGCAGACCGTTTTGGTCCATCTGGCCCACCACCGCACATTCTGCGACGGATGGGTATTCTAGTAGGATATTTTCCACCTCAATGGGCGAAACCCAGATTCCTCCTACCTTAACCATATCGTCAGAGCGCCCGGAATACCAGAAGTATCCATCTTCATCAACACTGAACTGGTCACCGGTTGCATACCATTCTCCCTTGAAAGCACTGACGGTTTTGTGGTGTTTGTTCCAGTAACCGACAGCGATGCAGTCACCTTTGACGATAAGATTACCGACCTGGCCGGGCCGCACTTCCTGATTATCCTCATCTATAATTTTGATTTCGTAACCAGGCAATACTTTTCCACTGCTGCCAGGCTTTATTTCTCCAGGCGGGTTGGCGATGTAAATATACCCTACTTCCGTTGAACCAATTCCATCACATATTTCTGCACCAGTCTTTTCCTTCCACTTCTCCCATAAACTTGTCGGCAGATTTTCCCCCGCAGAAACAAAGAGGTTTACAGAACTTAGATCGTATGAATGCCCCCTTTCATCCAGCTCTCGGACCATTGATGAGTAAGAGGTGGGTACACCAAAGAATATTGTTGGTTTATACTTGGTAATGGTTTCGAGAATCGTTGTAGGTTCCGGTCTTTGGGAGCTCAGAATCACCGATGCCCCCGCAAGCAGAGGTAAATAAAGAGAATTTACATTACCATAAGAAAAGAACAACTTGGAAACAGAGTAAACACGGTCATCTGGAGTTAAATTTGTAACCCCTCGGTCGAAATAAGTAGCTGCGAAAACCATATCATGATGCAGATGAATCGTCCCTTTTGGCGAACCTGTGGTTCCGGAACTGTAAAGCCAAAAGGCAGCATCATCTTTACTTGTATCGACCGCTTCAAGTTCGTGGGAAGCTTTAGACATTTCCTGATGGTAGTTAAGATATTTATCCTTATTGTTTTTGCCAACTACAATTATTCCTTTAAGGTATAGTGCCTCAGGAAGAATCTCTTCAATCATAGGCAAAAATTCTTCGCCCACTACCATTAAAACAGCTCGGCTGTCATTAAGGAAGTAAAGGTAATCCTTGGGTTTCAGCAAGGTGTTAAGCGGCACCGCCACTGCCCCGATTTTCATAGCGCCTATTATGTTGAAGATAAATTCAGGACAATCGGGAAGCAACATAAGCACCCGCTGTTCTCTTAGTACACCTAAATTAGTAAACATATTGCCGGTTTTATTGGCCGCAATGTGTAAATCGTAATAACTAAATATCTTATCTTCGTAATAAATAGCAGTTTTGTTACTCAGTCCCTTCTCAATAGGGGCATCAATCAACAGACTGGCCATATTAAACTTATCAGGGACATCAATAAAAGACATAGCTTATCTTCCTCCTTCTTATAAATTATATTTTTGTTTTTAAGTGGTTAGCAAAACCCCTTAAGCCTGTTTCACGATATCCTAAACTTGCACTAAGCTCCTGTGCCCCTTTAACTAGAAGTTGAGCTATCTCCTCCATACGCTGCCTGGGCATCCTTACCTTGGGTCCGGCAATGGATAGGGTGGCTTGAATTTTGCGGTCATAATTCCAGACTGGGGCAGCTAAAGCCCTAGTGTCAGGATTCCACTCTTCATCGTCTATGGCATATCCATTACGCCTTATTCCGGCCAGTTCGGCTTCCAAGTCTGTAAAGTTACTAATGGTATTAGGACCATAAAGATGAAATTTCTCTGGCAAAAATGCCAGCTTTCTATCCTCCGATAGATAGGTTAAGATAACTTTCCCACTAGCACTACAATACATCGGGGGACTTATGCCAATGTTGGCAGAACATCTCAGCATTTGTGGCGAATCAATTATCGATACATATAAAAACTGATTGCCGTCCAAAACAGCCAAATAAATGGTTTCTTCCGTGGCTTTTGATAATTTTTGCATTATCGGATAAGCACGTTCTTTTATGTCCAAATCCTGAACGACCTTATTGCCAAGTTCAAATAATCTTAGGCTAGCACGATATTTTCCCCTTTCCCTGTCCTGCTCCACGTAACCAGCTTGTTCCAATGTAGCCACCAGCCTGTTAACTGTGCTCCGGTTAAGGCCAACTTTCTCGCTAAGTTCTCGAACTCCGGAATGGGGATTTCTGCATAATGCCTCCATAATATCCAAAGCTTTAAGTACTGCCTGCACCAGATTACGATCTTCGGACACCGTTTCACCTCCCTCCTTTTTGTCCCGCATCGTGAACTATCTGTTCGTAATTTTGATTTATTATACTTTTTAGCGCTTATTTAGAGCAATTCTTCTCGTTCCAATAGATAAAAAAAGCGATTTTCCGGTTAAATCATCAACTAACTTGTAGTAGGATTAACATTTGAGCTAAAATAATTGTCCAAAATGCCATTGAATATATATTCATTAGTTAAATAACGCCGTTGAATGGTTGTTCATTTGCTTATAATAAAAAAAACCAGGGTTTCTTCCCCGGTTTCAGTTAGTTTAGAGATAACTTCCTTGTTTACGATTTAAAAATCCCCTTTTTAAAAAAATTATATTACTTTACCTGGCTATTGAACCAATTAATTCGCATACCGACCATTAACCGCTCCCGGTTTTTTTTCGCTAAATTCACCCTATTGACACTCCATTCAAAAAGTATATAATCATTATAAAGAACACTGGTATTATATAGAGAACACTGGTTAGTTGTGTATATAATGTAATAGTAAGGAGGTTTGTTCATGTATTTACCGGATTTTGATTATTATGCTCCACAAAACCTTGAGGAAGCTTGTAGTCTGCTTACTCATCTCGGAAGTAAGGCCAAAGTACTTTCAGGGGGAACCGACCTGATGGTTAAAATGAAACACGGCGTCATCTCCTGCGAAGTACTTGTCTCATTGAAGGAACTCAATGAACTGAAAGAAATCAACTATCACCAAGGTAAAGGAGTGGTTGTCGGCGCCAGGGCCACCCACAACGACTTGGTCAATTCTATCATTCTAAACGAAAAGTACCTTTCTATCTCAGAAGCTGCTCACCATATGGCCTCTAATCAAATCAGAAATATCGGCACGGTAGGTGGAAATATTGTTAATGCCGTCCCCTCTGCCGACCTTCCGCCGATTCTCATTGCTTTGGGAGCAACCCTTACCCTGGTCGGACCTGAAGGGGAGCGGACCATCCCTCTGGAGGAATTCTTCACCGGGCCGGGCCGGTCGGTATTAGCCCAGAATGAAATTGTTACCTTTATCACCATCCCCAATCAACCTACTACCGGTTCCAACTACATCAAATTCGGCTTGCGTCGCTCCGGTGCACTGGCTGTGATTGGGGTAGCTTCAGCAGTTACTATGGAAGGAAACATAATCAAAGATGCCCGGATTGCCCTTGGTGCAGTTGCCCCGGTGCCAATGCGGGCCAAAGAGGCGGAAGCAATATTAATAGGAAAAGAATATACCGACGACCTCCTGGAACAAGCCGGTGTGGCTGCTTCCAAGGAGTGTTCTCCCATCTCCGATATCCGGGGTTCTGTTGAATATCGGCGCGATATGGTGAGAGTCTTCACCAAGCGCTCCTTAAAGGCGGCAATCACCAAAGGCCACAGCGGAGAACATCTGGAAACAGCCCATAGTAATAATATTTGATTTAAGGAGGTTCGAATAATGCAGTCAATCGTCGATAAAGAGGGAATTAAGCGCTTTCTGATTACCCTTACCGTCAACGGAGATACATATACCACTGTTGTAAAAGCTAATACTTTATTAGTTAACGTGCTCAGAGATGAGCTAAACCTTACCGGAACCAAAAAAGGTTGTGAATTGGGAGACTGTGGTTCCTGCACCATTTAGATCGGA
>JAJZSN010000088.1 GCA_021849745.1 Bacillota bacterium | reverse complement strand
TGAACACATCCCGTGCTTACAAATATTCCTTTATATTCAACACATATCCAAATAGAGATTGTTAAAGAAAATGAAATTGTGAGAATGAGCGAGTATTAGCAAGAAAATCTTTAATTTATAGAGGGAGAGAAGTTTAAATGGATCATCTAACCAAACTGGAAAACCGCTCTATGCATATTTTACGCGAAGCTTATGCTAATTTTAAAGATTTAGGAATGCTCTGGTCTATAGGTAAGGATAGTACAGTTCTTTTACACCTAGCCAGAAAGGCTTTTTTGGGTCACGTTCCCTTTCCGTTGATCCATATAGATACCAGTTACAAGATTCCTGAAATGATTGAATATAGGGACAATTTCGCTAAAGAATGGAAACTGGATATGATCTACGGACAAAATATAGAGGCTTTAAAGAATAAAATGACCTTCCCGGATGGTAAGTGCACAAGATTGGAGTGCTGTAAGCTTCTTAAAACAGATGCTCTTAAAGCTACTCTAAATGGTACCGGGCCTAGATTTCGACTGAATCACGAGACAGGTGAATATGAACTGGAAAAGAACCCTGCGCCCTTCACCGGAGTAATTGTTGGAGTCAGGTCCGATGAAGAGGGCTCAAGGTCTAAAGAAAGATATTTTTCCCCTAGAGATAAAAAGAGTGATTGGAACATCGGGGAACAGCCTCCGGAGTTCTGGAACCAATACAAGACAGATTTCGCACCGGGAACCCATTTACGAATCCATCCCCTTCTTGATTGGACTGAATTAGATCTTTGGGAATACATTCAAAGAGAGAACATCCCAATGGTTTCTTTGTATTTTAATAAAGGAGAAGGCAAAAGGTACAGATCCCTTGGATGCGGTCCGTGTACCAGTTGGGTGGAATCAGAGGCTTCAACGGTAGCTGAAATAGTGGAGGAATTACGTACCGGCAAGTTCGCCAATATTGCGGAACGAAGCGGTAGAGCCCAAGATCAAGAAGATGGCGGCGGTTTAGAAGAATTGCGCAAAAGTGGCTATATGTAAAACAGGGTTTTCAAATATACTTATAAATAAGGGATGGGGTTACTGGTGAAAAATTATTTTGACAATATGAATATAGTTATCGTTGGTCATGTAGACCATGGGAAAAGTACCATTATTGGTCGACTTTTGGCTGATACCAACTCATTACCTCAAGGTAAGCTGGAGCAAGTAAAAGAGACTTGCAGAAGGAATTCCAAGCCTTTTGAATATGCCTTTTTGTTAGATGCCTTAAAGGATGAACAGGCCCAAGGGATAACCATAGATGCGGCCAGGGTCTTCTTTAAAACCCCAAAGAGAAAGTATATTATCATTGATGCCCCCGGCCATATTGAGTTTCTTAAAAACATGGTAACGGGTGCGGCAAGAGCAGAGGCAGCCCTGCTGGTAATAGACGCCAATGAAGGTGTAATGGAAAATTCCAAAAGACACGGCTACTTATTATCCATGCTTGGCATTAAACAAGTTGTAGTATTAGTAAATAAAATGGATTTAATAGATTATAATCAAAGCAGATACGAGCAAATTGTGGAAGAATATCAAGGATTTCTTTCAGCCATTGGGGTTGTAGCCGATTCCTTTATTCCAGTCAGCGGTTTCATGGGTGATAATATTGCGGATTTTTCAGGTAGCATGCACTGGTATAACGGAAATACGGTTTTAGAGAAGTTGGACTTACTAGAAAATACCAAAGATGTGCAAAATCAAGTTTTTAGAATGCCGGTTCAAGGCGTCTATAAATTTACTGCCGGCGGGGATGACCGGAGGATCGTGGCAGGTACAATAGACTCGGGGAGAGTCAAGGTTGGCGATGAGGTTATATTCTATCCCAGTGGAAAAAAATCCAAAGTAAATTCCATAGAAAGATTTAATGCTCCAAGGGTAGAAGAGGATACGGCCGGGAGTGCCACTGGATTTACCCTGGAAGAACAAATCTATATTACCAGGGGGCAATTAGCTTGTATTATTGGTGAAACCCAACCTGAGGTTTCAACAAGAATTAAGACAAAGTTGTTTTGGCTAGGCAGAGAGGACTTAAATGTCAATAGAACCTATTACATTAAAGTAGGTACCCAAAAGGTAAGAGCTGAGCTAGAAGAAGTAGTAACGGTTCTTGATGCATCCTCTTTAGCTTCCACCAATAGACAATATGTACAAAGGCATGAGGTAGCAGAAGTTATATTTAACTTAGAAAAAGAGATTGCCTTTGACAAAGCGGAGAACCTAACGGAAACTTCCAGGTTTGTCATCGTAGATAATTATGAGATAGCCGGAGGCGGCATTGTTGTAGATAGTTTAGGAAGCAGCCATCACCGCTTTGGGGAAGAAGAAAGCAAAAGAAAGTTTAACGGGGTCGAAGGTGCTGTTACCAGGGAAGAAAGAGCAATTAGATATGCTCAAAAACCTGTTTTAGTTTTAATTTCAGGCAATAAGGGTTTAGACAAGAGAGAGATAGCTCAATATGTGGAAAGAAGACTCTTTACAGAAGGTAGGTATGTAAACTTTATTGAAATACCTCAAGAAGATACTCAGGAAAATACCACCGAATTCTTGACAAGACTAGCGCAAGTTAGCACTATTTTGCTGAATGCAGGGAATATCGTGATTGTAACGGTAGATGACTTGCAGTCAAGTGAACTAAAGATGATAACTAGTTTTGTAGAATCCAAGGATATAAAACTAATAGGGGTAGGATCTATCAACGACCTTGAACTCCCAATAGATCTACATGTGGAAGAGTCTGAAACCAAAGAGATTATTTATTACAAAGTTAAAAAGGTACTGCTTGATTCAAAAGTTATTTTTGACCCATTTATAAACTAATAAAACAAGAAAATGCAAAAAGCATCTAATGACAAATTAGATAGTTGGAGGGATACTTAATAGCCCTCCTTATTTATTTTGGGTAGTCCATCACAGAATTTAAAAAAACTCTTAAACCAGGGCCAAATATCATGTATAATAAATTATAATTGGAAAATATGGAGGTAGTCTAATGACATTCATAGAAACAGAGGTTTTTATCAATGAGCTTTCGGAATTAGCAAAACAAAATAATAAAATTCCTGCCGAATACTACAATAAATATGACGTAAAAAAGGGTTTGCGTAACAGTAATGGTACAGGTGTATTAGTAGGATTAACTGAAGTGGGCGAAGTACAGGGATACGTTGTGGAAAATGGGGAAAAGGTACCTTCGGAAGGCAAACTTTCTTATCGGGGAATAGATATCTTTGAAATAGCACACGGTTTTCAGAAAGAAAACCGTTATGGTTTTGAAGAAGTTTGTTATTTATTACTTTTTGGCGAACTTCCTAACGCCGACAAGTTAACTAAGTTTACTGAGACTTTAGGTCAATTTAGAGCTTTACCTGAAGGTTTTTTTCAAGATATGATTCTGAAAACCCCTAGTAGAGATATAATGAACAAATTGGCCAGAAGCGTACTTTCCGCATATTCTTATGATAATAATCCAGATAGTATAGAAATAAATAATGTTTTAAGACAATCAATGGAATTAATTGCTCGCTTCCCAACCATGGTGGCCTACTGTTATCAGGCCTCGGAGCATTTACTTAAAGATAAGAGTTTACATATCCATAAACCAAAACCCGAATTAGGCACGGCAGAGAATTTTCTAAGAATGATTCGGAAAAATGGAAAATTTACCAAGATGGAGGCTGACTTATTAGACCTTTGTTTAGTTCTTCATGCCGAACATGGTGGGGGGAATAACTCATCCTTTGCCGTTCGCGTTATTGGTTCTACCGGGACGGATACTTATTCTACAATTGCAGCAGCTGTTGGTTCACTAAAAGGTCCCAAACATGGCGGAGCAAATATTAAAGTAATGCAGATGTTGGATAATATTAAAGAGAATATTAACGACTGGTCTGATGAAGAAGAAATAGAAAAGTATCTTGAAAAAATTATACTTGGTGAAGCTTTCGATAAATCAGGTTTAATTTATGGATTAGGCCATGCTATTTATACAACATCTGATCCACGGGCATTATTGCTTAAAGAAAAGGCCCGTGACTTGGCTATAGAAAAGAAGCGGGTAGAAGAATATAACTTGTATTCTGTAGTTGAAAAATTAGGTCCAAAGGTGTTTGACAGAATTAAAGATAACAAGAAGCCCCTTTGTATCAATGTCGATTTTTATTCAGGATTTGTTTATAACATGTTAAATATTCCCCAAGAACTTTCTACGCCTCTATTCGCTATTTCAAGAATTGCCGGGTGGAGTGCCCATAGGTTAGAAGAGCTTTTAAGTGTAAATACTATCATGCGACCGGCTTATAAAGGCGTGGGCAATAATAAAAGCTATATTCCGTTATGCCAGCGATAATAAAACCTTGAAAAGAAATGTTAACACAAAATAATAATTTTAATGTTTTTATAAACTTTTTCTTTATTATTTGCTGAAATTTCAGTAAAATTAGAATATATAAATAAATATCCTCATATGATTTGAGGGCAGGGGGTAGGAGAAAAGTTGACAAATCGTTTTAAAGAATCACTTTTAGACAAGAACACTTTGTCCATCACCTGGGAACTGGTTCCAGGTAGGGGCGCCCGGGAAAAGGCTCAGGAAGTTGCATTAGCTGCAACAGAGGAGGCCGCTAAAGGCGGAAAGGTTCATGCTCTGACAATTACGGACATGCCTGGTGGGAATCCAGCTATTACAGCTGATTACCTGGGCCTTGAAGTACTTAAGCATGGGATTGAGCCATTAGTTCATTTCACCACCAAGGACAAAAACCGTAACCAAATGGAAGGCCAACTATATGCATTGGACAGGGCCAATGTCCGTAGTCTGCTGATCATGACCGGCGACTATGTCTACACCGGTTATCAGGGAAGACCCAAGCCTGTATTCGATTTAGATGTTATGCATACCTTGCAGTTGATTAATGAAATGAATGACGGTCTAGAATATAAAGGCATGAAGGGCACCATCAAACATCAGCCCAGTGATTTCTTCGCCGGGGTCGCCTGTTCACCTTTCAAAAAGACCGAAGCTGAGCAAATGATTCAGTACATCAAGGTTAAGAAGAAAATCGCTGCCGGAGCCCATTTTATAGTTAGCCAGTTGGGTTATGATGCAAGGAAGATTCACGAAATGCTCCAATTCATTAGACTGAACGGCGGCAAGGATACTCCCGTGGTGGGTAATATTTATCTGCTTCCCCTTGGTGCTTCAAAAGTAATGAACCGTAATGGATTACCAGGTTGTGTGGCCACAGACAAACTGGTAGCTGACCTGGAGAAGGAAAGTCAGGCCCCTGATAAGGGTGTTGAAACTAGACTATTACGGGCGGCTAAGATGTACGCCATGATGAAAGGTATGGGCTACGATGGTGTCCATATTGGCGGTCACGGCATGAAGTATGAGCAAGTAGAGTTTATCATCGAGAAGGGTGAGGAACTTACTAAGAACTGGGTGGATTTAGTCCATGAATTTGATTACCCAATTCCCGGTGGTTTCTACTATTACGAAAAAGACGAAAAAACAGGATTAAATATAGAGATTCCTACCAACATTAAAGGCAGACCTCTCGATGCTCCTGTAGAGTTTTCTTATAAAATGTCTAAAATCTTTCACAGTTTAGCTCTAGAACCAGGGACCCCCTTATGGGGACCAATGAAGGCTATTGCTAAAGCCGTAGACGGTACCTCCTTTGAAAAGACATACCACTTTTTAGAACATTTAAACAAGGTTGCTATCTTTGACTGTAAGGACTGCGGGGATTGTGCCTTGCCGGACGTTGCTTATGTCTGTCCTATGTCCCAATGTCCTAAACACCAGAGAAACGGCGCCTGTGGCGGAAGTTGGGACGGTTGGTGTGAAGTCTATCCCGGCAAGAAAAAATGTGCGTGGGTTAGGGCTTACTCCAGGCTTAAAAATGACGGTAAGGAAATGCAATTAGACCGCGATCCGGTTCCACCACCCAACTGGGATTTGTATCAATACGCTTCATGGATTAACTTCTACCTTGGCAGAGATCATTCAGCCAAGAAATTCAACATTGAACGGGTAGAAAAGAAAAAATCTTAGTTTTTATAAAAGAGAGGATGTCCCATAAATAAATTCAGGACATTCTCTCTTTTATATATAAATGCTTGTAAGTAAAAAAATAATCTCCGCCTTTCGGAGACTATTTTTATTTACCCAATGGTAGCTGTTATTTTTGCAGGAAATTATAACTAAGTGAAGAAAATATACTACATTATACGAAATATTTCGGCAAAGTTTTTTCTTGTAGGAGGTTACATTTGAAGAGGATATAGCTAAAATAACCCAAAAGATTTTAAAAACACTACAACAACCATGGATGCTGGGCGGTCAGGAATTCCATATCACCACCAGTATTGGCATTGCTCTTTTCCCTAAGGATGGTAAAGATGCAGAAACCTTGCTCAAATATGCCGATACAGCCATGTATAGAGCGAAAGAACAAGGTAGGAACAATTATCAGCTTTATACTCCGGCCATGAACACCAAAATTCTCGAACGACTGGCCTTAGAAAATAACCTTCGCCACGCCTTGAGTCGAAAAGAATTCTTAGTTTACTACCAGCCCCAGGTGAATACCGAGACGGGACAAATTGTAGGGATGGAGGCCTTGATCCTCAGTGGTTGGAATTAGAGATTACCGAAACTGTAGTCATGCAAGACGTAGGGTTCACCATTAAGGTATTGAAGGAGTTAAGAGATATGGGAATCCACATCGCTATTGACGATTTTGGAACGGGTTATTCATCTCTTAATTACCTGAAACGATTCCCCATTCAAACCTTGAAGGTAGACAGGTCTTTTGTCCAGGATATTATTGCTAATCCTGAGGATGCAGCCATAGTTTCCACCATTATCGTCCTGGCCCAAAACCTTAAGCTTAAGGTAATTGCTGAGGGAGTAGAAACCGAAGAACAGCTTTCTTTCTTAAAGCAACATCAATGCGTTGAAATGCAAGGATATTTATTTAGTAAACCAATCCCTGCTAAAGATTTTGAATTTCTTCTAGCTACCGAAGGGGGTGTTTATCATTAAACCTGAAAATAATGCTAACAGTACAGTTGCTAAAAGAGGTCTACATAAAATCGGTATGATTGGAAAACAGTGTTCCCAAATTTTCTCCGCCACCGAGAATTTAAAGGAAGCCGAAGGCCTAATCCGTGAGCTTCTGGAAAGTAACCTTGATACTGAAGAATATTTTGTTCTAGTTGACCTGAACGGAAAAGCCCTCATTCATACTAACCGTTTACGGGAAGGGGTTTTGTTTGATGATCCTGTGGGTCTAAAAGCAGCCAGAACTTCCGGACCCCTGAGCCAAATATATCACCGTAACACCGGTGAGTTATTGGTAGATTGTTCTGTCCCAATCGAGGTAAAGGGTCAACATCGGTACAGCCTACGCTTGGGGATTATCATTACTCGTAAACGTTTTTTGTATAAAATACTTTTATCTACTTTAGCTCCAGTGATTTTGTTAACGGTTGGTTACTATTTTCCCGGTACTCAAACATACAGATTCTTCTGGTCAATACCGGCTGTCCTTGGCGGTCTTTCTTTTGGTTTATGGTTGTACCGTGATTTAATAGCAGCTATGGATGTTATTTTCTCAGGCTCAAAAACTATTGCTAGCGGCGATTTAACCTATTTTAGCAGGCCCAAAACCCATGATGAAGTTGGTCAGATTGCCTTTGAATTTAATAAAATTGCCCTGGGGTTGAAGAATATTATTATCGATTTAAAGACCAGTATAAGCTGTATTTCCGTTGCTTGTGCGGAACAATCTCTAGCTACCAAAGAAGTTACCATGGCCGCCGACCAAATTTCTGCCACTGTTCTACAGGTGATAGAAGGTGCCAATAAACAAAGTGAAAACATGATTGGGGCAACCAATATTACTTTACATATGGCTGAAACCATGAACCAGATGTCCGAGAACTCCCTTAAAGCCGTAAACCTTGCTGAACAGGCTTTTGAAGCCGCTAAAGGAGGAACGGATGCCGTACATCAATCAATAGAGCAAATGAATACTATTCGTCAGTCGGTGGAAGCTTCTACTAGGGTGATTAAGGATTTAGACGATAAATCAAATCAAATAGGCAATATTATCAGCACCATTACCAACATAGCTAATCAGACTAATCTGCTGTCCCTCAATGCTGCTATAGAAGCGGCCAGGGCCGGTGAACAAGGGAAAGGTTTTGCTGTAGTTGCGGAGGAAGTCCGTAAACTAGCCGAAGAATCTTCAAGGTCGGCCCAGGAGATTATGGCTATCATCACCGAAACCCAATTAAAGACTTCAGAAGTGGTCAATTCTATGTTGGACGGGGCCAAACAGGTTGAGATTGGCACCAAGGTAATTAATCAAACCGGTGATGCCATAAATAAGATTATGGCAGCTGTTCAAGAGACAACCCAACAGATTCAAGCTAATTCCACCCTGGCCAGTCATCTTAACGATGGAAGCTCTTCACTGGCTAAAGATCTTGAACAAACAAAAGCTATTTCCCAAGATACCCTAGCCATTCTACAAGTTATTTCATCTTCAGTTGAAGAACAAATTGCCATGAGTCAGGAAATTGCTTCAGGTTCCCAGACTTTATCCAATGCCGCCTATCAATTGCAACAAATAGCTAATAGATTTAAAACTGAATAATTCTTGCCGCATTGGACAAATCAGCAGTAATTAATCAAAAATAATTTGTAAAAATAGCAGGAAAAACCTTTACCTTTGTCTAAATTAATATACAAGATATCCTGGTTTATTATAAAACTAGTATTTGGAGGAAGATATTTAATGAACCGGGCCAAAACACTGAAAAACTTTTTGGATCATAAAATCTGTTTTGACCCTAAGGCAAAGATTAGCTTATACAAAGCAGCAATTATTCTAACTTTAGTTATCCTAACAACTTTTATAACTCTCTGGTTTTTAAAGGATGTTCTATTTCCAGGACAAATAAGTTATTATGACTACCGGATAAAAGAATTACAACAGCACCTTGATATCTATCCGGAGGATAGGATAGCGGTTCTGGAACTAGCCATGAACTATTATTTAAAAGGGGAAGAAAAAAAGGGAATTAGACTTGTTGAAAAGGTGTTGGCAAAATATCCTCATGATGCTAAAGCTCTTTTGAATCTAGGTCTAATGCTCAGCGACCGGGGTCAATATCAAGAATCTATCAAAGCCTTGGAAAAGTTAACTCAAGTAAAGCCGGGGTTTGAAGTTGCTAAAGTGAGTTTTTACCTTGGTAGAAGTTATTATGAAACCGGGAACTACAGAGATAGTTTGCGAAATCTTGAACAAGCCGTCCTTCGTGATCCTGGGTATCCGGTGGCTTACTATTATTTAGGCTTGGCCTATGAAAAAACGGGAGACCACACCAAAGCTATTAAGACGCTACAAAAAGGAATCTATCTCTCAGGAAGTTATCCGGAAGCAGAGAAGGCATTACGGCGTCTAGCCAGTCAATGAGGTGGTCCAACCAGTGAGTAGTGGCAAAGGCAATACCAAAAAATTTGAAATCAAGGTTACATCACTTTTAATAATAATTGTTGGCACAATAATACTTCTTGGAGGAATACTTTATTACCTTTTTGTTCCAAGGGAAGAAAAAAACGTCTCAGTTGATATCTTACCTTCATTTTTAGATGTGGTAAGTCCCCATTTCCTATTTAATATTCACGGAGCCATAGGGGTCAAACTCCTTAGACCTATGGACGTTTATTATGATGAAAAAGATAGATTGATTATTATTTCAAATACCGAGGGACATACCATTGAAGTTTTTAAGGAACAAGGTGAACACCTATTTACTTTTGGTGGATTTGGTAGCGAACCTGGTAAACTTTCTTTTCCTTATGGTGTAGTCCGTACTTTGAAAGGCGATTATCTGGTTGCCGAGGCAGGAAACCGCAGAATTCAAAGATTTTCGGCAACCGGAGAATACTTAGGGACAATTCTCAACCAACCTAACAATTATAACATTGAGAAACCCGGTCCATTAAAGATAGATTCCCAAGGAAATATTTATATTGGTGATTTATCCGGTAACAAAGTCGTTGTTTTAGACCAACAGGGGAAGATAATTGAAACCTTTACCGGGGTGTTATATCCTCATGGAATAGCCGTTGACGAAAAAAATAACCGACTCTTCGTTGCCAGTTCAGGAACAGGTGAAATAAAAATCTTTCCTTTAGGAAGACAAAAAAACGAACAAGATACTCTTCTTACCGAAAACCTTCTGGCCTATAGTAAGTCTAACCTTGGTATTATTAGAGGATTATCGGTTGATAAAGAAGGAAGGCTTTTTATTGTTGACAGTTTATTAGGGAATATTACTATCTTTGATGAAAATGGGGTTATTTTAAATAGCTTCGGTGGTCCTGGCAATGACAATGGTAATATGTTATACCCCAATGGTATTTATGTAGATGATTCCCGCAGGGTTTATATTGCTGACTGGGCCAATAACAGGATTGTTGTTTGGGGTTACTAAAGGGGTGAAACTATGAATGTTGATAAGAAGACAAAACAAAAAAATCTTCCCTTTCATAGTCTTCCTAAGCTGATATTAACTATTTTCATTTCTTTGGTTTTCATGGTTGGTTACCTTGTTATTGATAGCATTAAAGCCAATGCAACTATCCCAGGTACCCTTGAACCTTATGTCAGTTATGCCAATAATGGTTCCTTGGTTTCTATATCGGTATATTGGGATGACTCCGGCGGCGGTTCAAGTATTCAATGGGCCAATGATGTTCAGTCCGACGGAGGCAATCTCAACTATCAGAGTACCGGCTTAACTTATGGCGGCTTGAATACCAGTAACGCTTATGCCCTCTTGCCTAATGCCGAAAAATATAAAAACTATTATTTTAGACTTGCAAAGAGTGGTAACATCTCAATCATTAGAGCCTTTCCTCTTGATTTTGATGCAGGAGGGGGGCCCCGGTATCAGAATGACTATGCCCACGGCAATTTCCAGCCCAATACAGCAATGTGTTCAGGTTGTCATGTTACCCACTCAGGGTTAAATGCTAATCTTTTGAAGCAGGCAACCTATTATGAGTTGTGTCTTTTCTGCCATGGTACGGCCGCTTCCCAGAGCAAATATGACGTTCAATCAGGAAAAGTAAAAACTTCTGCCGGCTGGAAGGATTCCCTAGCCGGGCCAATAGGTACCGATTTCGGCCTCTCCAAACATACTGTTGATGATCGATCTAATGTCGACACCATTGTTTACGGCAGTGCTCCGGGAAAAATCCTGACCTTTTCCTGTATTTCATGTCATAAACCCCATGGCGGCAATAATGATAATTACAGGTTATTAAAGGAGACTATTTATCCCTCCAATGACAGATTTACTTCTACTACTGTATCCTATACAGCCTATGCTGTAGTCAGAAATCAAACGATAGGGGAAGAGGTCTATCTGGTTTCGGGTAATGCGGATTTTTGTACCGCCTGCCATCTGGATTATGATGATGGTGATGCCCGAACCATGGGGGGTGTGTACAACAGTTATTTCCGTCATCCAGTCACAGTAGGTAGCAAGGTGTACAGTGTATACAGGTCTAGTCCTCTTAGGAATTGGTATCCGGCAGTAAGTGATAACCTTCCTTTACAGGTTTACAGTGCCGGTGAAAGTATCGGACCGGATAAGCGCACCGCTATCGTATGTAGTACCTGCCATTACGCCCATGGTTCTTATAAGAACTTTAACATGGGTTATCCCCAACCCAAAGGAATACCAAAAGAGATTGTTGTTAACCAAAAAATGCTCAGATTGGATAACTATGGGGTTTGTGAATCGTGTCACAAAAAATAGCATTGTTCCTTACTAAGGTTAGGAGTAAGAAAAATGAAAGTAAAACACCTATTATTGATAGTTTTTGTAATGATTTTTGTCATCAGTTTAGCCCTTTTCCTGTACTTTAGGGAGCAAGAAGGCCACCTGTGGAGTGAAAGTTTAATCTCGGAAACTGTCGGTAAAAAGGTTGTTTACGGGCCCGAAAAAGCCCCCTTCAAAGCTCCTGTAGGAGTTTTTGTGGATAATCAGGGCAACATCTACATTGCCGATGCTGATAACCACAGGGTTCGTATTTTCAGTCCTGACTGGAAGCTACTTAATCAGTTCGGTGGGTACGGAAGTGGGCAAGGCCAGTTGGGATATCCTGTGGCAGTAGGGGTTAACGGTAACGGAGAGGTTTTTGTATCGGAGGTAAATAATAATCGGGTTCAAGTACTTTCCAGCCAGGGGAAGTTTCTTAGGTGGTTTCCCCGAAAGCGTGAAGATATCAAAAGCCCTACTGCGTTAACTGTAGATGGAGGAGACAATGTCTATATCTTTGACCGGGGCGAGGGCCAAATTAAGGTCTTTGATTATGAGGGTAAGCTCCTCCGGACTCTTGGCGGTGTTGGCAAGCCAGGAGGTTCTTTGAATTATACCATGGGTATCTCTATAACTGCTGACGGTGAGGCTGTTATCTCTGATTCCGGGAACAGGGCCATCAAAATCTTTGATAAAAAGGGCCAGCTGAAGGATCAATTGTTAAGAAGCAGTAAAGGTGTTCCCCATCTTGGATTACCTCGGGGAGTGGCTGCTATAAATAGTAACAAATTTGCAGTGGTGGATAGCTTGTCACGGAAGGTTTACCTAATTCAAAAAAAAGGTCAGGACTGGCAATACAAAGCTCTAGATCATGAATTTACCCTACCCGACGGGATATATTATTATTCTGGAAAACTCTATGTAACCGACCGGGGAGATAATAGTGTTGTGGTTTTTGAAAATATCGGTTAGGATACTAGAAGGGCGGAGTTGTTATGAACCCAAAGATAAAACGAAAAATGGGAAAACTTAATCTCCGCAAGTTTAGTTTTAAGACTGGGCTGGTTGTGCTGTTTTTGGCTTTACTGGGACTTGGTATTTTTTACAATCTCAAGCAGACCGGCGCTGCCGTTACCAACAAGTCCAATGTTTTTATCTACGATAATGGTGCAGGCAGTAATGCCACCACCATTAGGGATGCTTTGGGGGTAAGCAACTATAATATAACGGTATCTACTACCATGCCTTCTCAAGTCACCCTTAATACTTATGATGCGGTAATATTTGCGGCCGGTTCCATCGCTACTCCCATTAGTACGGCGGAAAGGGATGCCTTAAATGCCTATCTAAATTCCGGCGTAGGTCATTTGATCATGGAAGGGGCCAATGTGCTTAACAGCCATATCGGCGATTCAGTAATCACCGGTAATATCCTTAAGCTTAATGACTGGGGTACCGCCACAAGAAACCCTGCTACAATTAGGATTAATAATACCTATCACCCGGTTACCAGCGGAGTTCCCTCCGGGAGTTACACTACCAACTTAAGAGCCTTTACCTCTTCAGGAACTAATTTGGGTTCATGGACCCAAGAAGACAGACCCATGTACTTATTATCTGCCTGGGAGGGTTCAAAACGTAAGAGAATGGTCTTTGTCGGTTTCAACTGGGGGGGATGGCCGGCAGCTTCTCGCAATCCCCTTATCAATAATGCTGTGAAATGGGTATCTGACTTTGCCGAGGTTGAATTGACCAATAGGGCACC
>JAJZSN010000087.1 GCA_021849745.1 Bacillota bacterium | reverse complement strand
TATTTTGGGTGAAGTTAAAAAATAGCGTTGTCCCCTACATATTTATGACAAAATGAAAAGACCGCTATCCCAGTCGTGCCAAGGGATTGCGGTCGTATTTCTTTAAGTTTGCTGTAAAACTCAGGATTTATTTCTTGTCAAGAAGAAATTATATTTTTTTCCACTAGGCAGTGTGTTATTTCTATTCCTGGTTCCCATACTTTTCAAACTCATGGGTAATCAAATCGGCGGGTTTTAGTTTACCCTTGGGGATAACCCCGCTTTTCTCCAATTCTATTAACCAGGGGTCAATTTCACTCTCAATGATGGTAGAATTTTCAGCGTAGTAGTGGTTGCCGGTAACCGGTACCCCAATGGCCTCTTCAGTCCATTTGGCAGCCTGATCAGGGTTGGCGTTGGCCCATTTCTGACCTCTTTTAATAGCTCTTACAAAACGCTTTACGGCATCAGGGTTTTTCTTAATGTAATCATCGGTGAAGTAATAATAACCCACACCGGCTGATGCTCCTAGGCCTGTTTCTGTGGAATCGGCAATCTTCACCTGGCCTGCATCCTGCATCCCTTTATAGAAGGGCGGGTGTACGCCGGCTACATCCACCAGACCCTGCTTCACAGCCTGAATAGCCTGAATATCGGGCATGGTTACCCATTCAATCTTCTCCCTGGGAAGACGGTACTTGTCAGCGAGGGTATAGGCAAGAAAATCAGAGCAAATGTTGGTGGTGATGGTGGAAAACTTAAGCTTGCCTTTGATGTTCTTAAGATCGGTAAGGGACTTGACATTCGGGTATTTCTCGGGATTAACAAACCACCACATGTGACGGAACTTGGGATCGACCTTTTCGTCAGGTTCAATACCAGCCCTGGCAACCCCCCTGAGCTTAGCTCCGCCGGCCACGGCCACGGCCAGATTGTTGGGGTGAGCGCTTGACACATCGTTGTTACCATTTAGAATGGATGGAATCCCCTGATTTGGTTGAATCTCACCAGTGAACACCAGCTTGATTCCTTCTTCTTTGAAGTATCCCAGTTTATCTGTGACTAACCAGGGAGCCAGGGAGCAGTCTTTTCTGGTCCAGGTCCGCACTTCCAACAGACCTTCATCTGTACTCTCACCACTCTTGTCGTTATTCTTGCCTTTGTCGGCAGTGACTGCGGAAGGTGATGTGTCGGCTGGTGCGTGGGCTGTGTTACGCCCTTTATAGGCGCCGATACCCACCGCAACAATAACTGCTAAAGCGATAATGCCAACAATTAAGTTTTTTGTACTTTTGCCTTGAGCCAAAATAATCACTCCCTTTGTTTTTTTATAAAAAGAAGCCTGGATTGCCATTTTCTTGACAATCCAAGCCTCCAGTTTTCTCGTCGACTTAGTCTTATTATTGATTTCCGACCTTCTCAAACTCATGGGTGATTAAATCACTAGGTTTGATCTTACCCTTGGGAATAACCCCGGAATTTTCTAAGTCCTTCAACCACGGGTCTATTTGACTCTCGATAATGGTGGCATCTTCGGCATAATAATGATTGCCGGTTACCGGTACCCCAATGGCCTCTTCAGTCCATTTAGCAGCCTGATCAGGGTTGGCGTTGGCCCATTTCTGGCCTTTTTTGACAGCTCTGATGAAGCCCTTAACTGCTTCAGGATTTTTCTTGATAAAATCATCAGTGAAATAGTAATAAGTTAAGCCGGCAGTTTCTCCTAGACCAGTTTCAAAGGTATCAGCAATCTTTCTCTGTCCTGCATCTTCCATCCCTTTGTAGAAGGGCGGGTGTACACCGGCTACATCCACCAGACCTTGCTTAACGGCCTGGACGGCCTGGATATCGGGCATGGTTACCCATTCAATCTTATCTCTGGGGATCCCGTATTTATCTGCCAGTGTATTGGCCAGGAAATCACTGCAGCTGTTGTTGGTGATGATAGAAAATTTAAGTTTGCCTTTAATATTTTTCAAATCGGCAAAGGACTTAATATTTGGATGTTTCTTGGGATTAACAAACCACCACATATGACGGAACTTGGGGTCTACCTTTTCATCAGGTTCAATCCCTTCGCGGATAACCCCTCTGATCTTAGCGCCACCGGCCCTAGCTACCAACATAAAATTGGGGTGTGCGCTTCCCACATCATTATTACCATTGATGATGGACGGAATGCGCTGATTGGGCTGAATTTCCCCGGTGAAAACCAGTTTAACACCTTCTTCTTTGAAGTAACCTAGTTTATCAGTCACTAACCACGGGGCCAAGGTGCAGTCTTTTCTGGTCCAGGTTCGGATTTCCAGCAGTTTCTTGTCGTCTGTACCTTCACTGGTCTTTTCGCCCTTATCGGCAGTAATAGCTGAAGGTGAGGTCTCGGACGGCGTAATGTTGGTATTCCGTCCCTTATAGGCACCGATACCCACGGCGACAACTACCACTAGGGCCACAATACCTACAATCCAGTTTTTGGTCTTGTTTTGCGACATAATTTTCCTCCTGTTAATAGATAAATGCTGTCTTCAAAGTATAAAGTTCAAGAATTTTCCTTAACCATCACCCCTCTCTGTTTAATCAAAATACAAAGGCAACCCCTTATTTCTAACCTCTAACCTTTAACTTCAAACCTCTACTTAATGCCCGTCAGCAAAAGTGGCTTCCTTCCAGGCAACGACTTTTTTCTCCAGTAATCTAAACAGGTTGTTCAGAATTAAGCCAAGTACAGATATAGCAACTGTCGCCGCATAAATCCTGGGAATCTGGTAATTGGTTTGGGCATTCCAGACCAGCCAGCCCAGACCGCTGCTGGCCCCAATCATCTCAGCGGCAATCAGCATGAAGAAAGCAGTGCCGGACGCTAACTTGAGGCCGGTGAAGATGGAAGGAGCGGCCCCCGGCAAGACTACTTTGGAGAACAGAATCTTCGTATCTGCACCCATAGACCTGGCGGACTTCACATGAATAGGCTCTATACCCTTGACCCCGGTAATGGTGTTATACAGGATAGGCCACAGGCAAACCCAGAAAATCATGGAGACCTTAGAAACTTCTCCGATGCCGAAAAGGAGGATAAAGACCGGGAACAGAGAGAAAGGATTAAACTGGCCAAGAAAATATAACAGGGGATTCAATATCCTCTCAAAGGTCTTAAACCAGCCACCCAACAGGAAACCCAAAGGAATTCCTACCAACCCGGCCAGGGTAAAACCAATGGCCGCCCTCCAGAGGCTAACCTGGGTATGTTCCAGTAACACACCGCTCTGCAGTAATTCCCATAAGGTGAGCACCACCACAGATGGCGGGGCAATAAAGGTCTGGTCAACTCCGGCCACCCGGGGACCGAATTCCCATATCACTAGGAACAGAAGGATGGATAAATTATCAGAAAACTTATTGATATACTTAAAGGGCGTACTTTTCAAAACCGCATCCATATTTCATTCTCCTTTCATTTAGCGGATTAGTTAAACCGCTTATTCTACCGCTGTTTCCTCTTTCCAGGTAACCAACGTGGATTCCAGCCAGCGCATGAAGTAGTTGAGGCCCATCCCCAACAGGGCTATACTCACCGTGGCCACATAAAGACGGGGAATAACGTTGTTCATGGAAGCATTATGAACCAGCCAGCCCAAACCAGCACTGGCACCGATCATTTCGGCGGCAATCAGCATCAGGAAGGCTACGTTGGTACCCATCCGAATCCCAGTGAAGATAGCTGGGGCTGATCCCGGCAAAATGACCTTGAAAAAAATAGTCCCCCGTCCAGCACCCATTGACCGGGCACTTTTGATAAAAATAGGTTCTACGTGTTGTACTGCGGCAATGGTAGTGAAGAGGATGGGCCAGATACTGGACCAATAAATGATACTGATTTTAACCACTTCACCGATGCCAAAAAACAGAATAAAAATAGGAAACAAGGAAAAAGCGTTGATTTGACCTAGCAAACTCATTAAAGGTCTCAGAAACTTGGCTACACCTGGAAACCAACCCCCTAGAATGAAACCCAGCGGAACCGCAGTGATAACAGCTAAGAAAAGTCCTAAAAAGGTTCGCTGCAAACTGGCAGCCATATGGATAAATAAGTCACCGGTCTCCATCAGTGTCCAAGCGTAAGCTATGATGGTTGTCGGTGGCGAAATGAATTGTGGGTCAATAAGACCTATGGTAGGGGCAATTTGCCAAAGAATTAGAAAGCCCACTATCCCGTACCAGTTTAACAATTTATCATTAATATCAGTTAGCCAGTTTTTGGCCATATGAACCTCTCCCTTCGGAACGACTTTAGAAAGCAATAGGAGGCCAAGCCGTTATTCCCTAGGGAACAACAACTCAGCCTCCAGTTATCCGGTCGGCATGTTTAGTTTGTAGCTGATAGCTGGTAGCTTGTAGCTTGAATGTGTCTCTTTAGGGTCTAGAATAAGGCCAATAAGAATAACTTGCAAGCCTACCAGCTACAAGCTATCAGCTATCAGCTAAATCACCAGCCCCGTTCCTGCATTCTTTCGTTGGCAGGAATAGCGGTGATTTCGATACCAGGCATGGCCTCGCCCAGGCCTCGGGAGACTTCGGCCAACACCTTGGGATCGTTATAATGGGTAGTAGCGGCTACGATGGCTTTGGCCCGGGCCGCCGGGTCGGCGGATTTGAAAATCCCGGAGCCAACGAAGATGCCGTCTACTCCCAGTTGCATCATCAGGGCCGCATCAGCCGGTGTGGCGATACCCCCGGCGGCAAAGTTGACCACCGGCAGCTTACCGGTATTAGCTACTTCCAATATCAGGTCATAGGGGGCAGCAAGGTTCTTGGCCGCTGTCATCAGTTCTTCTTTAGGCAAACCTTGCAACCAGCGAATCTCACCCTGGACTGTACGAAAGTGCTTCACCGCCTCCACCACGTTACCGGTACCAGGTTCCCCTTTGGTCCGGATCATGGCCGCTCCTTCGCCGATACGACGTAGGGCTTCACCCAGGTTTTTGGCCCCGCAGACAAAGGGCACTTTAAAACTATGTTTGTCAATATGGCACTGATTATCAGCCGGGGTCAGGACCTCACTCTCGTCAATGTAATCTGCCCCCAGGGCCTCCAGTACTTGGGCCTCTACAAAATGGCCGATGCGGGCCTTGGCCATAACCGGAATGGTTACGGCATCCAGAATTCTCTGGACTACAGTAGGGTCCGCCATCCGGGCCACCCCTCCGGCGGCCCGGATGTCAGCCGGTACCCTCTCCAAGGCCATCACGGCACAAGCTCCAGCCTGTTCAGCAATTTTGGCCTGCTCCGGGGTGGTGACATCCATAATCACCCCACCCTTCAGCATTTCAGCTAAACCTTTCTTTAGCACCCATGTTCCCTGTTCTGCCATTACTGCGAAATCCTCCTCCGTTTGTTCTAGATGTTTCTGCGAAATAAGTCTCAATAATAAAAGAGGCCAAAGCTCATACCCCTTTAAAAAAGGAGTAGTCCTCAGCCTCCAGTTTATCTGGTCAACTTATTCCGACTATTTCGCTACGTTTTATTGGTTTTGATTATATAACTTCTAGAGATAATTGTCAAGAGTTTTTTAAGTGAGTTTCACCCATTGAAAATTGCCCATTACCAGATAACCGCCTATAACCGGCCCCAGTAAGAAAAACCCCAGAGAAGTGGCACCCCGTTGCCAGCCTGCCTGGCTAACTTCCAAATCAGGCAGATGCTTTAAGAAACTGGCCTGGAGACTCATGAAGGTTACCGATTGGGCCATGCCTTGGAAAATCATAACCAACATCAGAGAAAAAGGCGTAGTCACCAAAATCAGAGAAAAGATTAATGCCACACAGAGGCCGGTACTAATCAAAAACAGTACTCGAGGACCGTAACGATCTACCATTAAACCAGAAGGCAGGACGATAAACAATCTTCCAATCCCACCAATCCCGGTAACCAGGCCCAATTGTACAGTAGTTGCTTTTAATGCCAGGGCATAAAGGGGAATGACCAGTTGCAGGATACCAGCGGCAATACCGGTCAAAAGGTTAATGACCAGGAAGCCTGGCAAATAATAGTAAGATATACTCTTGTACCAACTGCTCACTACTGAAAACTTCCCATCACTGCCGAGATGGCATCTTCAATCAGCCTCAGTCCGCCTTCATACCCCACATGGGCCAGGGGTTTAGTTAAGTTAAAATTAATTGTGGTCACCATGTCCCCTCCATTTTTGAAAAAAACAAAAGCCAGGCTGTATCAGAAAAAGAATACAACCTGGCCTCCAGTTTTTCTAGTCAGCCTTATATAAAATTAAACAACTTATAATAGCCGGCCAGTGCCACAAAAGTGACACTGGCCGTATGGGAGGTGAGGAGATTACACTGCAGACTGCTTTTGCGGTTGCCAGGCCGCAGCCGGTTTTTCTTCCTGGTGGGCGGCTGCACCCCTGATGTTCTCACTGGCTTGTTCTTCTGCTTTATCCACTTCGTCCCGGAGAAGTTCCCACAACTCATGGCGGTAACGGGCAAACTCTGGCGAGGACTTGAGATCCCCTTCCAATCTAGGCCTAGGCAAATCAATCCGAATATCACTCTTGATTTTACCAGGACGGGCGGTCATGATTACTACCCGGTCAGCCAGGAAGATGGCCTCATCAATACTATGGGTAACAAAGACGATGGTCTTGTGGGTTTCCTCCCAAATCCGCAATAATTCAATCTGGAGAACCTCCCGGGTCTGGGCATCCAAAGCCCCAAAGGGCTCATCCATCAGCAGGATTTCCGGGTCAAAGGCCAGGGCCCTGGCTATGGCTACCCGCTGCTTCATCCCCCCGGACAACTCGTAGGGGTACCGGTTTTCAAAACCTTCCAGACCTACCAATTTGAGATACTTCAGAGCAATATCTTTTCTTTCATTTTTCGGAATGCCTTTGATTTCCAGGCCAAACTCAATGTTATGCTGGATGGTCCGCCAAGGGAATAAGGCGTACCCTTGGAAAACAATGCCCCGATCCAGTCCCGGCCCCTTAACCGGTTTACCGTCGATGTAGATATCACCGCTGTTGGGAGTGGCCAATCCACCCAGAATATCAAGAAAAGTGGACTTGCCGCAACCACTAGGTCCGACCAAAGCCACGAATTCCCCCTGCTTGATTTCCAGATTCACATTATCCAGAGCCAATAAACCTTCATGGCCGTTATGGTTGGTTATATGTGAATTATCACCCTCAACATTTCGAACCTTGTAAATCCGGTAAATACTTTCCGCCTTAATTTTTGTACTCATCATTTTATCCTCCTTTATATATATCCAATTTAATTTATTTATGCTTTCCTCCGGCAGTTGCAGCAGTGGTCTCTAATTCCCATTCAGGCAACCTCCTCCCCTTAACACAGTGTTTCCATAATAAAAAAAGAAGCCAAGCTACTTTCATATTTCAATGAAAGCATCCTGACTTCCAGTTTCCTGGTCAGTCATCATTTCCGACTATTCGTATATACTTTAATGAGTTTATTGTAATCTAAGATTAAATCTTTGTCAAGAGAAAAAATCTATATTTTCCAGTATGTTTTGTCGGATATTATTATTTTACCTTATTAGTCAACAATATATTTATAAACCCAGCTTTTTAAAGTCTGCATTCCCGTTATAACATAGTTATATAGGTCTTCAACATCTTTATTTTACATGCGAATGCAACCATGACTTGCCCTTCCACCAATTGACCAGGGTTTGTTAGTACCATGGATCCCATAAGTTCCCCAGGGAACATTTAAACCCATCCATCTGGTACCAAAACCACTTCCCCAGTTTTTAGCTTTATGTTTTACTGTCCAATTGCCAATCGGGGACGGAGTTTCGATTTTACCTACCCCTACCCGATATTGTTTTGTAACTTCATGATTTACAATTAAGGTTCAGCTCATATTTAAGCTTTAAAGATAGTTTGCATATCATCCTCCGCCACGTCGAAGACAGTTTGCGTAGAAGGTAAGGTTTCTGTGGTGAAAAACTCTGGTAACCGATCGGCGGCAGAAGTCCAGCCGGCCTGACGGTTAAATTCCTTCTCCACCGCTATTGTGGCCACGCCTAGCCCCATGAGGTCTTCAGCATTCCAGGAGGTTCCGTAGATTTCATTAATCAAGATGGCAACGATATTGATCAGGTTTGGATTGCCACCTAGGGCAAAGATGGTAAAGAGGCAAAGACCGGTAGCATCAAGGGCAGTACAAAATATTTGCAAATCCCTAGAAAGGTCTACCTGCCCTTCGGGTTTTAGGGGGTCTACCCCGGGATGGCCCATAGCATTACCACAGGTATGGTCAGCACCCATCGGTGAGGTGGCATAAACCACCCCGTTGCCTTTAATGGCTCGGGGGTCGTAAGCAGCTAATCCCTGCCCCTTGACTACAGGAATACGGGTAACCCCCAGGGCCCGGCCAGTAGCCTGCACTCCTTGACCTAATAGCCGACCCATGGGAGTCCCCCTGCCCATTTCATCAACTAAGTCAATGGCACCCTGGGCATCGCCAAATTTAAGGTAACCCCCTTCCATGGCCACGGCAATAGCCCCGCCGGTTTCTATAGTATCAAGCCCAAATTGATCACAAAGCCGGTCCATCCGCGCAATGGCATCTAGATCTTCAATACCACAATTGGAACCTAAAAGGGCAAGGGTTTCGTACTCTAAACCTGAAGTTATGTAATTCCCGCTCTGGTCCACATAAATATTTGAACACTTGATAACACATCCCAACTGGCAGGGATGACCACACTTACCACCACGGTTGGTAACGGTTTCCGCTAGTTTCTCACCAGAGATCTGATTAACACCTTCAAATCGTCCATCGCTGAAATTACGGGTAGGCAGACCTCCTGCTCCGTTGACCGTGTTCACTAATATCGCAGTACCGAAAGCAGTTAAGGCCCCCCCAGAAACCGGGTTGGAAGTAATGGCTTCAGCCAGTTGCCTTGCTCCCTGAGTAAAGGCTTCACTAGGGCGAAAAGATGAAATCGAACTGTTTTCAATTACTATAGCTTTTATTCTCTTAGAACCCAAAACTGCACCGAGTCCTCCCCGGCCAGCATGCCGGCTGGGGTTACCCTCTACATCAGTAACCCCAATAGTGGAATTGGCATACAACCTTTCACCAGCTAAACCAATGGAAATTACTGTATTCTTAACCCCATATCTCTGTCTAAGCTCCACTGCCACCGCATAATTATCTTTACCGGCTAATTCATCGAAACGAACCAACCCTGTACTGTCCAGACCAATTCTAAGGATGTACCAGCCCTCTGAAGCCTGCCCTTCAATCACTACTGCTTTAAGCCCAAACTTTGCTAAGGCTTGGGCAGCAGTACCCCCGACATTGCTTTCCTTGATGGTTCCTGTCAGGGGACTTTTGGCCCCTACGGATAGCCGCCCAGAACTAGGCGCAGTTGTACCAGCCAAGAGGCCCGGTGCTAGAACCACTTTATTTAAGCCCCCCAAGGGTTCACAATTAGCTTTTACTTCATCACTGATAATCCGAGAAGTTAGGGCCCGCCCCCCAAGGGTATGGTACTCCGGTAAAACCGGCTCGGTGCTTACTTTGAGCTCACTTAGGTTAACCCGTAAAATTTTATCCAACACTATTCATCTACTCCTTTCTTTCATACAATAACAGATTTTGTTATCCGTTAACCCACCTTACTAGTCGTTATCACCCCGCTCCTTCGTTCTCTGCTAAAATTTCAGCGATATCCTTTACTTTTATTTTCTCGCTCGCCTCCCGGGCATTAACCCCATCATTAATCATGGTTAAGCAGAAAGGACAGGCAGTACAGACCAAATCCGGAGTAATAGCTATTACTTGGTCAGTCCGCATAACATTAATTCGCTGTCCTTCGTTTTCTTCCAGCCACATCCGGCCGCCACCGGCACCGCAGCAAAAGCTCTTTTCACGATTGCGGGGCAGTTCCATAATTTCTAAACCAGCCGCCTGTATCAATTTCCGTGGTGGTTCGTAAATTTGATTATAACGGCCTAAATAGCAGGGATCATGGTAAGAAACCTTTTTCCCCTCGCCATGGCTAATGCTGAGTATACCTTGATTTAGCAAATCCAAAAGGAATTCTGTGTGGTGCACAACTTCAAAATCCCCACCAAATTGTGGGTATTCGTTCTTGAGCATATTGAAACAGTGGGGGCATTGGGTAACAATTTTTCTAATTCCATAGTCTTTTATGGCCTCAATATTTTCCGTGGCTAAGCTGTAAAACAGATATTCGTTGCCTAATTTACGGGCCGAGTCACCGCAGCACTTTTCTTCATTACCTAATATAGCGAAGTTGACTCCGGCTTCTTGCATTAATTTGACCAAAGCAGCGGATACTTTTTGATTACGGGCATCTAGAGAACCTGCACAACCAGGCCAGTATAAAACTTCAGCAGCCGGGTTTTCCTGAAGGGTTTTAACGCCGAGTCCCTGTAGGAAAGTGCCCCTGGTAAGGGAACTAAGCCCCCAGGGATTACCGTTAACTTCCATATTTTTAAATGACTGTTTGGCTTCCGGTGGGAAACTGCTTTCCATTAAAACAAGGTGCCTGCGCATTTCGATGGTTTTATCGACGTGTTCAATAAACATCGGACATTGTTCTTCACAGGAGCGGCAAGTTGTACAGGACCATAAATCCTCCTCCGGAATGATTTCTCCGATTAAAGTACGGCCAGTCTTTTTTTCGGTCATTATGGTGCGCATATCCTGGATAACCGCCTTGGGGCTTATATGTTTCCCACTTAGATTAGCCGGACAATTATCCTGACAACGACCACAACGGATACATACATCAGTGTTAAAAAGGATTTTCCATGAAAATTCCTCTAGCTTGCTTTTCCCGAAAGTCTCTAGGCTTTCATCTTCAAAATCAATTTTTTCCGGCACCCCGACGGGATTTCGCCGGCGCAGGAACAGATTGACCGGCCCTAAAAATACATGTAACAACTTGGAGTAGGGTAGATGACCAATAAAAACTAGAGCCAGGATTAAATGAATCCACCAAAGTAAAGAAT
Organism: Bacillota bacterium; assembly: GCA_021849745.1. GTDB lineage: Bacteria > Bacillota > Carboxydocellales > JAJZSN01 > JAJZSN01. The sequence continues at coordinate 2,659 of JAJZSN010000087.1, read as the reverse complement.
GAACTAAAATAAGTTGGACTTCATTAAAGGTTAGTTGAAAAATACTGGCAAGCCACTGCCCCACAAAGCCCCAGGACGCCCAGGGATCTGGAAGGACAGCCATACGCACTCCCTCGATTAAGAATCCGGAAAGTAGTATTAGGAAGATCAAAAGTAAGGTCAAGGCATCGTCAGGCTTGTTATCCAAACCCTTAGGTCGTATTACATAGCGGCGAAATGCAGCTAAACTTATCCCGATAAGGGCAAATAAGCCAAAAAGGTTGGCTGTCAATTTTATAAATAAATAAAGTTTCCCCTGGAAGAGGGGAATCCCAAGGTCAGCTTGAAGAGCAATTACAGTTGTGGCAAAAGTTAAGAGAACGAACCCCCAAAATATTAACAGGTGCATAATCCCGGGTAGAAGATCTTTAATAATTCTTTTATGCCCGAAGCCGAAAATGATGACATCTTTGATTCCAGCCCATATCTGGAGTTGGCTTTTTTCCGATTTACCCAGTTTCCAGAGGGTAAATCGCCGATAAAAACCATAGCAAAAGAAAGCAAGGGCTACCGTCAACATGGGATAAATAAGCCAGTACCCTGTAATGTTCCAAAATATTTGACGAGTTGCCATCTTATTTCACCCTCCTTTACGAGCCTTTTCATTTCTTTTGGATAAATTTTAGGGGATGTCCGTTACCATCTGGTAACAGACACCCTAACATTTGATTACCACACCTTCTCACTCAGACAAAGCCTTACACTTTTCAATTAATGGCGGTAAAATTTCTCTCCAATCGGCAACAACGCCAAAGTGGGCCATCTTAAAAATCTGAGCTTCCGGATCACGATTAATGGCTATAATGGTTTTAGCGGTTGAGCAACCGGCCATGTGTTGAAGGGATCCGGAGATACCAATGGCAATATAAACGTTGGGTTTGACCACCTTGCCGGTTAAACCTACCTGCAAGATGTTTGGTACCCAATTATTGTCGACGGCGACCCGGGATGCTCCAATACTGCCTCCTAGGGTATCCGCAAGTTCCTTTAATCCCGCGAAATCCTCGGCACTGCCTACGCCACGACCGCCAGAAACTATTACGGTTGCATCTTCAAGCCTCACTCCAGCAGATTCGGTCTCAACACGTTCAACCACCTGTATCTTGAAGGAAGTTGCTTCATTTTCCCACGGAAGCAGGGTTATTTTGCCCTGCCTCGAATCCTCTCTCAAGGCTGCCTCAAAAACTTTTGGTGCTACAGTTGCAATCTGCAACCCTCCGTTATTCACCATATAGAGGCCATGGGCTTTTCCCCCGTAGACCGGACGAGTCATTTGCAGGAGTCCCGATTCCGGTGCTACCCCTAGTTCAACACAATTAGGGACAAAACCTGTATTCAGTCGAAAGGCCAGCCGCGGTCCCAAATCCTGTCCAACCTCGGTATGTCCCATTAAAAATACATTGGGTTGGATTTCCTGGCAAATTCGGGCTATCAGTTCTAGATATGGTTCAAAACGATAGCAAGAAAAAACTGGGTTATCTACTACGTAAACTTTATGTACACCTAAACAAATCAGTTCCTGCGCCCTGTTACCAGTATTTTCACCGATCAACAACGCCGACAATTCCTCTCCCAATTGCCCGGCGATCTTGAGACCGGCAGTAACCAGTTCGGCACTAATCCCAGCCAACCTATCCTTTTGCAGTTCGGCCAAGATCATAACACCTCTTCTCCGGTTCACTTTAATTCCCCCCCACCTTTATCGCCAAAATCGCAGTCAACTTTTCCGCAGTTTCCTCCGGATTTTCCCCACTAATCATTTGGCAATTGGTATTCCGCTCAGGGACAAATAACTTCAAAAGGTTGGTTTGCTTGGTGACAGCGGTTGTCAGGCCAAGTTCAGCGGCGTCCCAGACGGTAACACCCATCTTTTGAGCTGCCATTAATGCCTTAACGTTAGGAAAGCGTAAGGCTCCGATTTCATTACTGGCAGTAATTAACACCGGCCTAGCAGTCTCAACGACTTCGTAACCGTCGGCTAGCAAGCGTTCCACCCTGACCTTTTCTCCTTCTATCTCTACTTTTCGAGCCAAGGTTATACCTGGAATCTGTAAGATTTCTGCAATGCCAGCACCTACCTGCCCTGCGTCGGTATCTGCAGCTTGGCGGCCACAAAGAATGATGTCCCAATTGCCTATCCGTTCAATGGCACGGGCCAATACATGGGCAGTGCTATAGCTGTCAAGTCCCTCAAACTGCTCATCTTCGAGGAGAATCAGTTCATCAGCTCCTGCCGCCAGAGTCTTTTTCAGAACAGGTTTAGCTAACTTATACCCCATACTTACTACAATGACCTTGGCTGCCTGCACATCTTTAATATAGAGAGCTGCTTCTAGGGCATTTTCATCAAAGGAGCTTAAAACTGGCGGCGTGCCTGGGGGCGGAATGAGCTTTTTTCCCTCTGGGCAAAGCTGAAACAATGACAGTGGTGCTTCCGGATCAAAGACCTGTTTAACACATACTACGATAGTTAACATAACACCATTGCCTCCTAAGGTGTTTTCATTCCTGATATTTGTCGTTAGAACAAGGCAACTTCGTCACAAACGATGGCGTCAACAATCCCAAACATTTACCGACAATAGCCTAATCACGTCTGTACAATGACGGCTGATTAGGC
>JAJZSN010000086.1 GCA_021849745.1 Bacillota bacterium | reverse complement strand
TAGCATATAATTCTATACTTTACTATACATAATAATGAAGAAAAATAGAAAAAAATATGCCCTTGAAGCAGTTTGCCGCAAGGGTTTCGGGATTTTCGTTTTTAGTTAAGGTGTAAAACTAGGGGGTCTGGATGAGATTTTGCGGCAAATAAATACTACCGGTTACAAGATAATTTCTATCGATAAGGTAAAAATTTAGAGAAAAGTATTGACAACCTCGGTGGCTACCCTTATACTATAATTAATTAGTAAGGGGAGTAGCTGTCGAGGGGTTAATCCTTGATTGACAAGGTCGTCATTACGGCATTTGCCCGGCTTTGTCAGGACTATATTAAGGAACTAAATTAAGGGGCTTAATTAGTCGAGCAAGACCTTCATTTTTCTAACAATTTTGAATAATTGTTGGATTAATGAAGGTTTTTATTTTTATAATTCTTAAGGAGGGAATGTCAAATGTTTAGTATTTATGATCTTATTTTAGTTTTACCGGCCATGCTCTTAGCCATCTATGCTCAGTTTAAGGTAAAAAGTAGTTTTAGTAAATATTCTAGGGTTCCTGCCGCCAGTGGAACCACCGGAGCCCAGGTTGCTAGGGGTTTACTGGATAGCAAGGGTTTGCACCATGTACCTATAGAAATTAGTCCTGGCACCTTATCAGACCACTATGACCCAAGGGGACGGGTATTGCGTTTATCCCCTGAAGTTTATAACGGATATTCAGTAGCGGCCTTAGGGGTGGCGGCCCATGAGGTAGGCCATGCCATCCAACATGATGAACAGTACGTACCCCTCGATGTGCGGCATAAACTGGTGCCGGTTGCCAGTATCGGCTCCATGGCTGCCTTTCCTCTAATTCTTTTAGGTTTCTTCTTAAGTTCACCTAATTTCCTCTTTTATGGTATCATTGCTTTTAGTTTGGCGGTGGCTTTTCAGTTGATTACCCTGCCGGTGGAATTTAATGCTAGCAGGCGAGCCATGACTTTATTAGTGGATAAAGGCTATATAGCACCCCAGGAAGCCGGTGCAACTAAGAAGGTTCTTAATGCGGCTGCCTTAACCTATGTGGCGGCTACATTAGTAGCGGTAGCTGAGCTTCTTAAGTATATATTCATCTTCATGGGCCAAAGCAGTGACGATTAAAAAATGCGAGGTGTCAGTGAGAATGCCGAGAAAAAAGAAGATTACCAGTAGTAGTGTGGAATGTCCTGTTTGTAATAGCAAAAATGTGGGTAGAATTAAACCAAATCAATATTTTTGCCGGGAGTGCTACTCCGAACTTGATGTTAAAAAAGGCAAGATTAATGTTTATGCCATCACTGCCGACGGTGGCCTTAAGGATGTCGACAAATCTGCTTGAAGCTTTTGGAGGAACTAATGGTCAAAGAACTAATTGCCAAACAGTTTGTAGTAAAAGGCAAAGAAATTACTTTCAAGTTTTTGTCCACCAAGGATGCAGTGGTGGTACTGCCCGTGTTGCCTGACGGCAGGGTGGTGCTGATTAAACAATTTCGTCATGCCGTTGATACAGAGTTATTTGAATTACCTGCCGGAGGGATTGAAAAGGGTGAGGAGCCTTTAGCTGCCGCCCACCGGGAATTAAGGGAAGAAACGGGATACCGGGCCGATTCCATTGAAGAATTAGTTAACTTCTTCCCCAGTCCGGGAATCACCACCGAGAAGATGTACCTCTACCTGGCCAAGGTTTCACGGCAAGAGGAACAAGACCTGGATGACGGGGAAGAAATCCAAGTATTTTATTTTACTCTCCCTGAGGCTCTCAAGATGATCGAAACCGGCGAGATCCGGGATGGGAAGACTATCGTGGGATTGTTGATGTATCGGTTTTCCTCTCCATCCATTGCTCAAAAGTAAGCCGTGTATTAACCACCTTACTATCCTCGAAGATCTGTACATGATGGTCACCGTCATTTCGGGGGCCGTTGATAAGCCAGACTTTAGGCGGCTTGGAGGCTAACCTAGCGGCAAAGTCAAAGAGTTGGGCCGCCAGCAGGTCGGAGCGGGGTACGGAATAACCGATGAAGAAAACTTCTGTAGCCCCGGACAGGGCTTGGAGAGCTATAAACCACCAATTCCGCAAAGTAGGGATTTCATAGGACTTAAATAAAGTGGGAGCGATGGTAAGGTGTTCAAGCCCGTTTTCGCTGCACTTAATACAATTTAAAAGTATTTCTTTTTGAACTAATACCTTTGGTCGGTGGGTATATTCTTGGCCAAAGTAATGAACATAACCGCATTTTGGGCAGAAATATAAGTTCAGGGAACCATGGAGTTTGAGTAACCTGATGCCGTCATTAGGGTCGCCTAGTTGGGGATAATAATATGGTATTCCTAATTGGGTAAAGGATTTTTCCAATAATAGGTCGTAATTATAGGTGATAATAGTCATTCCGGGCTTGAGACCGTTGGCAAAACGGCGGTATAGGTTTGGGTTAAGATTGACCCTTTCCGGTTGAAGCAATTGGGTGAAAACCGTGAGGAGCAATTCTTCACGGTTGTTTAAATCCTTTATTTCCTCGGCGTTCAGGGCCTGGTAATGGCGATAAAGATCAAGACGGGTTAATACTTCTTCGATGTTGACTTCTTCCTGCCAACGGGGCCGCCGACTGAAGAGATGGCAGGACAGCCATTGCTGTAATTCAGTTAATTGAGGGGTAAGGTTATCCTGGCAGAAGATACGGGAAAGCACCTGACGGGACAGGGGAGCCCCTGCAGCAGAGGAAAAACCGGAACCCAGCACATAGATTGTGGACATGCTTATCACCATACTTTGGAGGTTAAAGTCTTTTGCGAAAGAAAAACATCCTGATTATTGTTTTGACTCTATTGGTTATTGTAACCGGTTGTAGCCGTCAAGATTCTACTAACCAACAACTGGTGCGGGTTACCAGGGTTGTGGATGGTGATACCTTTGTCGTATCCGGAGGTCAGAAGGTACGGCTGATTGGTATTGATACACCGGAGATGGTAAAGTCGGGGAGAAAAACGGAACCCTTTGGTAAAGAAGCAGACGCTTTTGCCCGAAAGTTGCTGGAAGGGCAGAAGGTAAAATTGGTTTTTGATGTTGAGAAAAAGGATAAATATGGCCGGTTGCTGGCTTATACCTACCTGGAGGACGGTAGGTTTATTAATGAAATCCTGGTCCGGGAAGGATTCGCCCAGGTTATGACCGTCCCGCCTAATGTAGCTTATGCCGAAGATTTTGTCCGCTGGCAGCAGGAAGCCCGGAAAGCAGGTAAAGGCTTATGGGGGAAAAGTAAAAATTCTAATTAAAATCAGGCTTAGGCCTGTTTTTTTATTGACAAAAACCATAAGTAGAGTTATTATAATAATAGATACTGAAAATCATTATCAGCCAATGGAGTGAAGCAATATGTGGCTCGGAAAAGGTACAGAAAAAGAATTATACAGTCTCTTAAACCAGGGTCAAGTAATTATTGCAGAAGAGGTTGATACAGCATTTTCAGAAGCCGGTGTACGGTTGCCGGAATTGGCCCAAGGGCTTTTACAGGGTTGCGAAATCAGACCTGAAGAAGTTTTTTCTCTAGTGGACTTTCAACGCCTTCACAATCGGATCATTAGTAGGTTTAGTCAGCTTAACTTACCGGTGTATAACCGTCTTTGGCTGGAGTTGAACGAGGTTACACCAGGAAGAATTAATTTTGGAAATGAGGGTTTATTAAATAGAGTTCAGGAATACCGGAATACCTTGACCCTTGAAAGGTTTATAAATGTTTGGATAGATCAAGCCTGGTATAAAGCGGTACAAACCATGATTCCGGGAATTCCTAAAGCTCTGGTTAAGAAAATAAAACCAGCTGGGCGGGTGCGGGCCGTTTTAGTTAAGGACAATTTTGACCATCCGGAGCGTTGTCGGAATGAACTTACCCGTTGTCTTAACGGTTATTTGGCCAACCTTAGAATAAAAATGAAACGTGAAATCATTTATAGATTTGAAACAATTCTTTTTGAGATATATGATGAGATGGTGTATATGCAAAACCACTTACAAAAAGTTGCCGTTATCTAATTCCACCCTTAGGGTGGAATTTTTTGTGCATAAAATTATCTCTATTGGAAAAAAATATCTACGTTACCAATTAAAAAGGAGTGGTCAAATGTTTTTTGGTATGTGGAATTCAGAAAAGGCCAACGGGTTTTGGTTGGGGGTGGGTACCGTTGTAGCGGGTTTTGTCCTTATTCCTGCTTTGCGTAATTCCCTGCGACCCATGGCTGTTAGAACGGTTCAGGGGGCTATGAGTCTTAAAGAACAGGGACAGGAATTCATCAATGAGGTCAGGAGAACCAACCCCATGGAAACTGCAGGGAACTATGAGTTGCACTTAAAGGAGGAATAGGGTATGGATAATAATCAGAATGACAATAAAGGTACTTTATTGGAATATTTAGAACAAGATCGCCTCGGTGAACTGATGACCATTGAGCGCTATACAAAACACTTGGAAGAGGCGAACAATCCTTATGCCAGGCAAGTAATCAGGCATATTATCCAGGATGAACGGGATCATGAAAGGAGTTTCGGTGATCTAATCAGAACCCTTCCTAATTTAAAAGGCGGCTGGGATGGTAAGGTGCAGACTGTGGCTAAGCAGGTAGGTTTTTTGTTAAGATCCAATAAGGCTCAGGGGTTTGCTTTGGGTATTGGGGCGGCGGCCCTGGCTATTATGTTTGGGCCCAGGGTTAAAGAAGCTGTCCGGCCGGCGGCGGTAGGGGCGGTGCGCGGGGTGATGGCTGTGGCCAGGGGAACCCAGAGAGCTTTGGGCCGGGCCAAAGAAGGTTTGGATGATCTGGTAGCTGAAGCCAGATATGGGTTGCCTGAAGAGACAAACTATAATAATGGGGATAAAGAGATTAATTCTCCAGTGCAAGAAAAATAATTTTCCGGGCATACTAAGAAAAATTTTTGGGAGGGAAAGGTTTGTCACGGGAAATTAATATTTTACATAACATACCCGGCCGGGTTCGCTTGGAGGCCCGGCGCATATATGAGAATCATGAATTGGCTGCTTTGCTACGGGAGAGATTAGGGGTTATTCCCGGTATTAAAGAAGCTCAAACCAATACCGTGACCGGTACCCTTTTGGTCTACTTCGACCCGGAGATAATGGGTGTTGATAAAGTGGTTAGGGAAGTGGAAAAACTCTCTAATTTGATAAATTCCAGCAAGATAGGGTCTGCCCTGAAGGCGGACCCTATCTTAGTGGAAATGGAACCCCAAGTAGGAGAAACCCCGCCTTTACCTTGTGAGATTCCGGAACCTAAAGGGATTAAAAAGGTTTTTGAGCCCGAAGATTTGCCTTTGCGAACCCAGCTTATTCAAGTGGTTTTTAGCGGCGTTATTTTATTATTGGTAACCTTGAAAAGAGTTTTTTTCGGACGGTCGCGGATTTCTCACTCCGACGGGGTTTTTAATTTGGCTGCGGTCACCGCTATTGCTACCGGTTATCCCATTTTCCGCAGCGGTATTGAGCACTTGGCGGTGCGGGGACGATTAAATAACGATTTCCTTATTGGGGCCGCTACTTTTGTTTCACTGATTTTGAAGGAAAGTATTACCGGTTTGGTAGTGGTCTGGCTGGTTAATTTAAGTACTCTTTTTCAGACTATAACCCTGGACCGTTCCAGGAAGGCTATTAAGGAAATGCTTCAAGCCACTGATGATACCGCTTGGTTGGTGGTGGACAGTCAACAGGTCCAGGTACCGGTGGAAAGCCTGGAGCCGGGTCAGGTGGTGGCAGTAAACATCGGCGAAAAGATTCCGGTGGATGGTACGGTGCTGTATGGTTCGGCTACGGTTAACCAGGCGTCTATCACGGGGGAGTCAATTCCGGTAGCCAAAAACCCAGGGGATGAGGTGTTTGCCGGGACAGTGGTGGAAAGCGGCAACCTCCAGGTAGAGGTAGTCAAGGTGGGGGATGAGACCGCAGTTGGTCGTATTATTCATCTTGTAGAAAAGGCAGGTTCATCCAGGGCCCCTATCCAGAACATTGCCGACAGTTATTCGGAAAGGATAGTGCCTTTTTCCTTCGCTTTGGCGGCCCTGATCTACTTAGTTACAGGGGATTTCCGTCGTAGCATGACCATGCTCATTGTGGCTTGTCCCTGTGCGGCAGGATTGGCAACCCCTACCGCTTTGAGTGCGGCTATTGGTAATGGGGCCACTAGGGGTATCCTGGTCAAAGGGGGGTGTCACCTGGAAATTGCGGGGAAATTGGATACAGTCTTGTTTGACAAGACCGGTACCCTTACTGTGGGCAGGCCCAGGGTGGAAACCATTAAGGTCATTGCAGAGGGGTACACCCCGGAAGAAATCCTGGCCCTGGCCGCTTCTGGGGAAACCCAGGCCAACCACCCCCTGGGCCGGGCAGTGCTGGAAAAGGCTGCTGAATTAGGCTTGGAAGTGCCCCCCAATAGCTCCTGTGAAGTCATACTAGGGCAGGGGATTAGGGTGGTGGTGAAGGATTCCATCGTTCTGGTAGGCAATCAGACTTTGCTGGAAGAGGCCGGGGTAGATCCGGCCAGGGGCCTGTTGGAAGCGGCCCGGATGAAGCACCGGGGCCAAACGGTGCTGATGGTGGCCCGGGACGACCTGCTCATCGGTTTGCTGGGCATTGAGGATACCTTACGGCCCAACGCCTTACGGGCAGTGGAGGAAATCAGGGAAGAGGGTGTTCTTTCCCTTGGCCTGGTAACCGGGGATAGCCGGGAAGTGGCTGAAATAGTGGCTCATAGGGCCGGTATCGAAGAGGTTTGGGCGGAAATGCTGCCGGAGGAAAAATCCGGTTTAGTGGAGGATTTACGCAAGCAAGGCCGGATTGTGGGGATGGTTGGGGAAGGGATTAATGATTCCCCGGCTTTGGCCGTTGCTGATGTGGGTATCGCCATGGGTACCGGGGGAACCGATGTGGCTATTGAGTCGGCGGGAATTGTTCTGCGGGAAGATGATCCCCGGAAAGTGGCCTCTACCATTAGGTTAGGTAAGAAGACTTTGGAAATAATTCACCAAAACTTCAACTTTGCCATCGGGATTAATCTGGTTGGAATAGCCCTAGGGGCGGCCAAGGTAATTTCCCCCTTAACGGCGGCGATACTTCATAATGCCAGCACCTTGGGGGTGGTTATTAATTCAGCCCGCTTATTGTCTTATGAACGCAAAGGGGTGCCTAATTTCTTGACAGCTTTGCTACCGCAACAAAAAAAGGAGTGTGCGGTTTTGGGCCGAAAATGCACACCCCGTTGCAAACTAAAAAACGGTTGTTAAAGATCATCTTTTTCTTGATTTATTTCCCGTTCCATCCGGGATTGGATGTTTTCAAACTGAGCTTCAGCCACTATTTCTTCAACTTTATCCCGGGCTGAATCCACAACCTTTTTAGCGCTATCCGTAACTGTTAATACTCCTCTCACCGCCTTGACCAGTAAGGGTCTGGTGCGATGTGCAGTTTGGGGATGTAAGCTTAAGCCGATAAAAGCGGTGGCGGCACCTAATAAGAATGGACCTAGCATTGGTATAACCTCCTCAAAAATTTTTGACATTAACACTAGTATGGCAAAGGTTGGTCTATTTTATAAGAGTGAAGTTTTCCTAAACAAACCACTCATACTTCCCGGCTGAAAACCAATACTAAAGACAGACCAAGTTTCGAAAAAAAGGGGGGTTATTGATGGCTCGTAAACAGTCTCCCCAAGTCGCAGAGGCGCTGCGCAGGTTCAAATTCGAAGTTGCCGCAGAACTTGGTATTCCTCTAAATGACTATGACAACGGGGACTTACCGTCCAGGGATTGTGGTCGGATTGGTGGAACCATGGTTAAGCGATTGGTGGAACTTGGTCAACAGGTGCTGGTAGCCAACTACGAGGCTGTAGAACGGAGGAAACAGATTAAACTGGTTCACTCGCAGAAACGGCCAAAGGTCAGGGCCGCTGCCAGGGCCGCCGAGGCAACCGTGCGAGAAATTGCCCGGTAGTTCCTCGGTTAAGGAGAGTAGGGTTCTTACCCTGCTCTTCTTATTTGTAAACAATTAGTTAAAAGATGATTAATAAATGGTAAAAAACGGTTAAAACCATAGGCTTTTATGGTATAATAAAAAATACTCCAACGGCTGATAAATAAGGAGGCATTATGGGTAAAGACATTCCGGAAGTTTCGACCCCTTTACGCCAAAGATTAATCGAATTACCCAAGAGTATTGAGAAAGCCAGCGGGATAAAGATTCTAGGTCATTTTATCCAATCCCTGATTTTTACCACTGATATTGTCCTAATTCGCAATAATAACGCTGATGCCGTTATGGCGGTGTATCCTTTTACTCCTCAACCGGTGATTACCCATGCCATTGCATCCGTGGCAGATAAACCGGTGTTGATGGGGGTTGGCGGCGGCACCACTAAAGGTAAGCGGGTGGTAAATCTGGCCCTGGATGCGGAGTTCCAGGGGGCTCTAGCGGTAGTTCTAAATGCTCCGGTGGACAACGCTACCCTTAAGGCTGTACGGAAGACCATCGATATTCCCATCGTCATATCTATAATTTCTTTTTGCGACGATGTGGCTGCCAGGTTGGAAGTTGGGGTGGATATCTTAAATGTTTCCGCAGGTATTGAAACACCTGAGGTAGTAAGTTCTATCCGAGAAAAATTTCCCTTGGTCCCTATCATTGCTACCGGGGGTCCCACTGATGAAACCATCAGGGCCACCATCGAGGCCGGGGCCAATGCCATTTCGTATACCCCTCCCACCAATGCGGAACTCATGCAAGCGCTTATGGAAAGGTATAGGACAAGATAACAGGCTGGCCCTAGGGCCAGCCTGTTATCTTGGATTATCCGCAACAGGAGTCTCTTCTTCCCCCAACTGATTATCAGGTTCGAAAATTTCACTTTACTATGAATATTAGCAATCAGCCAACAGCATAATAACCTTGAGGTGTTGAAAATGGTGCGAAAAAGAGTAGTATTCCAAGGTAATGGTGTGATTAAGGATTACCACATGTTAACCGGGGAAGAACATAATATTTTAGCCCGTGCTCTTTATACCGGTCATGGTATGGTCTGGGGGGATAATATTATCCTCGGTCAGGGTTTAAACCTAAAAGAAAAATATCCAACCCCTATCCTTTAAGAAAAGATAGGGGTTTTCTTTTGCAAAACAAGAAATCAAGTGTTATACTAACATATGTTAAGACTAACGCAAACACATGCTTACGGAGGCCCTATGGGTAATTTAACCGAACGGGAAAAAGAGATTCTCCATCTTCTTAAAGCCGAACCCATGTTAACCCAGGAAGATTTGGCAGCCAGGCTTGGCATTACCAGGTCATCAGCGGCTGTACACATTTCCAATTTGGTCAAAAAAGGGTTTATCCTTGGCCGGGGTTATGTTTTCAATGAAAAATCAGGGGTGGTTGTTATCGGGGAAACCTGTGTGGAAACCACTGCCCGGCTGATGGGAGTACCGGAGGCACTGGAACGTAAAACCTCCGGCAAGATGGAGATAACCATCGGGGGAACCGGACGCAATGTGGCTGAGGGATTGGCCCGGCTGAAGGTTGCCACCACCTTGATTACCGCAGTGGGACAGGATCACAGCGGTGAGGAGGCCGTGGTCAAAACCTCCCGTATTGGGGTGAAGGTAAACCATATCCTGCGCTCTCAGGACTTTGGCACTGCCAAGGCCCTGGTGATTACCAATTCCAGCGGGAAAATTGTGCTGGAAGTAGAGGATAGGGGTATCAACCGTACTATTACACCCCAGGAAATTGAAGCCAGGGCCCATTTGCTGCTGGCCAGTCAGATTGTGGTGGCTGATAACTCCATACCGGGGGAGGCTGTGAGAAAAGCCTTTTTATTGGCAGGTCAGGCCGGTGCCCGCCGGGTTTTGCTTTGTGGCCGTCATAAATATGACCGGGACATTCTGGAATTGGCCGATGTGTTGATTTTGGATAAGTCTCAAGCGCTAGCGGCCTTGAATAAGGAAGACGGCCCGGAAACCGGGGCCGCCCCCCTATGCGCTCGGTTGCTGGAGTTGGGGCCTAAGATGATTTTATTAATCCTTAATTCCCGGGAACTTCATTTGGCCGGGCAGGGCGAGGATTTAGATCTTTCGTTAACTCCCGGTGACCGGATTAATCTTTGGGAGGTCAGGGATATCCTTACTGCCGGGTTTATTTACGGTTTTATCAAGGGGTACAGTTACCGCCAGGCTTTACGCTTCGGTCTGCGAGTGGCCCAAGTGGGTGAGCGTAATACCGGCAGTCCACAGGTTAAGACTGAATTAATTGAGGAAGATTTGCTTAACCAATGCTAAAACAAAAAATTTACTAAATAAAGCAGGAATCATGACAAAAAACGTCAAATTAATTAAAGATTTGAAGAAGGTAGTTCAATGATAAAGGAAATCACTATAAAAGAGGCCTTGGCCCTGGATAGCGCAATTTTTGTTGACGTGCGATCTGAAGGGGAATTTATCGAAGCTACAGTTCCAGGGGCTATTAACATACCGGTTTTTAACGATGAGGAAAGGGCTAGGGTTGGTATTGTTTATAAGCAAGAAGGCTCGGAAAAAGCCCGCAAACTTGGTTTGGAGATAGTTGCTCCCAAACTTCCTATGATGGTGGAAAAGTTCTTTCAGTTGGGTCAACTTAACCCTATTGTTATCCTTTGTTGGCGGGGTGGGATGCGCAGTAAATCTATAGCCACCATTCTCCGGCTCATGGGGTTTCCGGTTTATCGCCTGATTGGTGGATATAAAGCTTATCGGCGGTTTGTCAACCATTATCTGGGCCGCCCCCAACTAACACAAAAAATGGTGGTTCTTCACGGTTTGACCGGTGTGGGGAAAACCGAGGTTATCGAGGAATTACAACAAATGGGTATAGCAGCCGTTAACCTGGAGGCTTTGGCCAATAATAGAGGTTCAGTTTTCGGAGCCATCGGCCTGGGAGCCCAACCGTCCCAAAAGAACTTCGAAGGTAGTTTGGTTCAACAATTGATGGCTTACGGAGATTATCCTTACTTGATTGTAGAATGTGAGAGCAAAAGAATTGGGCGCATCCTTCTACCGGACATCCTGGTTAAGGGTATGAAGGAAGGGAATCACTTGCTCTTGTATGCCCCACTGATTAAGAGGGTAGAGCGGTTATTGGATATTTACGCCCTCTCCGGACCCAATGGCATAGAAATGTGTAAGGGGGCCATCAATGGTTTAAACCAACGGTTAGGTTGGGAAAGGGTTAATTATCTGTCGGAACAACTGGATCAGGGCCATTTGACGGTGGTTGCTGAAGAATTGTTGGTCAATTACTATGACCCATTGTATAATTACCCCGGTCAGCCTTCAGATGAATATGAATTATCGGTTGATACTTCCCATATCAAGGTAGCGGCCCGGCAGATAGCTAACTTTGTGCAGGGTATACAGGGATAAAGGATGTGGGTTATTTTATGGAAACCTACTATCTGGAGTACGAGATTATTCGCAATCGGCGGGGGTTACTGGGAGATGTAACTTCTTTACTGGGGATGCTGGGTGTCAATATCGTTACCGTTAATGGGAGCAGTGGCAATTGGCGGGGTTTTTTGCTTCAGGGGGAAGCGGAGAAGTTGAACGCCCTCCGGGTGGCCCTGCAACATATTGATCAGAAGACTGAAGGGTCTAGGGTTATCGGTATCAGGGGTATGCCCCGGGTGGGCAAAACGGAAGCATCTATAGCAGCTTGTGTTTACGCTAACAAACGGTGGGTCCTGGTTTCTTCCACCATTATCCGCCAGAATATACGCCATTGTTTGAGTCCGGAGGAAATGTCGGACCAATGCGTTTTTCTAATTGACGGGATAACCTCAACTTCGCGAGGTGATCGGCAGCACCTGGATTTGGTGCGTCAATTGCTAGAACTACCCATACCTAAGATTATAGAACATCCCGATATCCTTATCCGCGACGGAGAAGTGGCCAAAGACATTTTTGATTATGTAATCGAGTTAAAACATCAGCTTGATGACCACATCCCAGTGGATACTATTGCCTCAAGCATATCAGCTTTTGATATCAGCTAGTTCCCATAATTCAAAGGAGGTGGCAGTTTTGGGCATCATCGGTGATACCCTTCGCAAAGCCCGGGAGGAGAAAGGACTTACCCTGCAGCAGGTAGAGACAGAAACCAATATGCGGTGGAAGTACCTGGAGGCCTTAGAGAAAGAGGAATATGACGTAATTCCGGGCCAGACCTATGTGAAAGGCTTCCTGAGGAATTATTCCGCTTTTTTGGGACTTGATTGTGACTATATGTTGGATCTTTATAGGCAGCACTTAGAAGAGGTTGAGAAGGCCAAGGCCCTTGAAGAAAGAATGAATGAACGCCGGAATAAAAGGGAGCAAAAGAATAAGCAAAATAGCCAGGTTGATTCAACCTCAGGCAAGGGAGCTTATTGGATTGCTGCTTTATCTCTAGTTCTGGTTCTAGGCGGTGGATTCTATGCTTTTAATGTAATGGATAAACCTACCGGCATCGATGGGCCCAATCCATCCACTGCGCAGGTTAGTAATCCTCAGGAAAAGCCTAGTGAAACTTCCCAGCAAGAGGTTTATGATGCTGGGTCAACCGTTACTTCAGAGACTTATGGCGGACAGGCTTCGGCCACAACAGGTAATCAGGTATATCAACAGGAACCCGCTGGGAATACTTCTGACACGGGCCAAAACCCGGCACAGGAAGGGGTTAACCTAACCCTAAATTTCACCGAGCGTACTACCTGGCTTAAAGTAAAGGTAGACGAAAAGGTAGTTTTTGAGGGCTTCGCAGGTCCGGGAGGTACCAGAACTTTTCAGGCCAGGGACAAGATTTGGCTTAGAGCCGGTGATGCCGGAGCTGTGGAAGTTATAGAAAATAACCAAAATAAAGGAAAATTGGGCGGCCCCGGCGAACCCAAGACGATGGAATTTTTGAAACCATAAACCAGGAGGTTACCATGAGTAAAGAGAATAGTTTCGATATCGTCTCCAAGATTGAGATGCAGGAAGTGGATAATGCCATTAATCAGGCTTTAAAGGAGATTGAAACCCGTTTCGATTTCAAAAACAGTAAAAGCGAGATTCGTCAGGAAAAAGACCAGATTATCCTGATTTCCGATGATGAATTTAAGTTGAAGAACGTTATTGATATTCTGGAAAATAAAATGATTAAGCGAGGTATATCCTTGAAGGCTCTGAAATACGGCAAGGTAGAGGAAGCTGCGGGCAATACAGTTCGCCAGGTGGTTGATTTGCAGCAGGGTATTTCGAAGGAACAAGCCAAGGAAGTTACTAAGATTATTAAAGATACCAAGTTAAAAGTTCAGGCGCAGATTCAAGGGGATCAAGTCAGGGTGAGCGGTAAGGTTCGGGATGACTTACAGGCAGTGATAAAGGCCCTGAAGGATAAAGATTTGGATTTTGATTTGCAGTTTATAAATTTAAGGTAATTGAAATTGAACGTACCAAGACTCCACCTGTTTAACCTGATAAACGGTGGAGTTTTTATACTTTTCCACCCTTGTGGAAAAGTTAGCGGATGGTTGTGGTTGAGCAATCTTGTTTAGTTGCTGGGCATTAACAAGACCTCCTGGGGTAGCGGAGAAAGTGGAGTAACTTAAGGACTATATTATGTTTCACGCCATTTTGTGGTATAATGATATTGCAGTTTATTAGGCGTATCGAGCATCAATAAAGGCATCAGCAGTCTTTTGAGACGGTTGATGCCTAAAATATAAATCAATATTAAGCCTAATAAACTCATTATTGTACCAG
>JAJZSN010000085.1 GCA_021849745.1 Bacillota bacterium | reverse complement strand
CCGATCTCTGATGGGGAATAATTACCCCCTGTTTCCCTGTCAAACCCCGCTGTTTACAGACAGTGAAGAACCCTTCAACCTTATGGGTCACCCCTCCAACGGGCTGGATTTCGCCTTTTTGGTTAACCGAGCCGGTCACTGCAATGCCCTGATAGATAGGCAGGCCGGATAGACTGGACATTATAGCGTAAAGTTCTGTACTGGATGCGCTATCGCCGTCCACACCTTCATACAACTGCTCAAAGGTGAGGCTTGCAGTTAAAGAAAGTGGAATCTCCTGAGCGTATTTCGATCCCAGGTAACCGCTTAAGATCATGACCCCTTTACTATGGCTGGTGCCGCTGATTTGGATTTCCCGTTCAATGTTGATTACGCCCCGCTGACCCAAGTAAGTAGCGGCAGTAATCCGGGAGGGCCGCCCAAACTCATAATCCCCCAGGTTCAGGATGGACAGGCCGTTTAATTGACCCACCACCGAACCTTCTGTATCAACCATAATAACCCCGGCATCAATCAGTTCCTGAATTTTTACCTCATATTTGTTTGAGCGATATGCCTTCTCCGCAATGGCTTTTTTCACATGTTCCCCGGTGATGTAATGTCCGCCGGTGACGGAACTCCAGGCATCGGCCTCGTATACTATTTCAACAATTTCATTAAACCTGGTGGTAAGCTTTTCTTGGTGGTCGGCCAGACGGGAGCTGTGCTCCACGATTTGGGCCACTCCGGTGCGGTCAAAATGTTTAATCCCCTGTTTTTCACAGATGGAACTGATAAAAGCCGCCATATTGGTCATGTTATCACGGTTCCGATCCATTTCAGAATCAAAATCAGACTTGATTTTGAAAAGTTTGCGGAAATCCTCATCATAATGGTATAACAACTGGTACAGTTGTGAATTACCAATTAAAATAACCTTGACATTGATGGGAATGCCAGCAGGTTTTAAGGTGGCCACTGCTACAGCGCCCAACTGGTCTCCAAGATTTTCTATCCGGAGTTCACCGGTTTTTAAAACCCTTTTAAGAGCCTCCCAGGAGTAAGGAGAGGATATAACATCCTTGGCCTGGAGGATCAGATACCCCCCATTGGCCCGGTGGATTGCCCCCGCTTTAATACGGGTAAAATCGGTGGTCATAACTCCTAGTTCGTTTTTGTACTCAACCCGGCCTAAGAGATTGTAATAGGTAGGGTTGGTCTCAACTACTACCGGAGACCCCTCGGTTTGGCTGTTATCAATAAAAAGGTTAACTTTATATTTCTTTAAAGGATCCTTTCCCGGGGGTTTAAGCCAAGCCATCTGGTTGGGGTCTTCCTCCTGAGGCCGAAAGTTGTCTAGGTGAGCCAAAATATCAACCTGAACACAATTTAAGTAATTGATAACCTGGGGAAAGGCCCTGTATTTTTCCCGCAGGTCATCGATAAGGTGGCCAACGGCAAACAGTCCTACCTGGCTTTCCAGTTCTTTTATCTTTTCTTTGGTTTCTTTTTCAGCCTGGCGAACCCGGCGCATGATGTCCAGAGTTCGTTCCTGAAGTTGAACCGTTTTCTCGTCGATTTCTTTGGCAATGCGTTCGTCCAAAGCTTCAAATTCAGCAGGACTCAAGGGATGTCCGTCAATTATTGGTATACTTACGAAACCGGTACTGGTTCGTTTGAGCTTAAAACCCATCTCTTCTGCGGTTTTGGTTAATTCCTCCATTAGCTGACTGCTATCATCCTGAAACTTTTTTAAAACTGCATTTTTCTGCCGTTCATAGTCTTCACCGTCAAAGGCTTTGGGGATTTCCGCCAGAAGGTCTTCGATGAGTTCTTCCATGTTCTGGGCAAATTCCTTACCCATCCCCGGAGGCAAATTTAAGGTAATCGGTTGTCCCAACCGCTCAAAGTTATATACGTAACACCAGTCATCAGGGATTTCTTCCGTTTTAGCTATGTGGTGAACCAAGGATTGGGCATAGGTAGTTTTACCCGTCCCTGTTAAACCGCCCATGAAAATATTATATCCGGGACTTTTAATCAATAAGCCGAATTCCATGGCTTTAACGGCCCGTTCTTGACCCACTATTCCCTCCAGGGGGGTTAACTGCTCAGTGGTTTCGAACTCGAATTGTGTATAATCACAAAACTTACGTAACTTCTCTACCGGTAGCTCTAACTTCGTCACATCCATCCCTCCTTTGCTTTTCTATTTTATTCGACTCTACCTTGAAATTCCCTCTTTTTATACAACAAATTGAAGCCGCCAACCTGGCGGCTTTAGATTATTCGGTGCCAAGTTTACCATTTCTTTGATCCATTTTAGCCCTTGTAGAAAATGGCAATAAAAAACACCCACAAGTGAGGGTGTTTCAGCCAAAAATAGTTTTATATAAGTTACCTAGAATACCGGTTTTCTTTTTATCTTCGCAAACCGAAGGTTCCTTGTTACTTTCAGTTAGCTCTTTATATTCATTCACTAAAGTTTGACCTTTGAGACCAAGATAATCACCGTAAATCTTTAAAAAGCCTTTAAGATAAACTTCCGCCGGAATAATTTCGAAGGAACCATTCTCAATAGCTTCTAAATATTTAAGTCGGATTTTAGTAGCAATAGCTGCTTCTTGTAAAGACAAACCTTTATTTTCCCGTTCATTTTTGAGTTTAATACCAATTCCGTTCATCTAAATCCACCAACTTCCCATATTGGTTTACCATTCTATACTTGGAATAATTCGACAAAAAACACTAAATTCCTTTAAGAAGTTTATCTTTTTTAAAATTTTCTTTGCGCATAATAATTATATTTTAACCTATTGGCCTTCATTAAAAACTAGGTTTGTTTGACTATTTTCGTTTTATATGTTATTAAGAATAGGGCTATTCTTAATTTTGGTCAATATAATAACAACGGAGGTTTATCCATGATTACCAAAGAATTAGTCGATAGAATCAATTTCTTATCCCGCAAACAAAGATCGGTCGGCCTTACCACCGAAGAAAAAGCGGAACAACAACAAGTCAGGCAGCAATATCTCAAAGGAATTCGGGAGCAACTCAAAAACACCCTGAATTCTATAGTCTTCGTAGACCCGGAGGAAACCGACGGGGAACATAAATATCAATGCCCTTGCTGTAACGACAAAGACCATACCCATTAATCCTGGGCATGGTCTTTTTTGCTGCGACATAAGGTTACCAAAGGACAATTGAAGCACTTAGGACGCCTCGCATGACACACTTGGCGGCCATGAAAAATAAGCCAATGATGGGCTTGAGACCATAAACTCCGAGGAATCCTTCTGCGCAGCTGGTCTTCCGTCTCGTCAACTTTCTTGCTGTCAGCAAGGCCCAGGCGGTTGGCCACCCGGAAAACATGGGTATCCACCGCTATGGCGGGTTGGCCAAAGGCATTGCTTAAGACAACATTAGCCGTCTTGCGCCCCACCCCAGGTAATGTGACTAATTGGGCCAGGGACTCGGGCACCTCCCCGCCATAGTCGGTTAATAACTTCCGGGCCGTGGCGATGATGTTCCGGCTCTTGGCCTGGTAAAGGCCGCAGCCTTTGATATAGCCAGCCAGTTCTTCCGGGTTTAAGGTGGCAAAACCCTCCGGGGTATTATAGTGTTGGAAAAGCTCCCTGGTAATCTCATTCACCTGCCTGTCGGTACTCTGGGCCGACAACATGGTGGCTACCAGCAATTCAAAAGGTGTACGGTAGTTCAAGGCACACTTGGCATCGGGATAGGTACGGTCAAGGATTTCAAGAATTTTCTTGACTGCAATGGGCATTGGTTTAAGCACTCCTCTGGGGTGAGTTGGTTCATAGTTCGTAGTTCATTGATAGCCGCCCCATCAACTCACCCTCAAGTATCCCGCCAACCACCCTGCATTAACCATAGTCAAGGCAATCATGGCCACTTCATGGACGGTAATCTGCCTGATGTTATCAGGGTTAGTGGCCAGACCCAACAGGGCCGCCGACAGGGCCAGGGCCGCCGATCCGAAGTAGACCGGGTCTACCCCATAACCTAACCCAACGGCCCATGGAATTATTATACCATAATAACCTGCAGCAACCCACCGGGTAGCCTGGGCGCCATATAGCTGTCCTATTTTCACCACAGTGGTAATCTTAGGAGGATTGGCCCCTAAATCGGCTTCCCGGTCCGCCAGGTGATGCTGCATCAGCCACCCCAGGCAAAATAAACCGTGGGTAACAGCGGCCAGCCACAGGGAGCCGGGTAGACTGTATCCAATCAAGTACCCCGGCGCCAGGACACAAGCCACCACGGCCGGAAAAGCTACCGCCCACTCTCCCAAGAAGGGCCGATAGGCCATCCTCAAAGGCGGACTGGAGTATCCTATCCCCGCCCACAGGCCAACCAGCAAAAAGACCCCCATCAGGGGGCCCACTCGGTAGATCAAATATACGCCAATCAAGATAACTAATCCCGCAGTAACCAGACCAATTAGAGGCAGCGCACCTTCTCTAAGCTTTTTTAAAGGTATTACACCGGAACCCCCTGACAGTACTCCCGGACTGACCCGGTCGGTACCGGAACGCCAATCCTCGTAATCATTATAGGCATGGGCGATAAATCCCTGAATCAGTAAACCGGCCAGCAGGGCTAGGGCTAGGGCCGTCCAATCTCCCCGCCCCCCGTGGAAGCGCAGGGAAACAGCCGTCCCGATAAGAAATCCTCCCCCCGTCCAAGACAACACCGGGATTAGCCGGAATAGCCGCCCTAAACCCTCCAAAGTAGTAACAAATCCACTAGAACCGGCCGTTCCTGACATTACCTGACCCTAGCCCTTTCCACCATGAGGGGATAGAGGAAAATAGCGATGCCATGAGCTACCACCGCCACGATGAAGGTACTTAATAAAGACCAGGCGATGAAATCCTGCAGACCTAAGCTCATCATAAGATAAGTGACCAGGGTGTTGGCAGCTGAGAAAGCCAGGGTATACAGGGTCTTACCCCATAAGGTATCGGGTAAAAAGTGAATAAATAAAATTACCTCCGCCCAATAAGCTATAGGCAAGAACAGAGGGATACCCATGATGGGAAGGAGCATGTTGTTAAAAGCCCATAACTTGAACACTACCACCCCAAGGTATTGGATTACAAAGGCCAAAAGGGTGCCCCCAACAAAACCGATGGGAAGTAATTTAACAAACCGCTCCCGGGGAACGAGGAAAAAAGTCACCACCCAAACCACCGCAGCTAAAATCAACCAGTACCACACTTTACATTCCTCCAATCTTTTTTCCTTAGTTTGTCTTAGCTAAGTGAATTTTATGTAACAACTGGTTATACTACCCTTGTCAATATTAACAGTCCAAGGAGGAATGTCTGAAGATGAGTAGCAGATCTACGAACTATGAACTACGAACTACGAACCCAACTTTCAACAATACCCCAACCTAACCCCTCACCCCTAAGCAAAAATCCATAAGCACAAAAAAATCGCTGCCGCATAGCCGGCCAGGTCGGCTAGGAGGCCGACAGCCAGGGAATACCTGGCTTTTTTTATGCCCACTGAGGCGAAATAAACCGCTAGCACATAGATGGTGGTTTCGGTGCTGCCATAGAGCACCGAGGCCAGGCGGCCGATGAAAGAATCGGGGCCGTAGCGGTCAAAAATCTCCAGGGTCAGGCCCAGGGAGGGCGGCCCGGATAAGGGCCGCACCACCATGAGGGGTAATATCTCCGCCGGTACCCCCATGGCCTGAAGGAGGGGCTTCAACGGAGCCGTAACTGCCGCCAATGCTCCCGAATCCCTGAACACCCCAATGGCCACATAAATACCCACAATATAGGGGAGGATTTTCACCGCCAGCCAGAAACCCTCCCTGGCCCCTTCCACAAAAGCCTCATAAACCCTGACCCCCTTGTACCAGCCGTGGACAACAACCACCAGCAAAAAAACCGGTACCGCCCATTGGGCTGCCGAAGAAAGCAAGGCAAACACGGCCTTCACCTCCAGAGATTATTATCCTTACGCCGGAAATAATAATCCAGGGCCACCGCCACCAGGGCCGCCACCAAACTGGCCAACAAAGCCGGCCCCGCAATCTCCGCCGGGTTGGCCGAACCTGAGGCGGCCCGAAAAGAAATAATGGTCGCCGGAACCAAAGTAATTGATGCCGTATTAATGGCCAGGAAAGTGCACATGGCGGTACTGGCTGTGTCCTTCCTAGGGTTTAACTTCTGCAGTTCCCCCATGGCCTTAAGGCCAAAAGGGGTAGCCGCATTACCCAGCCCCAGCATATTGGCGGTCATGTTCATCAGCATAGCCCCCATGGCCGGATGGTTCTTGGGCACACTAGGGAACAGCAGGCCCATTAGAGGTTGGAAAAGTTTACTCAATGAAAACAAGAGCCCCGAACGCTCCGCAATCTTTGCCACCCCCAGCCAGAGGGTCATAACCCCCACAAAACCCGCTAACTTGGTCACCGCCGCTCCCGCCGAATCAACCGCCGCAGTGGTGATGACCCCCACATTTCCGTACCAGGCGGCAGCCAAAATGCCACCAACCAAAAAAACCACAAAGATAATGTTCATGAAATCCTCCTTAAGGGTGAATCACCACCATAGCGCCCTGGGGCAGATTGTCGTAAACCCACTTGGCATCAATATCACTCAAACGAACACAACCATGGCTGGCGGGCAGTCCCAGTTTGTTATGCTCCTCCATTTTAATCTGCCACCCCTCGCCCCTTGGCACCGAGTGGATAAGATAATTTCCTTTGAGCCTAATCCAGTACAAAGCCCCTTCACCGTAACGGGCGGACCAGAAACGATTGCCCCTATCCCCGGCATAGAAAATACCCAAAGGGGTTTCACAACCTGGCCTACCTCCCGAAGCAGGCATCCATTTAATCGGTTCTTGACCTTTGTAGATGACAGCAGTATGTACCCGGCCCAGTTTAACAGCCATCCATAATCGATCCTGCATATCCTTGGTCTTAAACTCGTAGCGAAAGACCCTGCTTTTATCTTTTTTAGAAACTATCATCACCAGATAATCACTATCCGGGATTAATACCTGCTCCGGGCGAAAAACCAGTTGACCTTCCGACACCTCTTGAAACCCCGGTACCGGAGCCAAGGATACCGGGGTTACCCCCTCCCGCCGGCGGAATAATTTAATGGTATAATCCTCCACTTTATCATTAACAGTAACCTTCACAGCAGGGTATAACTCCGCCCGTCCGGACGGCCCGGGTTTAACCTCTATTACCCACCAAGGAGCCGTCACCCTGCCCCATTCACCCTTCCATAAATAATATCCGCCAACTAGGCAGAAAATGATTATCAACCAGCAAAATACTTTTTTTCTGTTCCAAAAGGACATAAAAAAACCTCCTTCGCCAAGCAACCCAGTACCTATTCTATGCTCAGCATAGAA
Organism: Bacillota bacterium; assembly: GCA_021849745.1. Classification (GTDB taxonomy): domain Bacteria; phylum Bacillota; order Carboxydocellales; family JAJZSN01; genus JAJZSN01. Next base: position 6,653 of record JAJZSN010000085.1, on the reverse strand, counting down.
AATAAGACCTTAGGATACTCTACCTAAAAGGAGGTGTAACGTATGCCGGACAAAATCAAATGCACCGTAAGCAATTGCACCTATTGGGATAACAAAAATTTTTGCACGGCTTCTGCCATCGAAGTCAATCCAGACGGCGGCGGAGTTTTTGCAGCCGATGAAGCTGCCACCAAGTGCCATACCTTCAAACAGAAAAAAGGATAAGCGAGAGCGGTCCCTAAAATAAAACATCCCATCCACTTTGTAGTGGCTTGGGATGTTTATTTTAGTGATTTTGGGACTAACTTATTTGGTTATATACTATTGGGACAGCCTTTTTCACCGGCCCGCAGGTTATCCACTTCTCTTACTATTTTCACCGTGGAATTTTTGCCCAGGTCAATCTCCACAATTTCTGTTAAACGGTTCTGATTACGGTCAAAGAGGATTTTTATTGTCGATTCATAATTCTTAGAGTAAAAGGAAAAGCTAATTTTACGGAAAGGAGGCATATATCATGAAACCTAGAGAACCGGAAGATAAAATCAGCCGCGAAACTTCCAAAAGCCAAAAAAGAGTTGACGGAGAGGGGTTCGGGGAACCTATTGCAGGAACCCCTTATACTACCATCAGTGATCGTATCACTCCTGTAGAACCACAACATAAGGAGACGAGTAAGCAGTAGGGGATTCCACTTGGGTTAGCGGTCAGCTGTCAGCTATCAGCTTTGATTGGGGTAGGGTTTATACTGGATTTTAAACCAAGGGATGCTATGAAGGCATCCCGTTTTATTTTCTGTATTTTTTTACATATCCTTGGAAGTCCCAGTGGGTGAAGAATTTTTGGGCTGCGGCTTGGCCCCCTTGGTAAAGGCGGCGGCGGTCGGCGGGGGATAAGTCAAAATCGGTGGTTCTGAGCCCAAAGGTGGGGATAGAGATAGTGCGTGCGAAACAGGCTTCTTCGATATAATGAGCATCATGGGCGTTGAGCATGGTGGAGAACATGGCCTCCAGGAAAGAAAGAGGTCCGTGAATCCGGTGGGGCTTGCCTTCGTTAGGGCCAACCAATTTAAAACCGAAGGTAGGCCAAGGGGGTTCCCGGTCTGCATCAAAAAGCCATACCGGAAAATTGCTGAGGATGGCCCCGTCCACGATATAACTGAATTCTTCCCGCCCGTTGCGGCGGTAGGTCTGGATTACCGGCTCAAAGTAAAAAGGCAGGCTATTGCTCATCCTGACGGCCCTGGCCACTTCCAGATCATCAGGGCGAACCCCGTAATCGGCTATATCCCTAGGCAGAACCAGCATCAGCCCCCTAGAGATATCAGCGGCAATTACCTGTAGTTTATACCTAAACCGTCGATCATGGGCGAACTCATCCATCACCAAATCCCCGAAGGTTTTCACCCCTTTGGCCGCCAATTTTTCCCGCAGCCAGCCCTCCAGAAACTTACCCTCATATAGCCCCATCTCCAGACTTATACTAAGTAACGGCCCCATTAGAGGAATTCTATCCAGGGCATCCCGGTCACGAAAATTCCTAAAGTCCAAATCATCTATAAACTTCCTAATCTCCCTAGCCCTATAACCAGCTGCTACCAGGGCCGCCACCAGAGCGCCCGCCGAAGTCCCAGCCACATTGACCCAGCGATAACCCAGCCTCTCAGCTGCCACCAAAGCCCCTACCAAGGCTATGGCCTTAACTCCGCCACCTTCGAATACCGCATCAGCCTTCATCAACCATACTCCTTTTTAAAACGCCCCTTTTAAAAACCCACCATAAAGTACATACTAGGTTTAAAATCATCACAAATGGATGGAGGAGGAATCTTGCTTAACAAAAGCCGAACCTGGGGAAAAATCGCAATTATTATATCAAGTTTTTTAGCACTGGCTCTGGTAGCATCCTTTACCACGGTACGAATGACGGAAAGTCCCCATTTTTGTGCCAGTTGTCATGTGATGCAACCCATGTATGAAACCCACTTGCAGTCAACTCACAGCTCAATAACCTGTAACGACTGTCACACTCCCCAAGATAATTACCTAAAAAAAGTTGCCTATAAAGGTATATCCGGAACCTGGGACGCCTATGTCTATTTTACGGGCCAATCTCCGCAAATTTTTGAAACCAAGGAAAACAGTAAGGAAATTATCCAAGCCAACTGCATTCGCTGCCACCAAGACACCGTAGACGCCATTAAGACAACAGGCGGTAAGAAATGCTTCCAGTGCCACCGCAATACCCCCCACGGGGAAAGAAGTCAGAAAGGATGAACGCCTTGAACAAAAAGTTAATCCTCTTAACCTTATTAACCGTATTATTATTTGCCGCCGGTTGTACCACCCAGGGCCAAGCGCCCCAAAAGAAATTAACCGGGCTCAATCCCGGTGAAGAAGACCCCGCTGTATGGGGAAAGTATTACCCCCGGCAGTACGAAAGTTACCTGAAAAATAAAGAAGAATCCAAAACCGAATTTGGAGGTTCGGTCCGGGAATCTCATCTAGATAAAAAACCCTATTTAAGGGTTTTATTCAAAGGCTATGGCTTTGGCGAAGACTATAACGAAGAAAGGGGCCATTTCTATGCCGTCACCGATGTAAAAGAAATAAAGCGTATCACCCCTAAATCGGCGGCCTCCTGCTGGAATTGCAAAACCCCCACCGCCCCGAAACAGATTGCCAAAGAGGGTGTCTCCTGGTATAAAAAACCCTTTGCTGCCGTGACCAAAGACGTTAAACACCCCATCACCTGTTGGGATTGCCATGACCCGAAAACCATGAACCTCCGGGTAACCCGTCAGAACATGATTAATGCTTTCAAACGCCAGGGCAAGGATGTCAACGCCTCCACCCGCAAAGAAATGCGCACCTACGTCTGCGCCCAGTGTCATAACGAATATTATTTTGACAAAGACACCAAAGAAGTTATCAACCCTTGGGACAATGGGCTAAACCCCCGGAACATAGTAGATTACTACGATAATAAAAAGTTTTCCGACTGGAAACATCCCCAGTCCGGCACAGAAATGCTGAAGATGCAGCACCCGGAATACGAAATGTTCTCCGGCAGCGTCCACCAAACCTCAGGGGTGGCCTGTGCAGACTGTCATATGCCTTACGTCCTGGAAGGGTATAATAAATACTCTTCTCACTGGATGACTAGCCCGGTGAAAAACTTGGATGTATCGTGCAAGCCCTGTCACCGCCAAACCACCCAGTGGTTAAAAACCAGGATTCATGACATCCAGGTACGTACCAATGAAACCTTGGATATTGCCGGGGAAGAAAATGTCCGGGCCATCAGGGCCATTCAAACTGCCGCAGACACCCAAGGGGTTGATACCGCCAAACTGGCTGAAGCCAGAAAATATCACCGCACCGGTCAGGCCTATTGGGACTGGGTTTCAGCTGAAAACAGCATGGGCTTTCACAATTCCACCAAAGCCTTGCACACTTTAAGCCTGGCTATTAATAACGCCCGGCAGGCCCAGGTATTAGCTGCAGAGGCGGCAGGCAAGCCCCTGAACCCATCCATCGTGGATATTCCCAAGAAACAAATCGATCAAACCGGAGAGCCTAAACAACCTGAGGATAAGGTGAAAGTGCCAAAACAACCATAAATTTAACCGCAACCGGAAAGGCTTAAGTCGCTTAGGCGTACTTAAGCCTTTATTTCGGGCAAATTAAAAAGGTGCGGTGGCGCCTTTCGTTTCTTTCCCTTGTGAACTTTACTTAGGTTTTTTTCTCTTATCTTTTTTGTTGAAACTAAACTCCATCTGCTTCGGCTTAGCTACAAACAAGGGACATCCCAGTATCTTTGCGGCAGCTTCCTGCTTGCAGTTACACCTGCATTTTTCACATAATGCATTGAAGCCTCCTTGATTAGCCATGACTTATCCCCTGTCGCAATAAAATAATACTAGTTAATTCAAGCATCAAAGTAAAAGTTCCTGCTATTCAACAAGTTTTTTTGTGATTTGACTCCGAGTAGCCCAGGTAAAATTCCTTTAAAACATAGTGGTTAATTCCGGGGCCTTTGGCCTCGAAAGGAGTGGCAAATTCTACGCCGGTAACAATACCGGCACCTGGAACGGAGCTGAAGTCACGTCATCCTCAGGTCTAAATGGCAAAGAATTACATGGAGCAATGGCGATATATAAAAAGAATAATTAATATAATTGGTTAAAATCAAGGCTGAAATAGACAACCAATTGATAAAAAAGACGACTCTAAATTCTTTTTCTGAATTTAGAGTCGTCTTTTTTGATAAGACTATTTATTCTTTCAAAAAATGTAGGTTTTTCAGTGCCCTCGTGGGTTACTGGGCTTTTTTAAGAGTATCAAGGCTCTTATCAAAACCGGTTAACACTCCTTCAACAGTATTGATTTTATGCTCAAGGCGATCCATTTCTGCCTTTTGGAATTCTTTGTTTTCGATTAATGTACTAAGCCATTGATGGCTTTCAATTATTATGGGTTTCAAGCTGTATAACTCGTCCACCTTATTCTCAAGGTTGTCTATTCTGCCCTCAAGGTTATCAACCTTTGTCTCAAGGCGGTCAAACCTGCTCTCAAGACTATCAACCTTTGTCTCAAGGCGGTCAAACCTGCCCCCAAGGTTTTCAATCTTGCTATCCATGATGCCTAATTTGGCCAAAATCTCTTCAAGTATCTGTTCCACCGATAACCATTCCTTTCAAGGCTTTTACCTATTCCATTATAACATACTTTAAAGGACAGGGAACAGAAAACTTATCGACAAATATCGTCACTTAGGCCAGTGCATTTCCTTTATTCACCCTCTACTTCATCCCAGGACAAACGTGTGACACGGGTCACATTGCCTTTCTTTTTATCTTCCTCAGAAGCCTTTTTCTGCAAAGCATCATCCAACCCCGGAGCCACCGTCGGCTCTTTTTCCTCTCGCTCCATCGTCATCCCTCCTTTTCCATAGAGTGCCCCGCCTTACCCATTCTTATATATCACGGCAAAATCTCCTTAAACATCCGCCAAAGCAAAAAGCGTACCCCACCAGGTACGCTTTAAAAATTCCTAATAAGACTTGACCTACCAGCTGACGACTGACAGCTGATAGCTGCTCTTACCCCCATTTCCCCTTATGCATGTGGGTCTCCAACTCGGCCTTAATCTTCTGGCGGGTAACCGCCGCAAAATCCTTAGCCTGACCGAAGATGGCCACACATCCGGGGTCAAGGTTCAAATCCTTGCCTTCGGTACTAATAGATTCAATCTTCTCCAGCAAGCTAAAGAGCTTCATATGCAAATCATTGGTTCGCCGGGACTTGAGCACCAGTTCCTTTTGCTCATCGGATAACTGCTTAAACTTTTCTTTGGGCGCTCCGCACTTGGGACATTTCTCAGGGGCCTGGTCACCATCGTGGATAAAACCACATACATCACATTTCCACAGCATATTCATCGCCTCCTAATACCTACTCCATGGGCTTATAATATTCTTTGCCATGGCCACACAAAGGACATTTAGCCGGAGGTTCACTGCCTTCCCACAGATATCCACATTCCCGGCACTGCCAATTAATGCTGGCGGGTTTATTCAATAATTCCCCTTTTTCCAGCTGATCCTTTAATTGCTGAAAACGCTGGGCATGATATTTTTCAACCTTAGCCACATTCTCGAAAAAATCCGCTGCAATGGTTTCTCCTTCTTCTTTAGCTACTTTGGCAAACTCAGCGTACATATCCATCCATTCAAAATTTTCCCCATCAATAGCGGTCTGCAGATTGGCCTTGCTATCTCCGATTCCTTTTAGGAGTTTGAAAATAATCTCAGCGTGCTCTTTTTCATTTCGGGCTGCTTCTTCAAAAACTTCAGCTATCTCAAGCCAACCTTCCTTTTTAGCTACAGAGGCAAAAAAGGTATACTTGTTTCTGGCCTGGCTTTCTCCGGCAAAAGCAGCTTTAAGATTTTCAATAGTTCTTTTTGACATTTTGCTTCCCTCCTGTTATTTATAATTTATTAGTAATTGTTACTATTACTATATAATAATATTGCCCTTTTGTCAATAGTTTCATCTTTTTTTTCTCAGGTTACAACTAATCCTTTGACCAGTTCATAATGAGGGAAAATCATATTAGTTCCACCAATCCCTTCTTTTGTCTGGTAAATTAATTCCGGAAAAAGTAAATAATAAACCCAAAGAAAAAGAAAGGAGTATTTATATGCCTACCGAAAAAAAGCAACCCCAAATTAGCTCAGATAAAAAAACCAGGCCCAAAACCAAACCCTATAAGGTAACTTATTCCGAAACCTTTGTAGATACAGCCCCTTTGGGGGAATGGCAAAATCACCCGAAAGATTAGGCTCATGAGTAGGCTTTTGGGGCAGCTATCAGCTATCAGCTATCAGCTGTCAGCTTAAAGAGGTTGGGTTAACCTTTTGGGTAATAGTTGTGGGTTGCTCCTTGACCTGTTGGTAGGGAGTAACCCATTACTTTTTATTTGGGTAGATTATATTTGCTTGGGTCTAGACCCTTTTTCTCCAGTACCGGCCGGAGGAATCTGCGCATGGGGAAAGGGGTGGCGGCGATGAATCCGGCTATGGCATCATCGAGTTCCACCAATTTACCGCCTCTTTCCTCCGCTTTTTCCTGGGCCTTTTCACGGGCGGCCCCTTCTGCCATATCTCGATCG